>DATJHO010000052.1:0-84887 GCA_035493835.1 Devosiaceae bacterium
CAATTTCTGGGAGACCCATCGACTCTCGAGCTGGAAAATGCTCCCCGACGACAAGCTGAGCTGGAACGAGGGCGGCAAGGAAGTCACCGCCCGCATCGCCTCACTCACCCCCGATCGCCTGACCCTGATCCGCTATTTCGAGGACGGGCCGGTCGAAGAGCGCTATCGCTCCGCCCAACTCCCCGACGGCGCTGCGGAAGCGAAGGGCTAAGGCCGCGAACCCCACGCGCTTCGCGGCGCCCAAACACGCGATCTCATGGTGAGCCTGTCGAACCACGAGGTCGCCCTTTCGCCGTCATCCCGACGAAAGTCGGCAACTGTGTTGCTCGAAGGAGGGGGCTTGCTCCAAGGGGGGCAGCCGCCGAGCGGGAGGCTACCCCCCACCACGGGCCGCGTTGAGCATACTGGATTCCGGCTTCCGCCGGAATGACGCTGGGCGCAGGGCAGGTTTCAGCCCGCCCCGCCCATCCGGCAGGAGTGCCGGCCTCAATGCATCGAAAACCCTTCGGCCGGCTCGGCCACGACGGCGTCGTCGTCGCCGCGGATCGTCAGCTGCGTCAGCACGAAGACGATCAGGGCGCAGACCGCAAAACCCACCACCATCGGCATGGCCGTGCCATTGAAGAACGCGGCAACGATCCCCATCACCACCGCGCCCGCCACCGTCTGCAGGGTACCCAGCAGCGCCGAGGCGGTGCCGGCGATCGCGCCATGCTCCTCCATGGCCAGGACGCCCGTGGTGGGCAGCACGAGGCCGAGGAAGGCGAAGGCGATGAACATCAGGCTCGACAGCACCGGAATGCCATCGAAGCCGGCCAAAAACAGCGCCAAGAGCAGCATCATGGCGCCGGTAAAGCCCCAGACCGCGTAGCGCACCACCCGGTTCAGCCCGAATCGCTTGACCAAAAAGCCAGTCGCCTGCGAGGCGGCGAAAAACCCGATCGCATTGACCGAAAACGCGAGACTGTAGAGCGTCGGGCTCAGCCCATAATGGTTGATGTAGACGAAGCTCGAGCTGCCGATGAAGGCCATGAAGCTTGAAATGCCGAAGCCGCCGATCAAGGTGAGGCCGAGGAACCGGCCGTCGCGAATCAACACCCAATAGGCGCTCATGGCGCTGCCGAGGCCACTTTCAACCCGCGCTTCCTTCGGCCGCGTCTCCTTGAGCGCGACAATGCAGAGCACCAGCGTCAAGACGCCCGCGATGGTCATCACCCAAAAAATCTCGCGCCAGCTGCCAAACTGGTTGACGAGGCTCCCGACTGAGGGGGCCAGGATCGGGGAGATCGAAAACACCAGCATCACCAGGCTGAAAAGCTGGGTCGCCTCGGCGCCGGTATAATTGTCGCGCACGATGGCGCGCGGCAGCGCAAAGGAGGCGCAGGCGCCCACCCCCTGCACGAAGCGGAAGATGATCAGCATTTCGATGCTCTGCGACAGCGCGCAGCCAATGGCTCCGATGGTGTAGAGCACGATGCCGAAATAGAGCGGCGGCTTGCGGCCGATCATGTCGCTGACCGGCCCATAGATCAGCGTGCCCACGGCAACTGCTATCATGAACGACATGATGCTGGCCTGCACGGCTGCGGTATCGGCCTTGAGCGCAGTGCCTATGGCCGGCAGGGTCGGCAAATACATGTCGATGGCAAACGGGCCAATGAGAGAGAGCAGGCCCAGAAGGATCGCGGCCCGTAAAAGCTTGGCATTCATGGTCAATTCTTTCCGGTTTATCTAACCGATCGGACAAATGGCATTGAATGCGGCGACCGGAGTCAAAAGAGGCACTGAAGGCCTCGCCGCCAGCGAACCGGTACTGGAGCCTACTGCCAAGTTGTGGCAGTAGCGTCTCATCCCGGCTCGATACTCAAATTGGATAGCGCATTCAAGAAACTGAACGCAGCCCTTTTCGCGGAAGCTGGACAGATTCGCTCCTGCGTCCATCCAATATGCTTGAAGTCCCGCCCTCAAGCCACCCGCTCGGGCGCAGCGCTGCCATGCACTTCTACAGGGGCGGCGAGGGGGCCTCGGCAACAAACACTACTGTTGGAAATTGGCGGCAGTGCCCCAAGGGGGGGCCGCCGTAGCCCGCCCCGTTCCTAAATCGTCACCTGCGTGCCGATCTCCACCACGCGGCCGGTGGGGATGTGGAAATATTCGGTGGCGTCGGTCGCGTTTCTCGCCAGCGCAATGAACAGGCGGTCGGCCCAGAACGGCATGCCGCCCTTGGGCGACGGCTTGATCGAGCGGCGCGACAGGAAAAACGAGGTCGACATGATGTCGAATTTCCAGCCGAGCTTGCGCGCCAATCCCAGCGCCTTCGGGATGTTCGGCGTCTCGACATAGCCGAAGGTGACGATCACCCGGTAGAACAGCTCGCTCATCGATTCGATGCGCACCTTCTCGTTGTCGGGCACCCGCGGCAGGTTGGAGGTCTGCACCGTCAGGATGACGTTCTTTTCGTGCAGCACCTTGTAGTGCTTGAGGCTGTGGAGCAGCGCGGTGGGCGCGCCCGTCGCGTCGCTGGTGAGAAACACCGCCGTGCCCGGCACGATGATCGGGCGCTTCTTGGTCAGGTTCTGCACCAGGAACTCGAGCGGCACCTCGTCGCGCCGGGTCTTTTCGATCAGCCGCTGGCGGCCAACCATCCAGACGATCATGATCAGCGCGATCCAGGCGGCCACGCCCGCCGGCACCCAGCCGCCATCCAGGATCTTGCCCATGTTGGCAACGACGAACCCCAGGTCGACGATGAAAAGCGGGATCATCACTGCAAAGATCGCCGGCTTCGGCCATTTCCAGATTCGCCACATGACGATAGCAAGAAAGACAGAGGTGACCAGCATCACGCCCGACACCGAAATGCCGTAGGCGGAAGACAGCGCTGCCGAACTCTTGAAGCCGACCACAAGCAGCAGCACCGAGACCAGCAGCATCGAGTTGACCTGCGGCATGTAGATTTGCCCCAACGCCGTCTCGGAAGTGTGCCGGACGGTCATGCGCGGCAGCAGGTTAAGGGCAATTGCCTGTTGGGCCAGCGAATAGGCCCCCGAGATCACCGCCTGGCTCGCAATCACGGTCGCCGCCGTGGAAAGCACCACCACCGGAATGCGGGCCCACTCCGGATGCATTTCGAAGAAGGGATTGGCGGCAGCCGATATGCCGCCCTGCAAGACGAAGGCGCCCTGCCCGAAATAATTGAGCAGCAGGCAGGGGAATACCAGGCTCAACCAGGCGACTGCCACCGGCCGCCGGCCAAAATGCCCGAGATCGGCGTAGAGCGCCTCCCCGCCCGTCACGGCCAGGAAAACCGCCCCAATCACCACTCCCGCAATCCCCCAATGCGTCGCCAGGAAATGGAGGCCGTAATAGGGATTGATGGCCAGCAGCACCTGCGGCGTCGCGACGATGTGGACGAGGCCGCTCAGTCCAATCACCAGGAACCACACCACCATGACCGGCCCGAACACGCTCGCAACGGTCGCGGTGCCGAAGCGCTGGAACATGAACAGCGCCAGAAGGATCACCACGGTCGCCGGCAGCACCCAGACCGAGAGGCTCGGCGCAATGGTTTCGACGCCTTCGACGGCCGACAACACCGAAATCGCTGGCGTGATGATCGAGTCGCCGAAAAACAGGGCCGCCCCAAGCACGCCAAGCGCAATGATCCAGGTTGTCTTGCCGGTAAATCCGGTCTTGGCCAGCGACATCAGCGAGAGGATGCCGCCCTCGCCCCGGTTGTCGGCCCTGGTGACGAAGATCACGTATTTGATCGTCACCGTGATGATGAGCGCCCAGACGATCAGCGAGAGGAGGCCAAGCACATCGCTGGCGAGAGTTGCCTGGCTCGCCCCATCCGCCAGCGCCTGGCGAAAGGCATAGATCGGGCTGGTGCCGATATCACCATAGACGACGCCAATTGCCCCCAACACCAGAATCGGCAGGTTCTTGTTAGCGTGGCTGGATTGTTCCGTAGCGTCGAGGTCGGCTTCCGCGCCGGCCACATTCGTCTGCGTCATGAAACCATCGCTCACCTCGGGAAGAGGCGGGCGCCTCTCTACACCGCTCGACTGCCACACTCAACCCTGTGCCAATGTCTTGGTTGCAGAGCGGCTTCGGCATCTAGTGAACAATAGCTCTTGGTAGATGAGACAGTTAGTCTGAAAACCGGCTGACTTCTGCAATCTAGTTTGCCTAATGCACGGCATTTGCTTTAAACGACTAACCCGATATTCTTTACAAAACCACCAGCCGCCTTACCCGAAAACGGCGGTTTCCCCCAGCGCAACCTCCTGTGCAAAAAAAATGAGCCCCGCTTCGATGCAGCGAAGCGGGGCTCGGAGCTGACTTTGGAGGGTCTTGGTCAGCGAACTGAAACGCGCAACCAACCTCCGAGGAGCCTGGTGGCGCGAGCAGGATAGGCGGTTACCGCCCTTCCTGATCGAACGCCAATAAACAAAAGTTCAGCGACATTCGATTCCATCGAAAGGGCTAGGGGTCTAGGCAGCAGCGGCCTTGGCTGCATCGGCCTGGCGTGCCGTCTTGGTGGCGTTGGTCCACCAGAGCAGGTTATCGAGCAGATCCGGCACGAACGGGTCGATATTGCCCTTCACGTCGTCCCAGCTCTTCTGGCCCATCAGCACGGGAATGAAATCCGAGCCGCCGATGTGCACGCCTTGGCGCACCGGCACGGCCTGCAGCTCGACCACGATGTTGCGCAGGTGCTCGACCGCGCGGGCGCCGCCGACCGAACCATAGCCCACAAAGCCGACGGCCTTCTTGATGAACGGGGTATAGGCCCAGTCGATGGCGTTCTTCAGCGCGCCGGGAATCGAGCGGTTATATTCGGCGGTGATGATGATGTAGCCGTCGAATTCCTTCAGCTTGGCCTGCCAGCGGGCGGCCTCGGCGTTGGGCGTGGGCATCCACATGTCGGAAGCCGGCGCATCGAACAGCGGCAGGTTGTAGTCCTTCAGGTCCACCAATTCGACGTCCATGTCGCCGCGCGCCTTGGCGTGATCGAGAATCCACTTTGCCGGCTTGTCGCCGAAGCGGGTGGGACGGGTGCTGCCGATGATGACGGCGATCTTTGGTTTGGACATGATTGCGTTCCTCTCTCAGTCACAAAATGTAACTGAGTGGAAATATGTTCCCGCGTTGCTTTGCCGCAAGGAGGCACGGACCTGTCACGTGGGAACACGGAGCAGCGCTGCGCTCGTATCGAAGGCAAGGAACATTTTTGTTCCCACCAGTTTTACAATCAAATTTGACTTTTCCGACACTGGTCGTGACGCTCGTCGCGTCACTGCGCCTGATTGGCAAGGCATTGGCGTCGGACCGTCCAACAAAAACGAACGATGGAAGGCCGTCATGGTGAGCCTGTCGAACCACAAGGGCCAACGGACCGCGCCGGCCTCGTCCTTCGACAAGCTCAGGATGAGGCCTCAGTGCGTACGGCGCTTCCCCTAACCCAGCACGGCCCTGTACAGGCGCACCGCTTCGGGAAATCCCATCAGCAGCGCGTCGGCGGTGATGGCGTGGCCGATTGAAACCTCGTCCACGCCCAGCACTGCCTGCTGGAAAGCCGGCAGGTTGGCGAGCGTCAGGTCGTGCCCGGCATTGAGGCCGAGCCCCTTGCCGGCTGCCCGGGCGGCCCGTGCGGTTTCGCTCAGCTTGTTGAGTTCGTCCGGCCCGGTGGTCGTGCCATAAGTTGCGCCATAGGGCCCAGTATAGAGCTCCACCCGGTCGGCGCCCACCGCCAGCGCTTCAGCCGGCAAGGCCGGATCCGCGTCGATGAACAGCGACACCCTGATCCCCAGCGCCTTCATCACGTCGATCGCCCGCTCCAGCAGTTCGCGGTTGGCCGCGATGTCCCAGCCATGGTCCGACGTCGCCTGCGCCGGATCATCGGGGACGAACGTCACCTGGTCCGGCCGCGCCTCTTCTACCAGTTGCAGGAACTCTTCGCTGGGATATCCCTCGATGTTGTACTCAGCCTGGGGAAATTCCGTCCGGATCAGCCGCTCCAGCTCGAACACGTCGCTTCGACGTATATGCCGCTCGTCCGGCCGGGGGTGGATGGTGATGCCGTCCGCACCCGCCTCCAACACCAGCCGACCGATGCCGGTGACGCTCGGCCAAGGCAGGTTGCGGCGGTTCCTGAGCTGGGCGACGGCGTTGAGATTGACGGAAAGCGCGGTCATGTCCAAATCCCGGTTACAAAGGGCTCGCCTCCATAACGCCTGACCACGCCCTTCGTCACGGGGTCACATTTTCTCGGGGCCACGCGAGATGGCGGCAACGCCCGTGCGCACCACCTCGATCAGCCCGAGCGGCACCATCAGCGCGATAAAGCTGTCGATCTTGGTGGGCTTTCCCGTCACCTCGAAGACAAAGCTCTCGACGGTAGCATCGACGATCTGCGCCCGGAAAGCATCGGCCAGCCGCAGCGTCTCCGCCCGATGCTCGCCGGTGCCGCCGACCTTGATCAACGCCAGCTCGCGCTCGAGGTCCTTGCCTTCGGCCGTGAGGTCGTGCACCCGGTGCACCGGCACCAGCCGCTCGAGCTGCAGTTTTATCTGCGACAGCACTTTTGGCGTCGCCACCGTCACCAGCGTAATGCGCGACAGGCCTTTGTCGTGCTCGACCTCGGAGACCGTCAGGCTCTCGATATTGAACCCCCGCGCCGAGAACAGGCCGGCGATGCGGGCAAGGATGCCCGGCTCGTTGTCGACCATCACCGAAAGCGTATGGCGCTCGGGGGCCATGGTCTCCTTGGTGAGAAAATACGCCGATCCGGTCGGCTGCAGCTGTGCGTTCATCTTGTTCCGTTCCTCGATTCCATTCTGAGCTTCCGGCCCGCCCCCCACCCGGCTGCCGCCGCCCTCCCCTCAAGGGGGAGGGGCGATGCGGGCCGGCTCCTTCGTCTCCCTCCCCCTTGAGGGGAGGGATCAAGGGTGGGGGTTGTTGCCCCAAGCGCTGCCTTCACACCAATTGCCGCCCCTTGGCGTCGATGATCGAACCGATATCCTCCTCGAAATCCGGCAGGATCATCTCGTTATGCGGCTTGCCCGAGGGGATCATCGGCAGGCAGTTTTCGTGCTTTTCCACGAGGCAATCGAACAGCACCGGCCTTGGCGAATTCACCATCTCGGCAATCGCGTCATCGAGCTCCGCCGGGTCCGAGCAGCGGATGCCGACGCCGCCATAGGCTTCCGCCAGCTTGACGAAATCCGGCAGGCTCTCGGAATAGCTGTGCGCATAGCGCCCGCCATGCAGCAGGTCCTGCCATTGCCGCACCATCCCCATCCGCTCGTTGTTGAGGATGAAAACCTTGATCGGCAAGTCGTACTGCACCGCGGTTGACATCTCCTGCATCGTCATCTGGACGCTGGCCTCGCCGGCGATATCGATGACGAGCGCATCCGGATGCGCGACCTGCACGCCGATCGCGGCGGGAAGGCCATAGCCCATGGTGCCGAGGCCGCCCGAGGTCATCCAGTGGTTCGGCAGCTCGAACGGAAAATGCTGCGCTGCCCACATCTGGTGCTGGCCCACTTCCGTGGTGATGTAGACCTCGCGGCCCTTCACCGCCTCATGGAGTCGCCTGATGGCGTGCTGCGGCTTGATGATGGTGGAAGAGCTCTTGAAGCCGAGCGAGTTCCGCTTGCGCCACTCGCCGATCTGGCCCCACCAGGGTTTTAGCGCCTCAATCCGCGCCTCGTTGGTGCGGCTGCGCCAGACACGGATCATCTCCTCCATCACATGGGCGCTATCGCCCACGATGGGCAGGTCGATCAAGACGTTCTTGTTGATCGAGGACGCGTCGATATCGACGTGGATCTTCCGGCTGTTCGGCGAGAACGCATCGATCCGCCCGGTGATGCGGTCATCGAACCGCGCACCGATGCAGATGATGAGGTCGGCATCGTGCATGGCCATATTGGCCTCGTACGTGCCGTGCATCCCCAGCATCCCCATCCACTGCGGATTGGAGGCAGGGAAGGCGCCGAGCCCCATCAGGGTGGAAGTCACCGGAAAGCCGGTCAGCTCGGCCAGTTCGCGAAGGTGCTGGCTGGCTTCCGGCCCGGCATTGATCACCCCGCCGCCGGTATAAAAGATCGGCCGCTCGGCCTTCAGCATCATGTCCACGGCCGCCGAGATCGCGCGCACATCGCCCTCGACCTGCGGGTGATAGCTCTTGTGCCGCTCCACCTGCACCTCGTCCGGCGAGCGATAGGTGCCGAGTGCGAACTGCACGTCCTTCGGGATATCGACCAGAACCGGCCCCGGCCGCCCGGAATTGGCGATGTAGAACGCTTCGTGCAGCACCCGGCTCAGCTGGTTGACGTCCTTGACGAGGAAATTGTGCTTGGTGGCGCTGCGGGTGATGCCGACCGTGTCGCATTCCTGGAACGCGTCCGAGCCGATGAGCGTCGTCGGCACCTGCGCGGTCAGCACCACCAGCGGAATGGAATCCATCAGCGCGTCGGTGAGCGGGGTAACGACATTGGTCGCCCCCGGACCCGAGGTGACCAACACCACGCCCACCTTGCCGGTCGAGCGCGCATAGCCCTCGGCCATATGGCCGGCGCCCTGCTCATGCCGGACAAGGATGTGCTGCACCTTGTCCTGCTGGAACAGCGCGTCATAGATCGGCAGCGCCGCGCCCCCCGGATAGCCGAAGATATGCTCGACGCCCTGGTCCGCCAGCGCCCTGATCACTATTTCCGCGCCGGTCATCTGCTCGGCCATATTTCTGCTCCTCGTCCGAACGGCGCCCCTGGGCCGCCGCCTTCACCAAAACCACTATTGTCGGCTCCGGCGCCACCGCCATCGCCACATCCATCGCCGTCATCCTTAACCGCCAGCATCGCGGCGCGGCATCAAGATGGATCCCGGCCTTCGCCGGGATGACGCCGTGCTCGGGGCCGGCGCCCTGCCCTGCTCGGCATCGCGGCCGGGCATCAACCCTGCCACGCCCTCACCTCGTCCGAAGGCTGTCGAAGGGCGGGCCACAAACCGCACGCCCCCGGAATCGCGGCCAATAAAAAAGGCCCCGAAAGGGACCTTGGCGCGCACCGACCTTCGCGGGATTTTATCCCACGTGACCGATGCGCCTACCTACTACGAGAATGAGTGCCCGCACGGGACTGCTCCATTGATTGAGGTTCAATTGATAGGCACCGGCGGGGATGAGTGTCAAGGGCAAGCCACCAAAAACGAAACTCCCCGCCGTAGAGCCACAAGGGCGAGGCGGAAGGACCTCCCTTACGCCCGCGACACCTGCGCGATGAAATCGGCAACATGCCGCTCGATCTCCGCGGGCGGCAGCCCGTAGCGCGCCACCCCGTCGGCAAAACCCAGATTGCCGCTGATGACAAAGGCACGCAAACCCGCCCGCGCCAGCTCAACCGCCTGCTCGACCGTCAGCCCGCCGACGACCTGCACCGAGGCCCGGTCCCCGACCCGCTCGAATACCGCCCGGGCGGCATCGGCGAGATAGCCCGAACCGAACAGCGCCGGGTTCCGCCGCCGCGCATCGAGTTGCAGGTGGACGCCGACCCCGTCCACTCCCGCATCGAGCAGGCGTTCCGCTGCATCGGCGACCTGCGCCATCGGCCCCTGGTGGTGCAGCAGGATGTCGGCAAACACCAGCCGCGGGATCGCCGGCTCAGCCGCGCGAAATTCATCCCGCACCTCGCAGATGTTTTTCGCCGTCGCGACCCCGGCCATCCCCAGAAAATCAATGATGTTGCCCCCGCCGGAAAACACCGCCCGCGCCTCCCCGGCGCCGCCATCCATGGTCTTCATATCCGCCAGCAGCAGCGCCTCGGGAAATTTCCGCCGGAACGCCGGCACTACATTCAACACCCCCTCCAGCTTCAGCAACGGCGTCCCCATCTCCACCAGGGTCACCCCGCCGGCCAGCGCGGCCTCCGCCACGACCAGGCCCTGCGGCAGGTTGTCGGTATCGACGGAGATTTGGAACGTTTGCTGGGTGCGCAGCAGGGTACGGACGCGATCAGAGGCGGCAAGGTGGTCGTCTACATTGGGCGACGTCATGATTTTCCTCCCGTGGCGCGCAGCTAAGGCGTGCAACACCGCCCACTCGACACCAAAAGGATCGTGCGGGCAAAGACGGAGTCGGTCAAGAATGCTTCCCCGCCCCGCTCCCTGCGAGGCTGCCCAAATTATCGGCGGCCCATGAAACCTTCACCCTGAGCTTGTCGAAGGGCGAGGGACCAGCCCTGCCCGCAGGTGGAAGCCACCTGCTCCTGCCTCGTCACGGCCGGGCTTGACCACCCATGATGAGGCGCCAATCCCGCTCGGGTACGTGTCCTGATTGGAGGGCCCCCCGGGTCAAAACCCAGGGATGACGGTTGGGGACAGAAATGCTGCCGGCGAACCCGACAGCCACCGCAATCCTGCGCCGCAAGCATCCACGAAGAAAGGAGAACATTGGCCGGGAGGCTGGCGGACCCGGATCGTGACCTGATCCGCACCCGTGCGGCTAGCCGCTCACTTTCGTCAGCGTGTCCTCGTCGGTATGGTCAAACGGCTTGCCATAGACGAACAGGCGCGTCTCGTAATTGTATTTCAGCGTATTGCCAGATACCGCCAGAGACATCTTGACGAAGTTGGTGGAATCCTTGTGGACCAGATATTGCGTCTGGGCGATCCCTTGGCCCTTGGTCCTCATGGTCATCGTGGCGCCAGGCCGGCCCTCGGCCACGACGCAAATAGCGCGTGGAAGGCAGAAGGTGTCATAGACCATGTTGTTCGCCTGATCATAAGTCAGATAGCCGATCTGATCATGGAAATGATGGTTGTTGGTCGTCCGGTACACCGCCTGATGATAAGCCACTGAAATTAAATTCTGATCGCTATTATTGGTGATGGGCACGCTTGGCGTAAAGGTGATGGTCTCATAGAAGGGTGAAACCGCCTTGCCACCTTTGCCGACATCGGATCCGGTCTGGCCCGGAGCAACATCCGTCCCGTTGGAAGGGTTGGATTTCCAGGTTCCAATCAGCGCGGTGAGCGGGCCGTAATCCTGCACCTGCCCATTGATGATGATGCCCTTTGCAGGCGTTGCGGCAAGGCTCGGCGCGCTGGTCGCGGCGATGGGAGCAGCAAACGCCGCGGCCGCGGCGATGACGTTGAACAGGGGCTTCAAGGCGGTATCCGGTCTCTGGTGTTGCTGGATCAGGGAGCGCCCAGACTACCCGCATCGCAAAAATTGTCATCGTAGCTGCTGGACATAATGTGTTGATCGGCACACCACAGGGCGATAACCATCCCTTGATCAGCGCGCAATAAGACGTAACCATCCCGTGATCTTCGCACAATAATGGCTCTGCCTATATTCGGTTCCGCTCGCCCCGCCGCCCGATGCCGCAAAATGCGGAGCCCTAGAACTTGCGTTCCATGTCTCTTTATCGCCAATGTACAGGCCAGCCCGACGATCGCCCGACGCGACTACTTTCCGCGCTCATCTCAGGAATCTCGCCCCCTCGCGGGTCTTGAACAGGACTACCGCGCCCGGAAAGCAGAAGCGCCCGGCTTCCGGAGGGCGCGAAGCGGACCTTGCGCGGGCGGTGAACATGTCCCGGGTGGCGAGAAACGCGGGATGAGGGTTCTTTCCCGGCCGGCCCCGGCACCCTCTCTGCCACAAGGGGCAAGAGACGCTGCGGCATGGATTGTGGACAGATGCAATCGCCCTGCCTTATCGGGGAAGGGCCGGGGAGCGGTTGTTTTCGGCGCGGCCCCTTGATCAGGTCCGAGAGAACTGCGGCAGGACATTGCGCAGGCCTAGCCCAGGGCAACAAAAAAGGCCCCTTCCGGGGCCTCTTCATTTTCATTCCTCCACCCGTCGCCGGGCGGAAATGAACTTAGCGCAGCGACAGGTTCGTTGCCGAAACCTTGCCGTCGCGGCCCTTTTCGAGGTCGTACGAGACCTTCTGGCCTTCGTTGAGCGAGGAGATGCCCGAGCGCTCGAGCGCGGTCACGTGAACGAACGCGTCCTTGCTGCCGTCATCCGGCTGGATGAAACCAAAGCCCTTGGTGGTGTTGAAAAACTTTACGGTGCCGTTGATGGCCATGGGGGGATACCCTTGATTGCGTTCCGCACGGGGTCTCTAACCCGCGCGACAGAACGTCATTACCGCCCGGCGACATTGCAGGGCGGGTCTAAACGTTCCGGTGGCATCGAGAGTAGCCAATGGGGCGGCTCAGGCCAGCCCCGGATTCAACGCAAGATAATTGCGAAACGTATCCAAACACTATGGGCCTTCGGCCGCCAATTGGCAACAGGCAATCGCTCAATCGATCGGACTGAGATCGGCCTCGTCCACCACGCGCTCATGACTCTCGGCATCGCTGCGCACACGATAGAGGAACGGTCCGCCCTCGTTCGGCAACAGCGCCACCACCTGGCAATCGGCCTGCTGGCGCGCCCAGTGATTGCCGCCGCCGCGCAGCATCAGCCGCTGGCCAATGGCATAGAGCGGTCCCTGGCCCGGCGTCACCGGCCCCGCGACACGCCGGTGCGGCCCCACCGATCCGCCTACCCGATGTTCCGGCATCTCCGCCGGATGCCCTGCCCGCTTCGGCTTTGGCGCCCCGCGCCGGCCGGTCACCGGCACGGCAATGCTCTTGATCTTGTCCATGCTACGTCCAGGAACTTCTCGATCTCGCCGGCCAATTTGCCGGCTGAGCGTCCGCGACGCTTTCGTTAGCTTATCACGTCCTCGCCCGGGAGGGGCGGAAATATGGGCCGGCGGGGGACTACACTACGCCAAGTAGTACGCAGGTCCTCTCGCCGTTCGATTTCGGCGATCGTTTGACTTTCCCGTATTCGGCACGCCCCCGCCCTCATTCCCAACGAAAAAGGCCCGCAAGCTTTCGCCTGCGGGCCCAATATATCTGGAGGAAGCTCAGCGCCCCCGCCGGATCCGGCTTAGTAGCCGCGCGGGCAATGATTTTTCCAACGGCCGTGATGGTAACGGTCCGGACCGTACCAGCAATAGCCATCTTCCCCGACGACGTGGCCGAGCACCGCACCCGCCGCCGCACCGACGCCAGCGCCGATGGCCGCGCCCGCCACCGAGCCGGTCGTCGCCGCGCCAACCAGGCCACCGGTCAATGCGCCGATGCCGGCGCCCTGTTCAGTGGTCGAGCAGGCAGACAGCGACAGCGCCGCAACGAGGATGACGAGAATTTTTTTCATGGAGTCCCTCCAGTTTACCCTTAACGCACGCAAATGCAGAGCCGCCGAGGAAAGTTCCACGATCCGGCGGCCCCAGGCGACCTTGTCCCAAGCATTGTGGCGACTTTGCTACAGAGGGAAACATCGAGACAGATTGCGGGTTAGTTTGTGACATTAGGGTCACGCCACAGCCAGGCCCCCATTCGATTGCGAAACCAGGTGCGCTGCCGCTTGGCATATTGGCGCGTCGCGATCACCGCCCGCTCGATGGCCGCCTCGCGGGACATCTCGCCGGCGAGCCAGGCGCCGATCTCGCGCACCCCGATCGCCTTCATCGCCGGCAGGTTCGGGTCGAGCCCGAGAGCGAGCAGCGCCTTTACCTCTTCGACCGCGCCACCATCGAACATTGTGGCAAAGCGCCTCGCGATCCGCTGCCGCAACACCTCGCGGTCTGGGTTGAGCACGATGCGCTCGACGGCAAAATCCTCAAGCAGGCCCGCCTGTTCGCCCGCCTGAAAGCTTGCGAGCGAGCGGCCGGTGGCCGCCAGCACCGCCAGCGCGCGCGCCACCCGTTGCGGATCGGGGGCCTGCAGCCGGGCCGCCATTTCGGGATCGCGCGCCCGAAGCAGCCGGCCGCGCGCCTCGGCATCGAGCCCTTCAAGCTCGGCGGCCACCCTCGCGTTCACCTCGTCCGGGATCGGCGGCACATCGGCAAAGCCGCGCTCCAGCGCCTCGAAATAAAGCCCGGTGCCGCCAACGAAAATCAGCGTTCTGCCGTCTGCCCCGGCGATCACGTGCGCGGCGGCATCGCGCCATGCGCCGGTGGAAAAGCGGATCGCCGGATCGACGAAGCCGTAGAGAAGATGCGGCGCCTCGGCCGTTTCCAACCCCGAAGGCCGGGCGGTGACCACGCGCAACACGTCATAGACCTGCATCGCATCGGCATTGACCACGAGGCCCCCGGTCTCGCGCGCCATGGCGAGCGCCAACGCCGACTTGCCGCTGGCGGTCGGACCCGCTATCAAAACCGCTCGCTTTTGCTGGCCCGCAGCCATCGTTCCCTCATTCGAGATTCGGCCCACCATGTCGGTTCTTTGCCTCATCGCCAATCCCGTCGAGCCGATGTTCGATGTCAAGCTTGCCGCCGCCATCCAGCGGGAGGTTGGGGGTGAGCTCAACTGGCTCAACCACGGCGTTGCTTGCGAAATCGTTTCGCCTCGCGTGTCCGATCCCACGGCCATCGCCCGCGCCATGCTCGGCAACGCGCCGATCGACGTCGCCCTGGTCCCGCTGGAACGGCGCCGGAAAAAGCTGCTGATCGCCGACATGGATTCCACCATGATCGAGCAGGAATGCATCGATGAGCTCGCCGATGCCATCGGCATCAAGGCCGAAATCGCCGCGATCACCGAGCGGGCGATGCGCGGCGAACTCGATTTCGAGGCGGCGCTCAGGACCCGGGTGGCCCTGCTCAAGGGCCTCGGCCGCAAGGCGATCGAAGAGGTACGGCGGGAAAAGATCACGATGACGCCGGGCGGGCGCGCGCTGGTCCAGACGATGAAGGCCTATGGCGCCTATACCGCGCTGATTTCGGGCGGGTTCACTTTCTTTGCCGACCATTTCGCCAAGCGGATCGGCTTTGACGAAGCCACCGCCAATACGCTCGAATTCGAGGGCGACGTGCTCGCCGGAACGGTCGCTTCCCCCATCGTCGACAAATCGATCAAGCTCAAGCGCCTCAACGCGCTCATCGCCGAGCGCGGGCTGAAGCCGGAGGAGACGCTGGCGGTGGGGGACGGCGCCAACGACCTCGACATGATCACCGCCTCGGGCCTGGGCGTTGCCTTCCACGCCAAGCCCGCCGTGGCCGCCGCTGCCCATGTGCGGATCGACCATGGCGATCTCACCGCCCTGCTCTATCTCCAGGGCTATGCGGACGAAGAGATCGTAAGGTGATCCGGCTCGAGACCGAGCGCCTCATACTCCGCCCGTGGGAGAATCGGGACCGGGAGCCGCTGGCAAGAATCCTCGGCGACCCGCATGTCCGGCGTTTTTATCCGGCGGTCGCGACGCCAGCCGAGACCAGCGCCCAGATCGATGCCGCCATCGCCAAGGCCGAGGCCAATGGCTTTCACCTGCAAGCCGCCGAACTGAAAGCGACCGGCGCCCTGATCGGGCTCATCGGCATCGGCGTCATCCCCGACGAAACCCGCGCTGCTATCCCGGGCCATCCCCGGGTCGAAATCGGCTGGCAGCTCGACAAGGCCGTCTGGGGCCAGGGTCTTGCGCCCGAGGGCGCCCGGGCCTGGCTCGATTACGCGTTTCGGGTGGCGGGCCTCGACGAGGTCGTGGCCTTCACCGCGGCGATCAATCTGGCGTCACAGCGGGTGATGGAAAAGATCGGTATGGCGCGGGACCCTGCCGATGACTTCAACCATCCGCGCGTGGCAACGGGGCATGTCCTGCGGCCGCATGTCTTGTATCGGATGGCAAATCCGCTGCGCGACGCCTAGGGCATTGTCCGGTCTGAAGCATTCACCGCGCTTCCTTCGTCATGGCCGGGCTTGACCCGGCCACCCATGATGCCTCGCCAAGTCCACTGCGGCTATTTGAAAGGCAGCATGGGTCCCCGGATGGAGCCCGGGGCTGACGATGTGGCAAGGGGAGCGACCAAATGCCGACGCCGCGTGGGTAGCACCACGCCCAAGCGTTCGCGACCTGCGGAAACTCAACGCGATCGCGCTCCGCGCGCGCCCAGGGAAGCCCCGCTACCCCGTAAGCTTGACGCCGATGAACCGCCTTGCGCCGCTGGGGTCCACCACCCGGAAAAGCACCGCCTTTCGGCCCTGCTTGCGCGCGGTATCGACGATGGCCTCAACCTCGGTGACCTTGCTGACCTGCTTCTGGTTGACGCCCGTCACGACGAGGCCCGCCACCAGCCCGTTCTGATCGGCCTCGCTGCCGGATTTGACGCTGGTGATAACGAGGCCACGCGCTGCTTCGGGTAGCGCATAGGTCTTGCGGTTGACACTATCGATCGGCGCCATGCGGAACCCCAGAAGCTCGTCCAGCGTCAGGGGCGCGGAAGATTTGGGCGCCGGCTTGGTCTCAGTGCTGCCGAGGCTCGAGACCGGCTCGTCTTCCTTCAGCCGGCCCAGCGTAACCGTCACCACCTGCTCCTTGCCGTCCCGCACCACCTTGATCGGCACGGCCTTGCCGATTTCCGTTTCGGCGACCACCCGCGGCAGGTCGTGCATGCTGTCGACCGGCTTGCCGTCGAAATCGAGGATGATGTCGCCCTCTTCAACCAGCCCGGCGGCGGGGCCCGGCTTGGTGACGTCGGTCACCATTGCGCCATGGGTATCGGAGCGGCCCAGGCTTGCGGCAATGTCGTCGGTCACATCCTGGACGTCGACACCGAGCCATGCGCGGCGCGCCTCGCCGTATTTTTCGAGCTGCACGACGACGGGTTTGGCGAGATCGATGGGAATGGCAAAGCCGATGCCGATCGAGGCTCCCCCTTCGGCAACGATCGCAGTGTTGATGCCGATGACATTGCCGTTCATGTCGAACAGCGGCCCGCCGGAATTGCCCTGATTTATCGAAGCGTCGGTCTGGATGTAGCTGTCATAGGGGCCGGACTGGATGTTGCGATTGCGTGCCGAAACGATGCCCAGCGTCACCGAACCGTCGAGCCCGAAGGGATTGCCGATCGCCATTACCCAGTCGCCGACCTCGGCGGTGTCGCTGTCGCCCAGATTGACGAATGCCAGGGGATGCCCGGCATCGATCCTGAGCACGGCAAGGTCGGTCTTGGCGTCCGTCCCGACCACCCGGGCAGGAAAGTGCGACCCATCCGTCAGGGAAACCTGAACCTGGTCCGCGCCGGCGACCACGTGATAATTGGTAACGACCAGCCCATCGGCGCTGACGATGAAACCGGAGCCCAGGCTCTCGGTGTCCTCGTCAGGGTCGGCCTGGCCGCCCGTGGCGCCGTTCTGGCTGTCATCTTCCGGGGGCAAGCCCTCCGTCGACTTGGGCGGCAGGTGGCCGTGAGTGCCGGCAAGGTGGGTGGAACTGACGTTGACCACCGCAGGCAGCAGTTTCTTGGCCAGGGCCGAAACCGGCGGCGGCCCCTGCGAGGGCGCAGGCACATCGGCCTGCGCATTGCCTGCCGCCGCCACCGCCAGGAGCACCGCCGCAAGCGCACTTACTACCCAACGCAATCGAATCGCCACTCGCTTCATGGCGTCGGAATCTGGACTAGCTGCGGACCATCCACAAGAGCACCAACCCCACAGCGGCGCACCCAAGGGCGACGCCGCGAATACGAACGACCGGCTGCGCATTCACCGCAGCCAGCCATTTCTTCATTTGCTCCGGAAACGCGGCATAGGCGAGGCCTTCGATGACAAAGACCAGCCCCAATGCCGAGAGAAAGTCCGTCAATTGGCAGGTGCCGGACTGATTGCCGGAGCAGGCGGCGCCGGCGGCGTCGTCCCACCGGCGCCGCCATTGGTGATCGGCGGTGTCGGCGCGTTGTTGGCGGCCGGATCCGAGTTGGTCAACGGCGGTGTCGGCGCGCCCTGCGGGACCGGGACCGGGTCCGGATTGACGGTCATGTCGGTCGGCGCGTTGATATCCGCCGGCGGGATCACGTCCGGCACCGGGGCCACCGTGGGCTGGGCCGAGGACTGAGCCGGAACGCCACCGGCAGGCACCGTCGCCTTTCCGGCGTTGTCGAAGTAGTGGAAGAACTCCGAATCCGGCGTCAGCACCATCGTGGTGCCGACCTTGCTCAGCCCGGTGCGGTAGGCCTGCAGCGACCGATAGAAGTTGAAGAACTCCGGATCGGCATTGTAGGCCAGCGCATAGATCTGGCTGCGCTGGGCGTCGCCCTGGCCGCGCAGGATGTCGGCGTCCTTGGTGGCATCGGCGACGATCTCGATCGACTGGCGGCTCGCGATGGCGCGAATGCTCTGCGCCGCCTGCTGGCCGTTGGCGCGCAGCAGCGCCGCCTGGGCCAGGCGCTCGGCCTTCATACGGGCATAAGTCTGTTCTGACACCGGCTCGGTGAGGTCGGTGCGGAGAATGCGCACATCCACCACTTCGATGCCGAGGTCGGCCATGTCGGGGCGGATAAGGTCCCGCGCCTGGTTCATCATTTCGAGCCGCTTGGCCGACAGCGCATCGGCGAAGCCGCGAAGGCCATAGACCTGGCGCAGCGCCGCGTCGAACCGAGCCGAGAGGCGGGCCTCGACGACGTCGAGGCTGCCGAGCGCGCGCTCGCGGAACTTGCGCGGATCGGAGATGCGGTAGGTGACGAAGGCGTCGACGACATACTGCTTACCGTCGCTGACCTGCAGCGTCATGTTGTCGAGGTCGTAGCGCTGCAGCCGGTTGTCGATAATCTGCACATCGTCGACCAGCGAAGTCGGCAGCTTGAAATAAAGCCCGGGTTCGCTCCGCACCGCCGTGATCTGGCCGAAGCGCGTGACGATGGCCTGCTGGCGCGGATTAACCACGTACAGCGAAGAGAACAGCAGATAGAGAGCGATTACGGCAACGACGGCCGCGGCGATGAGGCGGTTCATGGCTCAGTTCCCCGTCGTCATCGTGGTGTTGGAATCGGCCGCATTGGAGGGGCTCCCCACAGCGTCAGGCGACGACGGCAAGGGATTGCTCGCTCCATTCGAATTTTGATTGGTGCCCGCGCCAGCCGCCGGTCGGGCCGGAGGCTGTGCCGGCTGGAGTTGTGGCAGCGGGAGGTAAGGCACGACGCTGCTCGCCCCCTTGTCGACGATGACCTTGTTGGCCCCACCCATCACCTGTTCCATCGTCTCGAGGTAGAGACGTTCGCGCGTCACTTCGGGCGCCTTGGCATATTGGTCATAAATCGAGGTGAAGCGCGCCGCCTCGCCCTGCGCCTGCTTTACGACCTGATCCTTGTAGGCAGCCGCATTTTCGCGGATTTGCGAGGCCTGGCCGCGGGCGTTGCCCAGCAGCGTATTGGCGTATTGCCGCGCTTCTTCCTGGAAACGGTCCTCGTCCTGCTCGGCGCGCTGCACTTCGTCATAGGCATCGGCCACTTCGGCCGGCGGCGCGACGTTCTCGATCGCGATCTGGTCGATCCTGACGCCGGTGCCGTAACTGTCGAGCACGCCTTGCGTGATGCGCTGCACCTCGGTGGCGATGTCGGCGCGCGCGTCGCGGAAAATGTCCTGCGCGGGGCGGCGCCCCACGACTTCGCGCATGGCGCTTTCGCCCGCGGCGCGGACCATGTCCTCCGGATCGCGGACATCGAACAGGTACTTGGCCGGATCACGCACCGACCACAGCACCGAGAACTTGACGTCGACGATGTTCTGGTCGGCCGACAGCATCAGCCCCTCATTGTCGCGGCGGTTGGCGCCACTGGCGACGGAGCCGATCTCGGTCTGGTTTTCGGTGGTAACCACCCGCTCGACGGTCTCGATCGGCCAGAACAGGAAGTGCAGGCCCGGCTGGCTCAGTTGGGGCTGGGGTTTGCCCAACAGCAGTTCGACGCCAACTTCCTGCGGCGCAACGGTATAGAAGCTTTGGGACACCCAAAGACCGACCAACACCACAACGACGCCCAGGATACCCCAGCGGCCGCCCGGTAGCTGACCGCCAAAGCGATCCCGGCCGCGGCTCAGCAACTCCTCGAGACTTGGGGTTCCGCCGCTCCGTCTGGGACCGCCGCCGCCGGACGGCTGTCCCCACGGTCCCCCACTGTTTCCGCGGCCGCCACCCGTGTTGTTGTCCCAGGGCATGTCTAACCTTTTGGTCGTTGTGCGATGCCCTATATAGGCAAGCGCCGGGGCCCGATCAATGCGTGGGGCCTGTCACCCGCTCATATACCCTAACGAGAAATGCAGCCTCGTCTTTTGGCGACGGCTCTACGGCCGGCTCGTCGACTATTCGCCACGCCGCGGGATCGACGGCCGGGAACCGGATTTCGCCCTCCGGAGCTAGCGCGATATGACTAATATAGAGCCTCTCGGCGTAGCGCAGCGCCTGCGAATAAATCTCGCCGCCGCCGATGATCATCACTTCGGATGCCCCATCGGCCTGGGCGATGGTGCGGGCGTGTTCGATCGCCGCCTCGAGGTCGTTGACGACGATCACGCCCTCCGGCTGGTAGCCGGGCTGGCGGGTGACGACGATATTGGTGCGGCCCGGCAGCGGCTTGCCGACGCTCTCATATTGCTTGCGGCCCATGATGATGGGCTTGCCCATCGTCATGCGCTTGAAAAACCCCATGTCGGAGGGAATGCGCCAGGGGATCCGCCCGTCTGCGCCGATCACCCCGTTCTCGGCGACGCCGGCAATCATGGCCACGACGACGCTCATGGCACCGTCCCCAGCCGCTTCAGCGCTTCCCCGTCCACCCGGCATTTGGTCCATTCATCCTGCAGCACCGCCCCGCGGGACTTGTAGAACTCGATCGAGGGCTCGTTCCAGTCCAAAACCCACCACTCCAGCCGGCCGAGATTTTCTTTGACGCAGCGCTTCGCCAGGTTTTCGAGCAGCGCCTTGCCGATGCCCCTACCCCGAGCCTCGGGCGCAACGAACAGATCCTCGAGCCAGATGCCGCGGCGACCCTGGAAGGTCGAATAGGTATAGAACCAGAGCGCAAAACCCGCCGGCTCGCCCTCCCACTCGGCAATGTCGCAGAACGCCTTGGGCGAAGGCCCGAACAGGTCGCGAAGAATGTCCGCCTCGCTCGCCTGCACCTCGTGCTCAAGTTTTTCGTAAGTCGCCAAGTCCATGATGAATTGGACGATTAACGCCGCATCCGTCGCCGTCGCTTCGCGAATAATCAGGCTCACTCTTGGCCCACCTTGCCATTCCAAAGGAACGACACAGTCTGTTCAGACTGCCCCTTGTCAAGGCTACGCGGAAAGCATGTCAACATGGCCGGGATGACAACGTCGGTCCGGCTGCTAAATGCCCACTCGGCAATTGCAGCTCGGCGCTCTTCACTCGCCAGCCGGGACCAAAAGTCTCACACCGCGACCTCGGCCTTGATCGCCGGATGGGGATCATAGCCGGTGATGCGGAAATCCTCGAACTCGAAGCCGAAAATGTCCGACCGATCCGGGTTGATCGTCAGGTGAGGCAGCGGCTTCGGCTCGCGAGTGAGCTGCAGCCGGGCCTGCTCGAAATGGTTCGAATAGAGGTGGACGTCACCAAAGCTGTGGATGAACTCGCCCGGCTTCAGCCCCGTCACCTGCGCCATAATCTCTGTAAGCAGCGCATAGGAGGCGATGTTGAACGGCACGCCGAGGAAAACATCGGCCGAGCGCTGGTAGAGCTGGCAGCTCAACTTGCCATCCGCGACATAGAACTGGAACAGGCAGTGGCAGGGCGGCAACGCCATGTCCTCGACCTCGGCCGGGTTCCAGGCCGTGACGATGTGCCGGCGCGAATTGGGGTTTTTCCTGATTGAGTCGACCACGGCTGCGATCTGGTCGATGGTGCCGCCCTTGCCATCCGGCCAGCTGCGCCATTGCGAGCCATAGACCGGCCCGAGATCGCCATTTTCGTCCGCCCATTCGTCCCAGATACGGACGCCGTGCTCTTGCAGGTAGCGCACATTGGTGTCGCCGCGCAGGAACCACAGCAGTTCGTGGATGATCGACTTGATGTGGAGCTTCTTGGTCGACAGCAGCGGAAAGCCGGCCGACAGGTCGAAGCGGAGCTGATAGCCGAACAGCGAGCGTGTACCGGTGCCCGTCCGGTCGGAGCGGTCGGTCCCCTTGAGGAGCACGTCGTTGAGAAGGTGCAGATACTGGCGCATGGCATTTTCCCGCGCGTCGATTCGCGTGAGGCGATTATCTCTCGTGTTGACCGTCGGCGCGATGGGCAAGTGGGTGCGCCCGCCCGCATCCGCAAGGAAATCGCCATCCGCCCCGCCAAGCATTTGCATCGCCGGGCCGGCGGCCATATATAAGACCTGCCGGCAACGGCTACGGCGATAAACGGTTATCGTAATAAACCCATCGGACCCGGGGGCAGTACCCGGCGCCTCCACCATCTCCCCTCCTTCGCGGGAGGAGCCTATGGGGGCGAAACAGGATCGACGAGGGCGTAAAGGGTATTCTTTCGCTCGGCATGGTACCGCCGTTATCGGACCAAACCTATAGTTGCGAATGATAACAACTATGCTCCGGTCGCTCTCGCCGCGTAAGCGGTGCGAGTCCGGGAATTGAAGCCCTCTTGCTCTAGCAGGTAAGAGGCGGGGTCCGCAGGCACCTGGCAACAGAAGCCTGTATTTTCTCCTTTTTTCGCGCGGATTGTTTCCCCCAAAAGGCTGAAACGGCTGGCCGCAAGATGGATTCCCGCGTTCGCGGGAATGACGCGCTGTTTTGTGGGAACGGCGGGCGCTTGAGGGCAGCCCCTTGCCCCACTCACAGCGTCATTCCCGCGAACGCGGGAATCCATCTTTTTTGGCACGAGCGGTCGCGAAAGCCCCCATCGCAACTACTTGGCGCGTCGTTATATCAAGCTCTAAGCTGCCCCCATCCACTCGTGAGGGGCCCGATGAGCGAGCGATCCACAACGATTACTGCGGCCGAGGCGCGCCGCATCTGGCTCAAGGCCCAGCGGCTCGATGGCGCCGCCCCCTTCGGCGAGGGCCCTGACGCGACCCGGCGCGCGGTCGAGCACCTGGGCTATGTGCAGATCGACACCATCAATGTCCTCGAGCGCAGCCACCATCACATTCTTTACACCCGCATTCCCCAATATCGCCGGACCGACCTGGCACAGGCGCAGTCCGTCGACCGGTCCGTGTTCGAATATTGGACGCATGCGCTCGCTTACGTGCCGACCCCCGATTACCGGTATTTCCTGCCGGCGATGAAGCAGCGTCGCGAAAAGCCGGACAACTGGTTCGGTGCGGTCGACCCGCAAAATTATCGCGACCTGATCAAGCGCATCCGCACCGATGGCCCGCTCTCCATCCGCGATATCGATGATGACGTGCTGGTCGAAAAGGAGCACCCCTGGGCCAGCCGCAAACCCTCCAAGCGCGCCCTGCAGCTCGCCTTCTACACTGGCGATCTCACGATCAGCGCCCGCTCGGGGATGGTGAAGACCTATGAGCTCCCCGATCGCCATTTCGCCTGGGCCCATCGCCCCCGGCCGGCGACCGAGAATCAGTATCATCAATATCTGCTTGCCCGAGGCTTGCGCGCACAGGGCATCGTCAGCCTCGATTCCCTCAGCTATGGCGACCTGAAGCGCAAGGCCGGCCTTGCCCAATTGATCGAGGCCGCGGTTCGCCGGAAGACTTTGGTGCCGGTGCGGATCGAGGGAGCGGAAAAGCTCCATCACTGGGTGGAGCCGGCCCTTCTGGAGCCAGCCGAAGCCCGGGACGCGCCGGTCCACATTCTCTCACCCTTCGATCCCTTGGTGATCCAGCGCAAGCGGCTGGCCCTGTTCTTCGGCTACGAGCATCGCTTCGAGGCCTATGTGAAACCGGAAAAGCGTGTTCTCGGCTATTTTGCCCTGCCCGTGCTCGCCGGCGACCGCATCGTTGCCGCTCTCGACCTCAAGACCGATCGGCAGGCCCGCAAGCTGCTGGTGCAGCGATGGACATGGCTGGAACCCGGTGCCGAACGCTGGCGTCAAGAGATCGAGGAG
The DNA here is from genome assembly GCA_035493835.1 of Devosiaceae bacterium. Taxonomy (GTDB): domain Bacteria; phylum Pseudomonadota; class Alphaproteobacteria; order Rhizobiales; family Devosiaceae; genus DASZTU01. The sequence continues at coordinate 23,879 of DATJHO010000052.1, forward strand.
GAGCTGCATCGCTTCGAGGCGTTCCAGCTTGGCTGAGCGAAGCCTGTGCGAGTTCGCCATAGGCCCCGGTTTATGCTTGAAACTGCCCTGCCCTTTGGAGTGTTATGCGCGGATCGGATTCCCGGCCGGATGAACACCATGCCCGAAGATCACATTCGCTACGACATTCTTGCGCAGGAAGCCCTGCGCGGTGTCGTGCGCAAGGTTTTGTCCGAGATTGCCAAGACCGGGCTGCCGGGCGAGCACCACTTCTTCATTTCCTTCGTCACCCGCGCGCCTGGCGTGCGCATCTCGCAGCGCCTGCTCGAGCAGTACGACAAGGAAATGACCATCGTGCTGCAGAACCAATTCTGGGATCTCAAGGTGCACGAGGCCTCGTTCGAGGTGGGGCTCTCGTTTGACGGCCACCCCGAAACGCTCGTCATCCCCTTCACGGCGATCAAGGGCTTCTTCGACCCCTCGGTGCAGTTCGGCTTGCAGTTCGATCCCGCGACGGCCACCGCCACGGCGGTCGAACACGTCCCCGCCGCCGAGCCCGAGCCGTCCACCGGGGAACCGCTGCCTGCCCCCTCGTCCGAGCCTGCGGGCGAAAAAGTCGTGAGCCTCGACAGCTTCCGCAAAAAACCCTGATCCGGCCGTGCAGAAGCGATCCCTCTCGATCGCCGGCCACCGCACCAGCATCGCGCTCGAACCCGAATTCTGGGCCGGCCTCGAAGCCATGGCCGCCGACCGGCATCTGGCGCTGGCGGCACTGATCCGCACCATCGACGAACAGCGCGCCACCCCCAACCTCTCCTCGGCCCTGCGCCTCGCCGTGCTGAAATGGTATCAAGCGGGCGCAGCAGAACACTGATCCCTCGGGCGGCGATTGTGACCGTCGCAAACACCGCCCCCACCCACGGCGACGAACGTCGGGATCCATCGCCGGGCCACATCCCCCGCGGTGGGCCGAAAAGATGGATTCCGGCGTGCGCCGGAATGACGTCGGGGTGGGGAAAGGCGGCTCACGCATGGCGCCGCCCCGGCCCGCGCTGCCCCCGATCACGCCCTAAAAAAACGGCGCCTGGGGCAGGCCGAGTTCGAGGGGAGGCGTTGCGGGAACCGGAGGCGACTGTTTGGCGGTCTCGTCGGCCGCGGCCTTTTTGGCGGCGGCATCGGCTGCGGCCTGTTGGGCGGCGGCCGCGTCGGCCTTTTTCGCCGCAGCGTCCGCATCTGCTTTTTTCTGGGCGGCGTCGGCGGCCGCCTTCTTCGCGGCGGCATCGGCGGCGGCCTGCCTCGCTTCGGTAGCCGCGGCAGCTGCCGCCGCTTTCTGATCCGCCAATTGCTGGGCCGCCTGATCCTCGGCCGTTTCCTTGTTGGCCTGGGCTGATGCCTTGGCGCGGGCATCATCCTGCGCCTTGAGCGCTTCCAGCCGGGCGACTTCGACCTCGAGCGCCTTCATCTTGACCGCATCGACCATGCTGGCGACGTCGAGGCTGCGCTTGGGCGCCAGCAGCGTACCCGAAAGATTGGCGGTAACCCTGGAAGTGGTCTCGCTGACGAGGCCAGCCTTGTCGAGCGTGCCGACCGGGGTCAGCGCAAACCCGCCGCCGAGTGAAAGATCGGCAAGTTTCAGCGTCACGCCGCCGAACAGTCTCGCGGCGGGCGTTCCGGCCGAAACGTTGGAGACGCGGACAGTGCCGCCGGCAATGGTCAATCCACCGCTCACCTTGGGCGCACCGAACGGTCCTTGATCCAGCGCCGCCGACACCTTCGAGGTCAGATCCTTGGGATCAAGCTCGGCGATATTGTCGATTGCCGCAATCGCGGCGAACGCCTCGGGATCGAAATGCTGCAGCTTGAGGTCGGAGACCGCAAAGCTGCCATCGCCCGCGAGCCCTGAAAGCACGGCGGCGATGCTGTCGCCGCTGCCGTTGAAGCGCACGCTGCCATCGACGCTGCCGGAAACCGTGGCCGCGGAGGCCGGCGGCAGCAGCGCCGCTGTCGCCACGCCCTTGAGCGAGGCCTGCCCGGTCACGTCCTTGTCGGCCACCGAACCGGCGCAGCAGAGGCCGACATCGAACGATACCGTCCCGCCGCCGAGCTTGCCCGCAAAACCATTCACGCCGACATTGGTCGCGCTCCAGTCGAAACCAAAACTCGCATCGTTGATGAGCGGCCGGCCGCCGAAGGTGACGGCCGGAGTCTTGATATCGATCTGGCCGGTCGTGGTGCGCGGCGTATCGCCGATGGCAAGCGGCCCATCCGGCCAGCGTTGGCCCGCCGAGGTGATGAGCGAGGTCGGCCCGCCGACCGCCGCCGCCAGGGCGGCGGCATCGATGCTGTCGATGCTGAGCGCGCCCGAAGCCACGGCACCCTTGCTGTCGCCGTTCAGCGCCAGATTGCCGGAAAATCCGGTATTTTTCGACTGGCCCGCGATATTGTCGAGGGCGATCGAGCGGCCCGCCGTGAATTTGAGATCGGCGCTGCCCTGGAGTGGGGGCGTATCGATGCCAACGATCCCGGCATCCGCAGCAAGAACCGAGCTATCGGAAAGCGCCACCTTCAGCTTGCCGCTGCCGCTCATGGCCGAAAGATCGCCCGGAGTGACATCACCATCGAACGCGATCGAGTCGCTGCCGCCCACAAGGTCCAGCGTCGTCTTCAACGTCGCGCCCGGATCCCCGTCGATGCTGGCGGACAGCTTGAGGGGGGCACTGTCCGAGAGGAGGCTGACGTCGCCGAGGCCAAGCTGGGCGGTAAGCGCACGCGGATCGGCCGAGCGCAGGTCGAGCGTTGCCGATATCGGCGCCGAAAGCACCCTGCCGATACCGCCCCGAAGTTGCGCAACCAGCGTTGCGTCCGCCGCCCCGGCCTTGCCGGAAAGCGAGAGCCCCTGCCCGCCATTGTCTTCGGGCTTGTCGAGATGTGCCTTGAGATCGACCGGCAGCGATCGCGCCAGCAGTGTCCGCACCGGCCGGGGCGTACCGAGCATGTCGAACAGGCGATCGAGCGCCGGCCCGCCATTCGCCCCGATCTTGACGTCCCCGTCGCCGGCGATCCTCGGCGCGGTCATGGTGCCGCTCAGCGCCAGCGAGAGATCTACATCGGCGCCGCCCAAATCGGCAGCGGCGAACTTGCTGATTTCGACCGCCCCATCGCCCCATTTGCCCTCGAGCGCCAGCCCTCTGCCCGGCAAGCCGAATAGCGTCGCCGAATTCGCGGTCAGCGAGACCGCCCCCTGCGGGAAGGTCAGGGGAGCGCTCGCGTCTTGCTGCAGGTCGGGCAGCAGCGCCAGAAGCGCGGCGCTGTCTTCGGCCGATACATCCTTGAACTGGCCGCTGAGATCGATCCGCCGCTGCGCCCCGAAAGTGACCAGCGCGGTGAGCGAATGGGTAACGCCGTCGAGCGTCAGCTGCCCATCGGTGAGCGCCATCGTCTGCCCGAGCAGCGACACTTTCGACTGAAATGAACCCGGCATGTTGAAGAGCGGGTTGTCCGGGGCGGGCTTCCGCCAGAGGGTTGCGAGCGTATCGAGCCGGTCGGTCGCGATCGAAAGCGTGCCGGAAAAATTCGGCCGCCCGTCCGGCGCATTGAGATCGCCGGAAAGCAGCACATTGCTGCCCCCCGGCAATTGCCCGGAAAAGCGCTTGATCGACCATTTGCTGGCATCGGTGGACGCCAGCAGGCCGACTTTCTGCAAAGCGAAAGAACGCAGCCCAAGCTCATCGGCACTGACGGAAACCGTCCCCGCGATCGGCGGCACCGGCACCGCCGGCAATTCGCCCAGCATCCGCACCAGCTCATAGGGTTGCGGCCCCTGCTCCGTCGTCGCATCGCGCGGCGGCATGTCGAGCGCCCCGCCCGTGAGCGTTGCCGCAAAGCTCGGCGTCGGTCCGAAATCCACCGTCGCCGAGCCCGTCAGGCGGGTGACGGCACGGTTTTCGTCCGGCACCAGGGTGAAATCGGCGAGCGCCATCCGCGCCGGCGTCGCATCCAGCTTGCCGGCCAGCGTCAGGTCACCGATGACGTTGTTGGGATTCTTGTCGGCCGGCGGCGACCGTCGATAGTTGAGATCGCCGGAGAAATGCGGTCCCCCGGCCGTTGCCAGCGTCCCGTTCGCATCGACGGAAAAGCCGTTCCCGTCGGGCTGCGCAAACAGCGAGAGCTGTGCACTACCGTCGGCAGCGAACGGCCCGGCGGTCACGTGAAAGCCGTAGTGCTGCTCCCCGATCGAGCCGCCGCCGCTGAAGCCGAAGGGGCCGCGCAATGCGCCGATCGACAATTCGCCGTTGATCCCCTCGAGTGCGTATTTCCGGCCCGAAACGGCGTCCGACACATTGATCCTGCCGACGGAGATTTCCGCGTCGGCGACCGAGATCACGGCCTTGCTGTCGCCGCTCGCGAGGTTCAGCCCGGTATTGAGGCTGCCATCGGGTTCAATCTGCAAATCGAGCACCGGATGATCCAGCACCAGCCGGGTCATCGTGTAGCGGTCGCGCAGAAAATCCATCAGCGAAAAATCGGCGTCCGCCGAATTGATCGAGATGACGGGGCGCCCGGCATCCCCCACCGCCACGTCCTTCAGTTCAAGATGGGGTTGCGGCAGCAGCAGGAAGTGGATGTCGCCATTGATCTTGACGTCGGCGCCGAGCGCCTGGCCCGCGAGCATTTCCATGCGGCCGCGATAATTGCCCCAGGGCACCAGGTTCGGCACGATGAATGCCGCAGCCAGCACGACGATGGCGACGATGCCGACGACAATGTAGAGGCGGTTCAGCACCTTGCATGAATCTCCGGCAGCCCGCGGCACACTAGAGCGCGCTCGGAACGGTCAGTACCATTTTTGTACGTGGAAAAAGCGTCAGCTCAACCAGTTGGCAACACTTTTCCTTGCGCACGGAGAATTCGGACACCGAACTTCCCGGTCCCGCATCGCCTGGGGCTGGTTTTGGAACGCTCCGGCGACGCCTTGGGCCGCCCCTCGCATGTACAGGACCGAGCTTGGCGCCTATATAGGAGACGATGAGAACAAATCCAGATTCGAATCGGGTACATGGCCGCTGAACCGCAACGCATAGAGGCGCGACGCGAGGGGCCGATCACCGGCCAGTTCGGCCGGCGGGACGCCACTTACCTCGATGGCCTCAACCCCGAGCAGCGCGACGCGGTGCTGACGATCGACGGCCCCTTGCTGGTGCTGGCCGGTGCCGGCACGGGCAAGACGCGCGTGCTGACGACCCGCATTGCCCACATTCTTTCGACCCGCAAGGCGCGCGGCGGCGAAATTCTCGCCGTCACCTTCACCAACAAGGCCGCGCGCGAAATGAAGGAGCGCGTCGGAAGTCTCGTCGGCTCGGGCGTCGAGGGCATGCCCTGGCTCGGCACATTTCACTCGATCGGCGCGCGCATTATCCGCCGCAACGCCGAGCTGGTCGGGCTGAAATCCGATTTCACCATCCTCGACACCGACGACCAGATCCGGCTGATCAAGCAGCTGATCGAGGTGGAAAACCTCGATGAGAAGCGCTGGCCGGCCCGCCAGTTTGCCGGGCTCATGGACAATTGGAAGAACCGCGGCCTGCTGCCCAAGGACATTTCGGCCGCCGAGGCGAGCCAGTTCGCCAATGGCCGTGGGCAAAAACTCTACCAGGCCTATCAAGACCGGTTGAAGGCCCTGAACGCCGCCGATTTCGGCGACCTGCTGCTCGAAGGCATTCGGCTGTTCCGCGAAAACCCGAGCGTACTTGCCGAATATCACGAGCGCTTCCGCTACATGCTGGTCGACGAATACCAGGACAGCAATGTCGCCCAATACCTCTGGCTGCGCTTGCTGGCACAGGGAAAACCCGCGAGCGAGGCCAATATCTGCGTCGTTGGCGACGACGACCAGTCGATCTATGGCTGGCGCGGCGCCGAGGTGGACAACATCCTCCGGTTCGAGAAGGATTTTCCCGGCGCCAAGGTGATCCGGCTGGAGCGCAATTACCGCTCGACCTCCAACATCCTCGCCGCCGCCAGCCACCTCATCGCCCACAATGAGAGCCGCCTCGGCAAGACCTTGCAGACCGATGTCGGCGAAAAAGGCGAGCTTCTCGGCGTCACCTCCGTCTGGGATTCCGAGGAGGAAGCCCGCCAGGTTGGCGAGGAGATCGAGCAGTACCAGCGCCGGGGCGAAGACCTCAACTCAATGGCGATCCTGGTCCGCGCCTCCTTCCAGATGCGCGAGTTCGAAGAGCGCTTCATCACGCTCGGCCTCAATTATCGGGTGATCGGCGGTCCGCGCTTTTACGAGCGCCGCGAGATCCGCGATGCGCTGGCCTATCTGCGCCTCACCGTGCAGCCGGCCGATGACCTCGCCTTCGAGCGCATCATCAACACGCCCAAGCGCGGTATCGGCGATTCGACGCTGAAACTGCTGTTCGATACCGCTCGCGCGCAGCAGCAGCCTTTGCTCGCCGCCACTCGCATGCTGGTCGAGACCGAGGAACTGAAGCCCAAGCAGCGCACGACGCTGCGCGATCTCGTCGGCCAGTTCGACGATTGGGCCGAGCGCAGCCGGCACATCCCGCACAACGAACTCGCCGAGCAGATCCTCGACGAGAGCGGCTACACCGCCATGTGGCAGGCCGACAAATCGCCCGATTCCCCTGGCCGGCTGGAAAACCTCAAGGAACTTGTCCGCTCCATGGAAGAGTTCGAAACGCTCGGCGGCTTCCTCGAACACATCGCCCTGGTGATGGACCGCGACAGCAACGACGCTGCCGACGCGGTCTCGATCATGACGCTGCACTCGGCCAAGGGCCTCGAGTTCAACACCGTGTTCCTCCCCGGCTGGGAAGAAGGCCTGTTCCCCAGCCAGCGGACGCTCGACGAAGGCGGCCGCGCCGGGCTCGAGGAGGAGCGGCGCCTCGCCTATGTCGGCCTCACCCGCGCCAGGAAACGCCTGCGGCTGTTTGTGGCGCAGAACCGCCGTGTCCGCGGCCTGTGGCAGGCGGCCATCCCCTCCCGTTTCCTCGACGAATTGCCGCCCTCGGCGGTCGAGGTGAAAGACACCGGCTCGTCCTATGGCGGCTATGGCTATGGCGGGCGCACCGCCGGCCGCTTCAATGCCGGCGACCCGTTCGACAGCGCCTATGAGACGCCCGGCTGGCAGCGCGCCCGCGCCCAGCAGGCCAACCGCCGCTCGCCCGGCCCGCTGACCATCGACGGCGATCTCGTCGCCCGCTCGGTCGACGACGGCCGCGGCTCCCGCTATTCGACCGGCGAGCGGGTCTTCCACCAAAAATTCGGCTATGGCACCATCGCCGCCGTGGAAGGCAACAAGCTCTCGATCGATTTCGAGCAAACGGGGCGCAAGAAGGTGCTCGACAGCTTCATCAGCAAGGGGTGACGGTTGCTCTACGTGGTCTGCTATCCGGTCCTGGCCCCGGCCGATTTGGCAGCGATCGAGGCATTCAGGCATCGCCACGAGCCGCGCCGCGCGAAAGCCATCCTGCCGCACGTGACGCTGGTGTTCGGCGCCGGCGCCATTCCCGAGGACGAACTGGTCGGCCGGCTTTTCGACGAAGCCTCGACGACCGCCCCCTTCCCGCTGACGCTCGATAGTCCCGAGCCCTACCGCGATCCCCTGCGGGGTGAACGCAAGGTGTTCCTCAAGGTGAAGGGCGGCCGCGAGCAGGTGAAGCGGCTCTATCGCGCGCTCAATCGCGACGCCCCGCTCGCCCCCTACGCGTTCGATCCGCATATGACGATCGCCAGCCCCGAGAGCGAGGGCGCGCTTGCCACCGCGGTTTCCGAGGCCGCGAGCCTGCCGGTCCCCATCAGCGCCATGGCGACAGCGCTCCAACTCCTGCGCTTCGACGGCGACCGTATCGTGCCGCTCGGGGAATTTGCCTTTGGTCCGCAGCCCGGACCCTAGCGCCGTTGAGCTTCTAATACTGCGGAACACACGCCCTCCCTCGGATGAGGCAGTGCCTCTCCCCCATCGTCATTCCCGGGCTTGACCCGGGGACCCATGCAGCCTTGTGCCCACCTGAGAGGAACGGGCGCGGCATCATGGGTGGCCGGGTCAAGCCCGGGCATGACGAAGGAGAGGGGAGCGCCTCGTCTCAAAGCCCCGTTGGAAACTCAGCCTGCGCCCAAAACATTGACTTCGCCCCCTCTACCGGCAACAACGCCAAAGCCCCCAGCCCGGATCCGCCAATGCCCCTTTCGCAGCTCTCCGTTCCCCTCACCAAGGCTCAGGCCTATGCCCTCGTCGATGCCGTGATGGAGCGCGATGATCTGGCGATCACGGCTTCCGCGCACGAAAACGAAGAAACGGGCGAGTGGATTTTCGAGGCGACCTGCGAGGCCCAGCCCGACCTTGAAGGGTTCTCCGCACTGGCGCGGCAAACTCTTGGCGGGGACGTCGCATTTTCCGTCGAGCCGATCGATCCCGAGGTCAATTGGGTAGCCAAGTCGCTGGAAGGACTGGCTCCGGTCACCGCCGGCGGCTTTTATGTCTATGGCAGCCACGAAACGGGGCCCGTGCCCGCCGGCCTCACCGGCCTCCGGATCGATGCCGCCCAGGCCTTTGGCACCGGCCACCATGAAACCACGACCGGCTGCCTTGAGGCCATTGATCGCACGCTGAAGCGCGTCCGGCCGCGCGCGCCCCTCGATATCGGCACCGGCACCGGCGTCCTCGCCATTGCGATCGCCAAGCGTATCCACATCTCCGTTATCGCCAGCGACATCGACCCGATCGCGGTCGAAACCGCCGCTCAGAACGCCAAGGACAACGGCGTTGGCCGCCATATCCTTGCGGTCGAAGCGGCCGGGCTCGAACACCGCAGCATCGCCCGGCACGCGCCTTACGACCTGATCGTCGCCAACATCCTCGCCGGGCCGCTGCAGAGCCTCGCCCCGGCCGTCGGCCGCGCCGCGGCGCGCAGCGCAACCATCATCCTGTCAGGCATTCTCAACGAGCAGGCCGCGCGCGTGATCGCCGCCTACCAGCGCCAATCCATGGTGCTGCGGCACCGGATCATCAAGAAGGAATGGACGACGCTGATGCTGGAAAAGCTCTGACGGGTCGCGAGAGCTTGGGAGACGTGCTGCAAGTGCGGCGTGGGCATCAGGTCGCACCCTTCGCCACATCGCCATCCCCGGGCTTGACCCGGGGACCCATGCTGCCTTTCCAATAGCTTCGGCGGACTTGGCGAGGCATCATGGGTGACCGGGTCAAGCCCGGCAATGACGCGGCAGCGCGGTGAATGTTTTAACTCAACGGGATCGCGCTCCAGGGACCCGGTGCCAGACGGAAGCCCTTGTCACCCCGAGGAACACCCTTGCATCGAGCAAAAAAAATCCCCGAACAAGTGGGCCCGGGGATCGCGAATCCTGCCTGCATGGGCGGAGGATTGCATTGGCGCACGGGGCGCCGAAAGTCAGGGGCGCTTGGTTACCGCGCCAATCAACTGGTGCTGCCGGCGAAAGCCGATCTGCGGTCCGGCCTCGCGGGCGCGTACATCGACGATCGCGCTCAACGCCTTGCGAAAATTGTTCTTGCTCTGGCCCATCAGGGCGCTCCAATTCAAAGGAAACTTCGATGCCAAAGCATCACGAATGGGTAATTAGTATAATGCCGGCCCTGCCGGTAGAGGCTCCGCAACAAGCCAGCCATGCCGAATGTGCAAGGCACGCCAAGGAAAGCTGAATCGATATGGCCGACGCGTTCTCCCCCACCCGCTTCCAAAGCTTCGAGAACAAGAGTGATCGGGGAGCGGTAGCCCCCCGGGTGCAGGCGCTGCGGCAGGAAATCGCCGCCGCCGGGCTCGATGCCTTCCTCATCCCCCGCGCCGATGCGCACCGCAATGAATCGGTGCCGCCGAGCGAAGCCCGGCTCGCCTATGTCACTGGTTTCACCGGTTCGGCGGGGCTGGCGATCCTCGGCATGAAGCACGGCGGCCTGTTCGTCGACAGCCGCTATACCTTGCAGGCGCCCGCCCAGACCGACACGAAAATGTTCGAAGTGTTCGAGGCCCCTCCCGCTTCGCTCGCCGACGAGATCGGCCGCTTCGTGCCCAAGGGTGGCAAGATCGGCTACGATCCGTGGCTGCACACGCCGGGCGAGATCAAAGAGCTGGAGCAAAAGCTCGACGGCAAGGCGGTGCTAATCCAGACGGAAAACCTCGTCGACCGCATCTGGTCCGATCGTCCGGCCTCACCGGCCAGCGCTATCGAGTTTTTGGGCGACAACCGCACCGGTAAATCCGCCGCCGACAAGCTCGCCGACCTTCGCGGCGCCCTCGCCCAGGAAAACGCCGACGCCGCCGTGCTGACGCTGCCGGAATCGATCTGCTGGCTGTTCAACATGCGCGGCCGCGATACGCCCAACACCCCCTTCGTCCTCGGTTATGCCATCGTGCCGCAGAAGGGCACGCCGACGCTGTTTCTCGACAAACCGCGCATTGATGCGGAGCTGAAATCCGGACTCGACGGCGTCGCCAAGCTGGCCGACACCGAAACCCTGGTTGCCGCGCTCCGGCGGCTCGGGGCGGCCGACAAGCGCGTGCTCATCGACCCCGCGAGCGTTCCGGCTGCGATTGCCAAGGCGCTCGATGGCGCCGGCGCCGTGCTGGTCGAAAAGCGCGATCCAGTGCTGCTGCCAAAAGCACGGAAAAACGCGGCCGAGATCGGCGGCATGCGCGAGGCGCATCGCCTCGATGGCGTGGCGATGGCCAAGTTCCTCAGCTGGTTCGATGGCGAGGCGCCCAAGGGCGAACTGACGGAAATCGACATCGTCACCGCGCTCGAAGCCTTCCGCCGCGAGGAGCCGTCGGTGGTGGATGCGAGCTTCGATACCATTGCAGGGGCGGGTCCGAACGGCGCGATCGTCCATTATCGGGTCACCAATGAGACGAACCGCCGGCTCAATGCCGGAGAACTGATGCTGGTCGACAGCGGCGCGCAATATCTCGCTGGGACCACCGACATCACCCGCACGCTCTCGACCGGCCCCGCCACTGACGAGCAGAAGGACCGTTTTACCCGCGTGCTAAAGGGCATGATCGGCATCGCCACGGCGCGGTTCCCCCGCGGCACCTCAGGCGCCCAGCTCGACATCCTCGCCCGCCAGCATCTCTGGCAGGCCGGCGTCACCTATAGCCACGGCACCGGCCACGGTGTGGGTGCATTCCTTGCCGTGCACGAAGGTCCGATCGGCATCTCCCCGCGCTACACCCAGGCGCTGGAGCCCGGCATGATCGTCTCGGACGAACCCGGCTACTACAAGGCCGACGGCTTTGGCATCCGGATCGAAAACCTGGTGCTGGTGACCGAAAGCGGCATCGGCGACGGCAAATATCTCGAGTTCGAAACGCTGACCCTCGCGCCGATCGACACGCGGCTCATCGCTCGGGAACTCCTGACCGACGCCGAGCGCGACTGGCTCAACGCCTACCACGCCCGGGTTTTGAAAGAAATCGGCCCGCTGGTCGAGGGCAGGGTCAAAGCCTGGCTGGAGCAGGCGACGAAAGGGATTTAGCCATCATCCGCCTGAGTTGACACAGATCGCGAACGCTTGGGCGAGGTGCTGCCGACGGCATTTGGCCGGCTCCCTCGCCACATCTTCATCCCGGGCTTGACCCGGGGGGACCCCAATCTGCCTTTCCACGAGCCGGGTGGTCCTCGCCGCACACCGCAGTGATCCCTAGTCCGAGGCCGACCGGCCGCGTCTCACCACCAAAATTGCCGGCCAGATGCGTTGGGCGAACTATTGCCCTTGCGGCGGCGTCGGGGCGTCATCCCCCCCACCCTGGTCCGAACCATCGCCATCCTGCCCCGAGGAATCGCCCGAGCCGGAATCGTCGGGCGCGAGCAGCGTGGTCAGCCGCCAGGTCGAGCCGGGGGTCAGCGATTCGATGTCGTTGATCTTCCAGCCACCGCCTTCCCTGACGAGGTGATAGACCAGCGATTGCGGATCGTTGAAATTCTTGAAGGTCACCGGCACGCTGACGCCCTCGCCCTCGGGGGCCGGATCGCCGATCTTCAGCTCGCTGAGCTGATAATCCTGGCCGTTGACGAAGACATCGAAATCGACCGGCCCCACGTCATCGGCGGGCGTGTTCGCCTCGGCCGCGGCGAATTGGGCGTTGAGGTCGCTGGAATAGAGCAGGTTGGTGTCGTCCGCGAACTTGCCGGTCGCATAGGGTGCGTAGGCAAACTCCAGCAGCGCCTTGGGCGTATCGAAAACCGGCACCTTGGGGGCGGCCAAAACCGGCGTGAGCAACAGCAGGACCAGGCCGACGGCCGCCACCAGAATACGCACGCCCGACTCTCCTTCGAGGACAGCGCGAATCAGCGGCGCCGGCGGCAAGCTTCGCATTTCCGGCCGAAGCCGTCTGCCGCTACCTACCGTCCGACTATTTGGCGACCAGCTCGAACCACTCGTCTTCGGAGATGACGCGAACGCCCAGTCGCTCCGCATCCTTGAGCTTGCTGCCTGCGCCCGGACCCGCGACCACCAGATCGGTGGAAGCCGACACGGACCCGGCGACCTTGGCGCCATATCGCTCGGCCATCGCCTTGGCTTCGCCGCGCGTCATCCGTTCGAGACTGCCGGTGAACACCACCGTCTTCCCCGCCACCTCGCTGGTCGCCGAAACGGTTACCACATAGGGTTTTGGATGAACCTGCCGCAGCAGGTCCTCGATCACCGTGTCGTTGCGCTCATTGGCGAAGAACGACAGCACCGATTGGCGCACCGTCTCCCCGATCCCGTTGATCGAGGGAAAGACCTCGTGGATTTCGCCATCGTGCTGGGCGGCCGCGATCGCGACCTTCTGGAAGGCTTCAAAAGTGCCAAAAGTCTTGGCCAAAAGCGCGGCCGTGGTCTCGCCCACATGCCGGATGCCGAGCGCGAAGATAAAGCGGTCGAGTTCAGGCTCGCGCCGTGCGTCGATCGCCGAGAACAGCTTTTCCACGCCCTCATAAGTACGCTCGGCAGCGGTGAGCACCTTTTTGCGCGCCCTGCCCGTCTGCGCCTCGCGAAGTCGGGCCTGGGCTTCGCGGCGCTTGTGAAAGGCCTCCCGCACCGCTTCCGGCTTTTCGCGCAGCGTAAAAATATCGGCGACCGACTTCACCAAACCCTCTGAGAAGAAAAGATCGACGTTCTCGCTGCCAAAGCCCTCGATATCCATGGCATCGCGGGCGACGAAATGCCGAAGTTGTTCGATCGCCTGGGCGGCGCAGATCAGCTCGCCCGTGCAGCGGCGACGGGCATCGACGCGGCCGGTCTTCTCGTCCACCTCGCGCACGGCCGGCGAGCCGCAGACCGGGCAAACCTCCGGAAATCGATAGGGAACAGACGCCTCTGGCCGCTTTTCCAGAATCACCGCGACAATCTGCGGGATCACGTCGCCGGCCCGCTGCACGATCACCGTATCGCCTTCGCGGATATCCACGCCATCGCGGATCGACTGCCCAAAGCTGTCGCGGCCGCCGATATAGTCTTCGTTGTGGAGCGTCGCGTTCTCCACCACGACGCCGCCCACGGTCACCGGCTCAAGCCGCGCCACGGGCGTCAGCGTTCCGGTGCGCCCGACCTGGATGTCGATCTTCTTGAGCAGCGTCGAAGCGCGTTCGGCCGGGAATTTGTGGGCGATGGCCCAGCGTGGCTCGCCGGTAACGTACCCCCAGCGCTGCTGCAGGTCGAGCCGATCGAGCTTATAGACCACCCCGTCGATGTCGTAGCCGAGGCCGGCGCGCGCGCTCTCGATGATCCGGTATTGGGCCAGCAACTCCTCGACCGTATGCGCCCGCACCATCAGCGGGCTGATCCTGAAACCCCAGCTCGCGAATTTCTGCACCGCGTCATATTGGGTCGCGGCGGGCTCGGTGGTGCTGAACCCCCAGGCATAGGCGTAGAATTTGAGGTTGCGGCTGGCGGTGACGCTGGGGTCCTTCTGCCGTAGCGAGCCGGCCGCCGTATTGCGCGGATTGACGTAATCCTGCCCGCCTGCGGCCGCCGATCGCGCCTTCAGCGCCTCGAACTCGGCATAGGTCATATAGACCTCGCCACGAATCTCGATCGCCGCGGGCCAGCCCTCACCCTTCAACCGATGCGGAATGTCGGCGATGGTCTTGAGGTTTTCGGTGATGTCCTCCCCGACATAGCCGTCGCCGCGCGTCGCGCCCCGGACGAGCACGCCGTTCTCGTAGCGCAGCGAAGCCGAGAGGCCATCGATCTTGGGTTCGGCGGTGAACACCAGCTCCAGACCCTTGTCACGCTCGAAAAAGCGCTTTCCGCGCTCGGCGAAGTCGACGACTTCCTGGTCGGTGTAGGCCTTGGCGAGGCTGAGCATCGGCACTTCGTGCCGAACCTTGGCAAAGCCTTCCGCCGGCGCCGCGCCAACGCGCTGCGAGGGGCTATCCACCCGTACCAGCGCCGGAAACCGCGTCTCGATCGCGTCATTGCGGATGCGCAGCGCGTCGTACTCGGCATCAGAAATCACCGGCGCATCGAGCTGGTGATAGGCAATGTCGTGCGCGGCAATTTCGGTGGCGAGGCGCGCCAGTTCGGCCTCGGCCTCGACCTCGGTGAGGGCTTCGACGGGGGTGGCTGGGAGCGCAGACATCACCCCACCTCCGACAGCAGCCGTGACGCCGCGGCCCGCGCCTCTTCGGTAATCGTCGCACCGGCGAGCATGCGCGCCACTTCCTCGCGCCTTGTGCCGCCATCCAGCGCGCGCACATGGGTGCGGGTAAAAGCGCCTTTATCGACAGTCTGCTTTTCGATCAGCAGATGCCGCTGGGCGCGGGCGGCAACTTGGGGCGCATGGGTGACGGTCAGCACCTGCACCCGGTCGGCGAGCCGCGCCAGCCGCCGGCCGATGGCGTCCGCAACGGCGCCCCCTACCCCGGTATCGATTTCGTCGAACACCAGCACGGGCGCCGAGCCGCGATCGGCGAGCACCACTTTCAGCGCCAGCAGGAACCGGCTCAGCTCTCCGCCCGAGGCGACCTTCATCAATGGCCCGGGGAGCGTCCCCGGATTGGTCTGCACGTGAAAGGCGATGGCGTCGAACCCGTGGGCCGAAACGCGTGTCTCATCCACCTGCTGGTCGACGGTAAAGCGCGCCGCGCCGAGCTTCAGGTCCGGGAGTTCGGCCTCCACGGCCTTGCTCAGCGCCTTGGCGGCCTTGGCCCGGGCGGCGCTGAGCTTGCCGGCCGCGGTCACATAGGCGGTGCGGGCCGCAGTAGCAGCCGCCACAAGCTTTTTGAGCGCCGCCTCGCCGCTTTCCAGCAATTCGAGGTCGGCGCTGTAGCGCGCGAGCACGCCGGCCAACTCATCCGGCTGCACCTGGTGCTTACGGGCCGCGGCGCGCAGCGCGAACAGCCTGCTCTCAACCTGCTCGAGCTCGGCCGGATCGAACGCCATTTCCCGTTTCAGGGCCTCGATGGCCTCGCTTGTCTGATCCAATGCCGCCAGCGATGCATCGAGGCCATCGACCACGGGCTGGAACAGGGTCGCCCCGCCATCGATCTTGCGCATCAACCGGCGCATCAGCGAAATCAACGCCGGACCAGGCGCGGCCGACCCCGACAGCAATTCGTCCGCTTCCTTCACATCTTCCGCCGAACGCTCGAGCTGCATCAGCGCCGCCCGGCGCTCGGCCAGTTGTGCTTCCTCGCCCGCCTCGGGGTTCAGCCCCGACAACTCATCGACCACGTGCCGGGCGTACTCTTCCCGGGCGGTGGCCTCGGCCACCACGACGCGCTGCTCGGCGAGCACTTCGTCGGCCTTGGCGAGGGTGGCATGGGTGGCGCGAACCGCGGCGAGTTCCGCTGCGTAGCCGCCGAATTCATCGAGCGCGGCGCGATGCGTGGCAGTATCCACCAGCGCCCGCCCGTCGTGCTGGCCGTGGATTTCGACCAGTTGGCCGCCGATCGCCTGCAACAATCCGGCAGACACCGGCTGATCATTGATGAAGGCGCGCGTGCGCCCATCGGCATATTGCACCCGCTTGAGGATCACGTCCTCGTCGTCGGTAATGGCATTGTCGCGCAGCATGGCGCGGACCGGATGCTCGAGCGGCAACTGGAACACGGCGACCACCTGGCCGGTCTCGACGCCGGCGCGCACCAGCGACGCATCGCCGCGCCCGCCAAGCGCCAGCGTCAGCGCATCGAGAAGGATCGATTTGCCTGCGCCCGTCTCGCCGGTGAGCACCGTCAGCCCCTCGTCCAGCCCGAGTTCGAGCTGGTCGATGAGGACGATATTTCTAACCGAGAGCTCCGTCAGCATCCGGCAACCCGCTCCGTACCCTGCGCGTGGCGGAGTTCGTTGAGGTCGCCGTCACGCGCTGACGAATTTGCATGTACCAGAACAAACAAGCAACGCTATTTTGTTCAGCTCGTCTTGGCCTTGGTCTTTGGGTTGAGCGCGGTAGCGAGCGTGCTGCCCGGATTGACCTTGGGCGAAACGCCCTGCTTCTGCAGCAGCTGATAGGCGCTCTGGTACCAGGAGCTGGCGGGATAGTTGTGCCCCAGCACCGCGGCGGCCGTCTGCGCCTCGCTGACCAGGCCCAGCGCCAGGTTTGCCTCGGTCAGCCGGTAGAGGGCTTCCTCGATCTGGCTAGAGGTCTGGTAGTTGTCGACAACGTCACGGAAGCGGCCGATGGCGGCGGCGTATTGGCCATTGCCTTCATAATAGCGCCCGACCGACATGTCCTTGCCCGCCAGCTGGTCATAGCCGATCTTCAGCTTGGCCGCGGCGTCCTTGGCATAGGGCGACTTGGGATAGGTCTGCACGATCTGCGTGAACGCATCGATCATGTTCTGCGAATTCTGCTGGTCGCGGGTGATGTCGGTGAGCTGGTTGAAGTACGACATCCCCTTCAGATAGAGCACATAGGGCATGTTCTCGGAAGCCGGGAACAGGGCCGTGTATTGGTCGGCAGCCAGAATCGCATCGGGATAGTGCTGCAGCTGGAAATCGGCGAAGACCTGCATCAGCTTGGCCTTCTCGTTGTACTGCGAGTAGGGGTGCTGCGATTCGAGGGTCTTCAGCGTAGAGAGCGCAGTGTTGTAATTCTGCGCGTCCATGTCCGCGATCGCCGCGTTGTAGAGCGTATCGGGCGGAACGATCGGCTCTTCCTTGATTTTGGTGCCACCAAAAAGGTCACAGCCTGCCAGCACGACAAGCAGCCCACCCACAGCCACGAACCGCGCTGCGCGGCCGGTATTTACCGCAAGAGCCTCGAACTTCACTTACTGCTCCGCATATTTAGCGACCGCCCAGGCGGCCTTGTACGATGATTCGATCAGAACTGTGACCGTCAGCCGACGGAGCGCAGATAAGGGCTCACGGAAATGCCTTCGGGCATGTCGTCCAGCGCGTCAAACGCCAGGGGAAGATCCTCGGCACTCACTATTTCATAATTGGCTTCGCTCGCAAACAGCCCGGCCAGCACCAGCGCATTGAGCGCGTGGCCACCGCGATAGGAGCGGAACCGGCCATAGATCGGCAGGCCGCCGAGGGCGAGATCACCGATGGCGTCGAGCAGCTTGTGGCGGACGAATTCGTCCTCGTAGCGCAGGCCGCCCGGATTGAGGATTCGATCCTCATGCACCGTGATCGAATTGTCGAGCGAGGAGCCCAGGGCATAGCCGGCCTGGCGCAGGATCTTGGCATCGCGGACGAAGCCGAAGGTGCGCGCACGGGCGACGTCGTCATAATACTTGCGCGGCGTCCAGTCGAAGATCATCCGCTGGCGGCCGATCACCTTGCTGTCGAAATCGATCTCAAGATCGAGCGCGCGGCCGTTATAGGGCTCGAGCGCGGCGTGCGCGTCGTTGTTGCGCACCATCACCGCCCGCATGATCTTGATGTAGCGGCGGTTGGCCGGCTGCACCTCAAGACCGACGCGCATAATTCCCTCAACGAAGGGCGCGGCGCTGCCGTCGAGGATCGGACATTCGGGGCCGGTCACCACCAGCAGCACGTTGTCGACGCCGATGCCGGAAAGGGCCGAGGTCACATGCTCAATGGTGGCGACGCTGACGCTGTCGCCGAGGTCCAGCGTCGTGCACAGCGTAGTGCGGGTAATGCGCGAGAAATGGATCGGCACCGGACCAACGCGGCTGCCGTCTTCCATGCGGCGGGCGATCTGGAAACCTGAATTCGGGGGAGCGGGGTGGAGAGTGAGGGTAACGGGCAGAGCACTATGGACGCCAATACCGGAGAACTCTAGCGGGGCTGCAAGGGTCCGCTGGCGTGCCGATAATTTCTGCATACTTATTTACTCCAATTCCCACTGGCACGAGCCAACGCACTCATACTCAAAAACAAACCGGCGCGGAAGCCGCGCCGGTTGGGGTTTTCAACCGACTTTGACGATCGGTTAACCGTGCTTGCGCAGGAACGCCGGGATCTCCAGACGCTCCTTCTGCGGCGCCGCCGCCGCCGGGCGACCCTGCGGATCGAGCTGGCCGCGCGCGCCTTCCGGCATGGCCTGGGCGCGCGAAACCCTTGCGCCGCCTGCTTCTATGGCGCTTCGGGCTGCCGCGTCATCGCTCGCGCTATAGGTGGTTTCGTCCTGCCCCTGATCGTGCTGCTGGCGCAGGTTGATACCCACATTCGAGGCAAGGCGCTTGAACAGCGCACGGGCATTGCGGGGCTCCGCCTCCTGCCGATCTGTGGCCTCAAGTGACCTTCGTGCAACAGCCGGAAGCTCCTCCGTGCGCGGCATGCGGCGCTGTCCATCCGGACGAGCCGCATGCGAGGGTACGTAGACGCTCGGAACTGGCGCCTCATCGACTCGCACGTGGTCCTCGAAGTGCTCGTGAGTCGCCGAGGGGATGTAGGGCTCGACGAGCACGCCGTCGTCTTCGACATAGGCGGACTGCGTATCGCCAAGGCTGATCGCCTCGGCCACAGCGGCCTCGACCTGGCTCTCGATTTCAGGCTCAGGGCGGTAGGATTCGGCGCGCGGCGGCTGCTGAACCTCGGTCTGGACACGGTGGTGCGGCTGGACTTCGAGCGGCGGACGCCGCACGGAAATCGCCGCGCGATTTGCATTCGGCGTCACCGGATCCATGGCCTGCACCATGGTGGCATCCGTCCCCGTAGCAACCACGGACACCCGAATGCGCCCATCGAGGTTGTTGTCGAACGTCGCGCCGAGAATGATATTGGCGTCGGCGTCCACTTCTTCGCGGATGCGGCTCGCGGCCTCGTCCACTTCATAAAGAGTGAGGTCGGGACCGCCGGTGATCGAGATCAGCAACCCCCTCGCGCCGTGCATCGACACGTCGTCGAGCAGCGGGTTGGCAATAGCGGCTTCGGCGGCATGGCGCGCACGATCTTCGCCCGATGCCTCGCCCGTACCCATCATCGCCTTGCCCATGCCGCGCATGACGGCGCGCACGTCGGCGAAGTCGAGATTGATGAGGCCTTCCTTGACCATCAGGTCGGTGATGCAGCCGACGCCGGAATAAAGCACCTGGTCGGCCATCTTGAAGGCATCGGCGAAGGTGGTCTTCTCGTTGGCCACCCGGAATAGATTCTGGTTCGGGATGACGATCAGCGTATCGACATGCCGGTGCAGTTCATCGATGCCGTCATCGGCCAGACGCGTACGGCGATTGCCTTCGAACTGGAAGGGCTTGGTCACGACGCCAACGGTCAGGATGCCCTGCTCGCGCGCCGCCCGCGCGATCACAGGCGCCGCACCCGTACCGGTGCCGCCACCCATGCCCGCGGTGATGAACACCATGTGCGAGCCCGAGAGGTGGTCGTTGATTTCGTCAAAACTCTCTTCGGCCGCCGCCCGACCCACTTCCGGATGCGAGCCCGCACCGAGGCCCTCGGTGACCGACACGCCCAGCTGGATAATGCGCTGCGCCTTGGACAACGCCAGCGCCTGCGCGTCGGTGTTGGCACAAACGAAATCGACCCCCTCAAGCCCGGAGGTGATCATGTTGTTGACCGCGTTGCCGCCTGCCCCACCGACACCGAAAACCGTAATGCGCGGCTTGAGTTCCTGAATGTTCGGGATCGATAGGTTGATCGTCATGAAGGGCCCCATGCTGGCGGTTTAGTGCTACTTTTAGTCACCAAATCGTTAACCAGACCCTAACGAATGCGTCGAAATCCTTAACGGACGTGCAATTTGCAACGCCTTGGGAGGCATCGATTACCGCCCGTTAAGGCATGAAATTCAGGCAAAAACGGCCTCAGGCGGCCGTGCGCATGCCCTTGAGCGGCCCCGTCCACTTCTTTAACTCGGCCAGCATCGCGGCGGCGCCCTGCAGCATCTGGTCGTTCGGCGTAAGCACGCCGTCGGGGTCGATGAACTGCGTAAAGAAGGGCACGTGAACCGCTTCCGGGAGCGGTACGACCTTGAGCGTGGTGATGATCTGCTTGAACATCTGCAGCCCGCGCGTGCCGGCCGACACGCCACCATAGCTGACGAAACCCATCGGCTTGTAGAACCACTCGCTGAACAGGTAGTCGAAGGCATTGATCAGCGCCGGCGAGGGGCCATAATTGTATTCCGGCACGACGGCGATGAAGGCGTCGGCGGCATCCACCAGCGCACTCCACTGCTTGGTGTGGTCGTAGTGGTAGTGCTTGAGACGGGGATGGTCGGGCTCGTCCAGCATCGGCAGGTTGAGCTCCTTGAGATCGACTGCAGTGATCTCCCAGTCTTCAGTCTTGCGCGCCACTTCCTCGATCCATTTCGCCAGGATCGGCCCTTTGCCCCCATCACGGGTAGTTGCCGTGATGATCATCAACTTATGCATGTAGAACTTCCGCTATAGGTACCGCTCCATGGCGGCACCCAAGCTCGTTGCCGAAAATAGCTTCCCGGTCTAGTCGGATTGACGCATGCGGCGCATGCGTTCCGTCAAAAGCTCGTGCGCAGCCAATTGCCGACGCGGGCGAAATAGCCGTCGGTGCCGGTGAGCCGGCGGGTGTTGCGCGGCTCGACATATTCCTGGGCGCAGATCTGCGGATAGACCATCATGCCGGCAACCGTTGCAAAGCCGGCGCCCTTGGCCATTTCCGGCAGGCCGGTGATCCCCATCGGGCGCCCGTTGCGGACATTGCGGGCCAAAAGCCGCCTTGCGACTTCCGGCAGGCCGGTCAGTTCGCTTGCCCCGCCGGTGAGTACGAAGCGGCGGCCGCACACATCCATCATGCCCGTCGCCTGCATGCGATCGCGAACGGCGGTGAGGATTTCCTCGATGCGCGGGCGCAGGATCCGGATGATGGCCGAGCGCGGCACCTGCCCGGGAGCCTCGTCGATCGTTGCACCCACCGGCACGATCGGGATCATCTCGCGCTCGTCGGACTGGCCCGGCAGCACGCTGCCATAGATTGTCTTCATCCGCTCCGCATCGGCCACGCCGATCGAAAGCTGGCGTGCGAGGTCGAGCGTCAGATGATGGCCGCCGATGGCGATGGCGTCCGCATAGACGAGGTGGCTGTCGGAAAACACCGAAACCGTGGTCGTCGCCCCGCCGAAATCGATGCAGGCGACGCCCAGCTGCGCCTCGTCATCGACCAGCGTCGCGAGCCCGCTTGCATAAGGGGTCGCGACCAGCGCCTCGATCTGCAAATGGCAGCGATGCAGCACCAGTTCGATATTGCGCATCGCCAGCGTCTCGGCGCTTACCACGGCAACATCGACGCCGAGCTTTTCGCCGACCATGCCGAGCGGCTCCCGGATCCCCCGTTGCCCGTCGAGCGAATAGCCGATCGGCAGCGCGTGGATGATCGAGCGCTCCGGCCTGACGCTGCGCTCGTTCACCGCCCGCAGCACGCGGACGAGATCGCTCTTTTCGACCTCCTGCCCGCCCAGCGACACGGCCGCCGAAAACGTCTCCGATCCGAGACGCCCGGCGGTGACGTTGACCAGCACGGATTCGAGCGTCAGCCCCGCGGCGCGCTCGGCCATGCCGACGACCGATCGGATCGCCTGCTCGGCCTTGTCGAGATCGGTGATCACGCCGCTCTTGATGCCCGAGGATTTGCCATAGCCGAAGCCGATCACCTCGGCCGAATGGGTGCGGCCCTTGAGCGACTTGCTTTCCGGCTTGGGGGTGAGCCGGGCGATCACGCAGCAGATCTTGGTCGAGCCGATGTCGAGCACCGACACCAGGCTCGGACGCCCCGGCTGCACTGGCTTCAGCCTTGCGGTCATTGCTTCAGTCATCATCTTAATCGCCCGCCGGCGCCGCGTAATCGGCGTCCGCTCCCGGATTTTTCTTTTCGCTGTTCTTGAGGTTGTCGAGCCTCGCCTTGGCGGCCGCCGCCAATTGCTGGGCCGCGGCCTGGGACGGCTCGACCGCCACAATCCCGGGCACGCGCAGATCGACCACCACGATGTCCCGCTGCAACAGCTGGAATTTGTCCTGCAGCGTCATCAGTTGGGCCAGCGCCTGCGCCACCCCGCTCTCGGGCAGCTGGATGCGGAGCCCCGACTGGTAAATCATGTCCCAGCGCCGGTCGGCGATGCGCGACAGGGCCACCAGCCCCTGCTTCAACGCCGGATACTGGTTCATCGCCATGAGCATCACCATGGCGTCGTCGCCCGCCGCATCGCCGACGACCAGCGGAAGGCTCGGATAGTCGCCGCCGTTTTCCGAAATCTTGGCGCCGGTGCTGTCGATCAGATAGGTCACCCCGTTCAGGCGCCAGCGCGCCACCGGCACGCGCTCGGTCACCGACACATAAACATGGCTGGGATAAACCTTGCGCACGGTCGCTTCGGACACGGCCGGCAGCGCCTCGATCGCCTGGCGCGCCGCATCGGCATCGAAGTTGAACATCGAGGTTTCAGGCCTGATCGCCAGCGCCGAGACGATTGTCTTCTCGTCGGTCAGGGACATGCCGCTGATCGAAATTCGCGCGATCGCAAAGGGCGAATGCGCCAGCTGCCGCTCGCCGAGCACGTAGAGATTGCCGGCCTGCGTGCCGATTTCCTCGCGCACCTGATAGAGTCCGCCGCCGACCGCGCAGCAGCCGAGCAGCACCATTCCCTGCAGCACGCGCTTGCGATGCAGCACCCACACCCGGCCGATGTTC
The DNA here is from genome assembly GCA_035493835.1 of Devosiaceae bacterium. Taxonomy (GTDB): domain Bacteria; phylum Pseudomonadota; class Alphaproteobacteria; order Rhizobiales; family Devosiaceae; genus DASZTU01. The sequence goes on from DATJHO010000052.1 coordinate 46,941, forward strand.
AGGAACGAGCGGCGGCGCGGCGCCGCGATCAGCCCCGGCAGCCGCTTGGGATCGACGGCGATGGCACTGGCGAAGGCATCTGCGCCTACCTGTTGCAACTCGCGTCCTCCACCATCCAGCTGACCAGTTCTTCAAAGGAGTGGCCCGCATGGAGAGCCTGCTCCGGCACCAGGGAGGTGGGCGTCATGCCCGGCTGGGTGTTGATTTCCAGACAGACCAGCTCGCCATCGCCCCCTGCCCGGTCGTTGAAACGGAAATCCGTCCGTGTCACGCCTCGACAGCCGAGCGCCTCATGGGCTTTGAGGCTCATTTTCTGTACTTTTTCGTAAATAATCGGTGAAATATTCGCCGGAATGATGTGGCGCGACCCGCCTTCGGCGTATTTTGCCTCATAATTGTAGAACGAAAGGTCGGTGACGATCTCCGTCACCCCCAGTGCGACGCCGCCCATCACCGCGCAGGTCAGCTCGCGGCCAGGAATATAGCGCTCGACCATCACCTCTTCGCCGCCGACCCAATCCTCGCGGAGAATCTCCTGCGGCGGATGGCCGTGATCGGCCTTGACGATGAAAACGCCAAAGCTCGACCCATCAGCGATCGGCTTGACCACATAAGGCGGCTGCATGGCATGCGCCCGGGCAACCTCGGCACGGTTGAGGATCAGATGGTCGGTCACGGGAACGCCCGCGGCCTTGAGCATGATCTTGGCCTGGTGCTTGTCCATCGCCAGCGCCGAGGCGAGCACGCCCGAATGGGTATAGGGAATTTCCAGCAGCTCGAGCAGCGCCTGCATCATGCCGCTCTCGCCAAATGCCCCATGAAGCGCGTTGAACGCCACATCCGGCCGGAGGCGCCCCAGCACCTCGGCCACGTCGCGGCCGACATCGACCTCGGTCACCTCGTAACCAGCGTTACGCAGCGCCTGCGCGCAGGCCTTGCCCGAACTCAGCGACACCGGCCGCTCATTCGACCAGCCCCCCATCAGGACGGCGACGTGCTTGGTCATCGGATTGCCTCCGCCCGCCCCACAACCTCGGCGTCATTCCCGCGAACGCGGGAATCCATCTCCGGCCCGCGGCGGCAGGCTTGCGGCGGATCAACGGCGGCAAAATGGATTCCCGCGTTCGCGGGAATGACGCCGTGGAAGATGAAAAGCTTGGTGCTCATCACACGGCCCCCGTGAACACATCGCCGTCCAAAAACTCCCGCACTTCCTGCCCCGGCACGAAATGCCCCATGCGGCGGATTTCCCATTTGAGTTCGATGCCGGAGTTCGCCCGCACCCGGTTGCGCACCGTCTCGCCCAGCGTCTCGATGGCATTGGCGTCGGCATCGCCCAGGTTGAGCAGAAAGTTGGCGTGCATTTCCGACATCTGCGCCCCACGGATGGTGAGCCCACGGCACCCCGCCTCGTCGACGAGCTTCCACGAAGAAAGCCCCTCGGGGTTCTTGAACGTCGAGCCGCCGGTCCTCGCCCGCGTCGGCTGCGAACCCTCGCGCTTTTCGGTGATCTCGCGCATCCGCGCCAGGATCTCGTCCTTTTCGCCGGGCAGGCCCTGGTAGATCACGGACGTGAACACCGCGCCGCGCGGCCCGTTCGATTTGCGGTAGAGGTAGCCCATATCGGCATTGGAAAGGGTGATGATCTCCCCTTCCCGCGTCACCGCGCGAAGCTCCGCCATCCGCTCGCGCGTTTCGCTGCCATAACAGCCGGCGTTCATGTAGAGCGCGCCGCCGATGCCGCCGGGAATGCCGCGATAAAAGCTCAGCCCGTCAATGCCCGCTTCGGCCGCCGCAGTGGCCACTTTTACGTCAGGCATCGCCGTCCCGACGCGAAGACGATGCCCCTCCAGCACCTCGACCCCGCCAAAGCCCTTGGCCGGGAGCCGGATCACCACGCCATCAAGGCCACCGTCACGGATCAGAAGGTTCGAGCCCAGCCCGATCACCGTCACCCTGATGTGTTGCGGCAAGTGCTTGAGAAAGAAGGCGAGGTCGGCTTCGTCCGCCGGCTGGAAGAACAGCTGCGCCGGCCCGCCCACCCTGAACCAGGTGACTTCGCTCAGCGCCTGGTTGGGCGTCAGCCGCCCGCGCACCTCGGAAACCCAAGGTTGAAGTTCTGGTAGAAGATCAGGCCAGCTCATGGCTCCACTTCCTTGCCCATCAGGGCGCCCAGCTCGGCGGGGAGCGTCGCCGCCCACTGCGTGATGTTGCCCGCCCCGAGGAGGACAACATAGTCGCCCTCCCCGACCCGGCCGGCGAGCAGCGATGCCAGTTCCTCCGGCCGGTCCATCACGCGCGCGTCGCGATGGCCGCGCGCCCGGATGCGGGAGACGAGTTCCTCATGGGTGACGCCCGGGATCGGCTGCTCGCCCGCCGCATAGACCGGCGCCACGATGACCGTGTCCGCATCGTTGAAGGCAACGGCGAAATCATCGAACAGGTCATGGAGCCGGGAATACCGGTGCGGCTGCACCACGGCGATGACGTCGCGCCGGGTCGATTGCCGCGCCGCCCGCAGCACCGAGGAAATTTCCACTGGATGGTGCCCGTAATCGTCGATCACGGTCACGCCGCCGACGACGCCGGTGCGGGTGAAGCGCCGCTTTACGCCGGAAAAGGCCTTGAGGCCCTTGCGGATAGCCTCGGCCGGAATGTGCAACTGATCCGCCACCGCGATTGCGGCAGTGGCGTTGAGCGCATTGTGCTCCCCCGGCATGGGCAGCGTCAGCCCGTCGATCCGCAATTGCGTCATGCGGATGCGGTCGCGGATCTCGACCGAGAAATGGCTCTGGCCATCCACGATCTGGAGATCGATCAGCCGCACATCGGCCTGCGGGTTGGTGCCATAGGTGATGACGCGGCGATCACGCACCTGCCCCACCAGCGACTGCACCTCGGGGTGGTCGATGCACATGACCGCAAAACCGTAGAACGGCACGTTCTCCACGAAATTGTGGAACGCCCGCTTCACGCCCTCGAAGTCGTGATAGTGGTCGAGATGCTCGGGATCGATATTGGTGACCACAACCACATCGGCCGGCAATTTAACGAAAGTGCCGTCGCTCTCGTCGGCTTCAACCACCATCCACTCGCCGCCGCCCAGGCGCGCATTGGTGCCGTAGGCATTGATGATGCCACCATTGATGACGGTGGGGTCGTAGTTGGCGGCATCGAGCAGCGTTGCCACGAGCGTGGTTGTCGTAGTCTTCCCATGCGTGCCGCCGATGGCGATCGCGTTCTTGAAACGCATGATCTCGGCCAGCATTTCGGCCCGCCGCACGATCGGCAGCCCGCGCGCCCGCGCCGCGACCAGTTCCGGATTGTCGCCCTTGATCGCCGAGGAAACCACGACCACGGCGGCATCCTTCAAATTCTCGGGCCTCTGGCCGACTTCGACCGGAATGCCCATGTCGCGCAGGCGCTGCACATTAGGATTGAGCGCGCTGTCGGAGCCACGCACCGCGTAATTCTGGTTGTGCAGAATCTCGGCAATGCCGCTCATGCCGATGCCGCCGATACCGACAAAATGCACCGGCCCGATATTGCGCGGCATCTTCATGGTTTTACCCCTGTTCTGGGAGCGTGTCCGGCAAGAAGGATCGTCCGCTTTGACGGTCCGAACGCGCGACGATTACACATTGTGCGGCTTCCTGCCGGCGGCGAGCTTTTCGGCCAAATCGGCCAGAAGCGCAACTGCGTCCGGCCGTCCGAGCGATTTTGCGACGGCGGCAGCCTTGGCTAGCGACTGCGGCGCGCTCAAAAGCGCGTTGAGCCGCTCCGCCAATGCCTGCGGCGTCAGCGAGGCCTGCTCGGCGATCCAGCCGCCCCCTGCCTGATCGAGCACCAGGGCGTTGTTCTTCTGGTCGGCGTCAATGGCACCCGGCAGCGGTATGAGAATCGCCGGACGGCCGATGACGCAGAGTTCGGCGACAGTGCCGCCACCCGAACGCGAAATCACCAAATGGCTCTGCGCCATCCGCTCCGGCAAATCGGAGAAGAACGGAGCGAGATCGACATTGATCTTGGCCAGCCGATAGGCGTCCGTCACCTGATCCATGTCTTCCGCCCGGACCTGCTGCACCAGCGCCAGTCGCGAGCGCAATTGCGGCGGCAGCAGCGCGATGGCGGCCGGTACGAGCTGCCCGAAAGCGCGTGCGCCCTGGCTGCCGCCGAAGACCAGCACGCGAATGGCATCGTTAGGGCCGAGCATCGGGTAGGGAACCTTCGCGGCTTCCCGCGCCCGGTCGCGCACCGGATTGCCAGTGATCACCACCTTTTCGGCAAATTCCTCGCTGCGGGCGGTGTGCTCGAAGCACAAGGCCAGCTTGTCGGCAAAGCGGGCGAGAAGGTGATTTGCCCGGCCGAGAACCGCATTTGAGTCATGCACCGCCCCCGGTATCCCCCTGAGCCTTGCGGCAAGGAAGGAGGGGACGGTCGGGTAGCCGCCGAAGGCGATCGCGGCATCGGCACGAATGCCGCCCAATTGCTGCCAGGCGACACTAATGCCCCAGAGAATTTTGAGAGCCGCCGCAGCAAGCTTCACCGGATTGCGGATCGAAGGCGTCGCCGAGGGCACCACATGGGTTTGCTCGGCGAGAAAATTGTCGCCATACCCGGAAACGCGCTCATCGGTCATCAGGTGGATGACATGGCCCCGCCGGCGCAATTCCTGCGCCAGCGCCATGGCCGGGAAGAGATGCCCCCCCGTGCCTCCAGCCATCAGGACAATGGTGCTCATTCTGCAGGCGCCACCACGGCGGAGCGGTAAGCCGGCAAGCCCGAGGCGAGGCGCTGCTCCGGCTTCTTGCGGGTCAGCGCCAGCATCAGGCCCATGCCGAAGGCGATGGCGATCATCGAGGTGCCGCCGTAGGAAACAAAAGGAAGCGTCATGCCCTTGGGGGGAATCAGGTTGAGGTTGACGCAGAGGTTAATTGCCGATTGCAGCCCGAATTGGATTGCGATGGTCGAGGCAGCCAGCCGGTTGAAGAGGCTCGACTGCTGTTGCGCCGAGATCAGCGAGCGCACGACGATGAAGCAGATCAGCCCCACCAGCACCAGGCAGAACAGCAGCCCGTAGTCGCCGGCGGCGGCCGAAAACACATAGTCGGCGTGCGCGTCGGGGATGAATTTGTTGGCGATCGATTCACCCGGGCCCCGCCCGAACCAGCCGCCCTCGAGCAACGAATTCAGCGCCTTGTCGACTTGGTAGGTATTTCCCCCGCCCTCAGGGTTGAGGAAGCTGTCGATGCGGTTGGAAACGTGCGGGAAGGCCAGGTAGGCGCCGTAGCCGAGCCCGACCGCCCCGGCCAAGAGGCTGAAGATGACGATCCAGGAAATGCCCGACATGAACAGCAGCGCCGCGAGCGTGGACAGCATCAGGGCCGTCTGCCCCACGTCCGGCTGCAGCACCAGCGCGCCGACGATCGGCAGCACCAGTATCGACGCGATGATCCGGCCGGGGATATCCTTCTTGATCATGCGCTCCGAAAACAGCCACGCCGCAATCACCGCATAGGCCGGCTTGACGAACTCGGAGGGCTGGATCGACTGGCCGGCGAAATTGATCCAGCGGCGCGCGCCCTTGACTTCGGCACCCAGCTTGAGCGTCGCCCAAAGTGCAAGGACGCTGACCACCAGCGTAATCAGCGCCGCCATCCGCACCTGTCGCGCGGTGAGCAGCGAGGCGGCGACCATGACTGCGACCGAGGGCACCGCGAAGGCGCACTGCCTGACGATGAAAAAGTAATAGGGCAGGTGCAGCCGCTCGGCGACGGCGGGGCTGGCGGCAAAACTCAGCACCACCCCGCACCCGATCAGCAGGATGAGCGCCACCAACAATTCGCGGTCCACCGTCCACCACCATTCGGCGATCGGCGTTTTCTTCTCGCGTGAAAACATGATGACGCGCCGCCCCCAAGCGAGCGGCCTCCCGGTACTGATACGCAGGGGTTAACGATAGCTCACTGTTGGTTAGCAAATCGCAAAGTGAATCGCGATTTGCGATTCACTTGAGGGGCGGCCCGGCAAGGCCTACGCTGCCGAGAAAGGAGGCGATCATGGACCGGGTCCGCGACACCGAAGCCAAGGAACGTTTCGAACTTCTGCTCGACCGCGTCGAGCAGGGCGAAGAAATCATCATCACCCGCGACGGCAAACCCGTCGCCCGCCTGGTGCAGGCCGAACCCGACTTCGATCGCGCCGCGGCGCTGCAGGCGGCGGAACAGATACAGGAACTCTCGAAGGGGCAAAACCTTCAAGGTCTCTCAATCAAGGACCTGATCAACGAGGGGCGGAAATATTGATCGTCCTGGACGCTTCCCTGACACTCTCCTGGTACTTTGAGGATGAGCGAACACCGGATCGCCTAGACGTCCTCCAGAAAGTTGCAGGGGCCGGCGCCGTAGTTCCGGCACACTGGCCCTTGGAAGTTGCGAACGGATTTGTGATGGCGGTCAGACGCGGTCGCATGTTTGCCGATCGCCGTGAGCTTGCATTCGCCGCTCTCGCGGCCTTGCCGATAACGGTCGATCCGGACTCCGCCACCCATGCCTGGTCGCTGAGCGTCGATCTAGCCGATCGTAGCCGCCTGACGGTCTACGATGCGGCCTACCTGGAACTCTCGCTCCGGCGAAAGCTTTCGTTAGCCACTCTGGACATGCAACTCGCGCAGGCGGCCCGAAGCGCTGGCGTTGCCGTACTGCCCTCCTGAGCTACCGCAGCTTCAGCGAGCTCAGCCCGATCAGCGCCAGCACGAAGGCGATGATCCAGAAGCGGATCACGACCTGGCTCTCGGTCCAACCGATGTGCTCGAAATGGTGGTGGATCGGCGCCATGCGGAAAACCCGCTTGCCGGTCAGCCGGAACGAGGTGACCTGCACGATCACCGACACGGTTTCCAGCAGGAACAGCCCGCCGATGATGGCCAGCACGATTTCGTGCTTGGTCGCCACCGCGATCGAGCCGAGCGCACCGCCCAAAGCGAGCGACCCCGTATCGCCCATGAAGATCTGGGCCGGTGGGGCGTTGAACCAGAGAAAACCGAGGCCGGCGCCGATCAGCGCCCCGCAGAGCACGGAGAGCTCGCCGGTCCCCGGCACGAAATCCACCAGCAGGTAATCGGCAAAATTCTGGTTGCCCACGAGATAGGCAATCAGCCCGAACGAGCCCGCCGCGATCATCACCGGCACGATGGCGAGGCCGTCGAGCCCGTCGGTCAGGTTCACGGAATTGCCCGCCGCGACAACAACGAACCCGCCGATGAGAAAGAAGAAGATGCCGAAATTGAGCGCCAGCCCTTTGACGAAGGGGAAGAGCAGCGAATGCGAGTAGTGCGTGCCATCCATCATCGACATCAGATAGGCCGCGATCGCCGCGATGATGAACTCAAGGAGCAAGCGCTGGCGGCCGCCAAACCCCTTGTGCGACATGCGCGTGACCTTGAGATAGTCATCGTAAAACCCGATTGCCCCGAAGGAAACGGTCACGCCCAAAACGATCCATAGGTAGCCGTTCGCGAGATTGCCCCACAGCAATGTCGAAACAACGGTGCCGGAGAGGATCATCAGCCCGCCCATGGTGGGCGTGCCCTTCTTGGTCAGCAAGTGGCTCGCCGGACCGTCTTCACGGATGGGCTGGCCCTTGCCTTGCCGGATACGCAACCCGGCAATCATTCCCGGACCGAAGAGGAAGACAAAAAACAGCGCCGTTACAACGGCGCCGGCGGTTCTGAAAGTAATGTAGCGAAAGACATTAAAGGCGGTGAGCTCACCACCCAATTGGCCCAGAAAATAGAGCATGCCAGTACGTTTCCTCGTCTAGGCGGCAGCAGTCGCTTACTCGAACCTGTTGCGTATAGCCTGGACAAGACCCGACAGCCGAACGCCGTTCGATCCTTTGATCATGATTGCGTCGCCGTAATCAAGCTCGTCGAGCACGATTTGAGCGATGTCGTCGGTCGTATGTGCGTGTCCTGCAACGGCGTTCGGGCCGAGGGTTTCGCCAAGCTCGCCCATATGGGGCCCGACGAGGAAGAGCCGGTCCGCGCCAGCCTCGAGCACGCTCTGCTTGAGGGCCCGATGCAGCGCCGGCGCCTGGGCCCCGAGTTCGAGCATATCACCGAGCACGAGGACCTTCTTGCCCCCCGGCGCGCGCTGCGTACCAAAAACGTCGAGCGCGGCGATCATCGAGGCGCCGTTGGCGTTGTAGCTCTCATCTATGAGGAGCAGCGGCCGTTCTGGAGCGCCGAGGCGAAGCGCCTGCCCCCTCCCCTCCGGCGCGCCGAAGGCATCAAGCGATTTCAGCGCCGCCGCCTGCTCGACCCCAAACAGTTCGCCGACAATCAAAGCCGCAACCGCGTTGGCGACCATGTGTCGGCCCTTGAGCCCAAGGGTCAAGACGATCGTCTCGCCGCCCCTGCGGATGTGCGCGACGGTTGCGGTCTCGGCGAACTCGACGGCCTCGATCCGCCAGTCGGCGCCTGGGGCATAGCCATAGGTGATGATTCGGCCGATGCCACGCGCACGCGCCTCTTCGAGCAGGACCGGCAGGTAGGAATGGTCGGCGTTCAGCACGGCCACTCCAGCCGGCTCAAGGCCATCAAATATCTCGGCCTTTGCCCTGGCGATCGCCTCGACGGAGGGAAAGAATTCGAGATGCGCTGCCGCAACCGTGGTAATCACCGCTACATGCGGGCGGACGAGCTTGACCAGCGGAGTGATCTCGCCCGCATGGTTCATGCCGATCTCGAACACACCGAACGAAGCGCTTTTTGGCATGCGGGCCAGGGTCAGCGGCACGCCCCAGTGATTGTTAAAACTCTTGACGGAGGCGTGCGTTTCGCCGGCCTGGGCCAGCACGGCCCGGATCGCCTCCTTGGTGGTGGTCTTGCCGGCACTGCCGGTTACCGCGACGATCCGGGCATCGCTCCGCGCTCGCGCGGCCCCGGCGAGATCGACCAGACCCTGGAGCGCGTCCGGCACGACGATCAGGCGTTCGCCCAGTCCCGTCGCCTTCTCCTGGCTGACCAGTGCTGCCACGGCGCCGTTTTCCAGGGCCTTCCCGACGAAGTCATGCCCGTCAAACCGGTCGCCCTTGATGGCGACGAACAGGCCTTCAGGCGCGATCTCACGCGAATCGATGGAGATGCTGCAGACCTCGTCTCCGGTCAGCCCCTCGGCCCGGCCGCCGGTTGCCGCAATGATCTCGCCGACCGTGTAGAGACGTGCCATCGCTTACCCTTCAACGTTTCCGGCAAATCGGCGCGGGCTCTGCAGCGGGAGCCGCAAACTATCGCCGGATCGCCTCGGCAACCACCTCATGATCCGAGAAGTGGTGCCTGGTCGTGCCGACGATCTGATAATCTTCGTGGCCCTTTCCGGCGATCAAAACAACGTCGCGTGACCCCATTGTGGCGATGGCACTATCGATCGCGCGCTTGCGGTCGCCGATTTCTTCCGCGCTCGCTGCCGCTGCCAGGATTTCCGCGCGGATTGAGGCAGCATCCTCGGTGCGCGGATTGTCGTCCGTGACGATCACCCGGTCGGCGAGTTCCTGCGCAATGGCGCCCATTTCCGGGCGCTTGCCCTTGTCGCGGTCGCCACCGCAGCCAAAAACCACCGTCAGCTTGCCCTTGGCATAGGGGCGCAAGGCTTCGAGCGCATTCTTCAGGGCGTCCGGCGTGTGGGCGTAGTCGATGAAGACCGCGCTCTCGTCGCGCTGCGCCACCAGTTCGAGCCGGCCGCGCGCGCCCTTCAGGGTTTCTAGCCTCCGGAGCGCAACTTCCTTGGGTGCGCCGGTCGCCGCGGCAAGGCCAAGGGCCACCAGAGCATTACTCGCCTGGAAGGCCCCGGTCAGCGGCAGGTAGAAATCGGCGGGCTCGCCCACCATTCGCCCGCGCACCCGCTGGCCGAACCCCTCATTGACGATTTCCTTGACCTCGTAGAACGCCCCTTCACTACCGACGGTCAGCAGGGTCAGCCCGCGGTCGAGCGCCGCGAACATGAACGGCATCGCTTCCGGATCGTCGATGTTGATGACCGCCGCACCGCCCTCGGCCGAAAGCTCGCGGAACAGGCGCAGCTTGGCCTCTGCATAGGCTTCCATGCTGAGGTGATAATCGAGGTGATCGCGCGTCAGATTGGTGAAACCGACGGCCTGGAAGCGGAGGCCGTCAAGCCGCCGCTGCTCGAGCCCATGGCTGGAAGCTTCGAGCGCCACGTGGTCGATGCCTTCGGCCTTGAGAGCGCCGAGGTCGCGATGAAGCGTCAGCGCATCCGGCGTCGTCAGCGAACCCGGCTTCAGACCGTGCAGGGTCTCGATGCCCAGCGTTCCAAGGCTTGCCGCATCGAACCCGCTGGCCTCCCAGATCTGCCGCACGAAGGCGGCGACCGAGGTCTTGCCATTAGTGCCAGTTACTGCCACCGAGCAGGCCGGCTGCGGCGTGAACCGGCGCGCGGCGGCGTGCGCATAAGCGGCCTGCACATCGCTCACCACGATGACCGGCACGCCGGGATTGGCATCCAGCTCGCGATCAGTCACGACGGCCGCTGCCCCGCGCGCCACCGCATCGGCGGCAAAGCCGTTGCCATGCGTCTTGCTGCCTGGCAGGGCAAAAAACGCGTCGCCCGCCTCAATGGCGCGGCTATCGGCATTGATGCCGCTTATGCGCAGTTCAGCGTCGGGCCCGGCAGCGCTCGCCCCGTCCAGCAGCGCTCCAAGTGAGAACCACAAATTGGTCTCCCCCTCTACAAGGCTCGTCATCCCGTCACGGCTCTTTAGTGCTTCGGACATCGAAACGCCATCTGCTCCATCTGCGGGTCACGCCCGCTTGTTCGTCGTGCCCGCTTTAGCGGATCGACACCGGCACCATCTGATCATCGAGGGCCTGGTCGAAGTTGGGAGCAACGCCCAGCATCGGCGCCACGCCTGCCACGATCCTGCCCGTAATTTCGCCGGCGTTCCAGCCCGCCGTATCGCCCGTGGTCGCGCTTTCGCGGTGCGGCTCGTCAATGATCACGACCATCGCGTATTTTGGTGCATCCATTGGAAACGCCGAAGCGAAAACGTTGAAGTTTTTGCTCCGGGAATAGCGGCCATTCTCAACCTTTTCGGCCGTGCCCGTCTTGCCGCCAACCCGATAGCCTTCCGCTAAGCGGTTCATTACCGAACCCGAGCCTTCGATGCCATTGAGGCGCATCAGTTCGCGGATCTCGAGGCTGGTCTTAGGCGAAATGAAGCGCTTGGCGAGTTGGGCGACCTCTTGGGGCGTGCGCTTATAGACCGTGGGCGGCTCATAGACGCCGTTATTGACGAACGCGGCCATTGCCGCCGCCATGTGCAGCGGGGTGATGGAAATGCCGTGGCCAAAGGAGGCCGTCGCAGCCGTGACGTCCGAGAGGGTTTTTGGAATATAGGAAGTTGTCTTTTCCGGCAGTTCGATCGGCAGTGGCGAATCGAAGCCAACCTTGGTCATGAAGCCGCGGAAATTGTCCTTGCCCCAGGTCTGCTCGATGTGGATGGCGCCGACGTTGGACGAGTATTTGTAGACCTCCGGCAGGCTCAGCATGCGGTGCTGGCCGTGGAAATCGGTGATGGTGAAGCGGCCGAAGCGGACGCCGAAGCGGGCGTCGAATTGATCGGTCATCTTGATCGCGCCGGCATCGAGCGCGCCCGCGATCGTCACGGTCTTGAAGGTCGAGCCCAGCTCATATTTGCCGGCGGTGATGCGGTTGAAACGCATCGCCTTCTCGCCATTGTAGGGGGCGATCATCGAAGAGGGATCGTTGGGGTCGAAATCCGGCAAGGACACCAGCCCGAGCACCTCGCCGGTCTTGACGTCAATCATCACGCCAGCATCGGCCTTGGCCTGGTAGCGGGTCAGCGCATCGAGCAGCACCTGCCGCATCACGTGCTGCACGCGCATATCGATGCTGAGCTGCACCGGCTTGAGGTTTCCCCCGTTGGCGATGCCGACCGACTGCAATTGGGCAAGGCCCTGACTGTCGATATATTGCTCGATGCCGCCAATGCCCTGGTTGTCGACGTTGACCGAACCGAGAATATGCGAGGCTTCCGGCCCGCCGGGATAGAACCGCTTGCTTTCGGTGAGGAAATCGAGGCCCGGGATGCCGAGCTGATAGATCTTGTCTTCGAGCGCGGGCGTCAGATCACGCTTGATCCACACGAAACCCTTTTCGCCCGAGAGCTTGTTCCTGAGCCAGGCGGGATCGAGATCGGGGAGGACGGTGCGCAGCTTTTCGACCGCATCGTCCACGTCGATGATCCGCCGCGGCTCGGCATAGAGCGAGGGCACGCGGATATCGACGGCCATTTCGAGACCGTTCCTGTCGAGAATGGCAGGCCGGGAAGCGGAAATCGCCTCGCGCGTGCGCCCCTCGATGGTGGTGTCCTGCACGACCATGCCGAGCTGCACCAGGCGTCCGCAAACGATCAGGAACAGCGTCACCAGCCCGATGATCACCCAGCGGATGCGGGTCCTGGTGAGATCGCCCCGGAACTTCTTTGCTCCGGTGAGCGAAATCGGCGCGGCATCGCCGCCCGTCATGATCGCCATGGCTTACTGCCCCCCGATCGGTTTGTCGGCCGGATCGACACCGGCTTGCAGCGAGCTGAACAGCGCCGTCATCGCCGCGGTATCGGGCTGCACCGGACGCATCGGCAATTCGGAAAGCGAGCCGAACTGCGTCTGCTTGATCGGCTGCAGGTTGAGCTGGGCAATGTGCCGGTCGATGATCGGCTGGATGTAGGAGGGCTGGTTTAGATAGGACCAGTCGGCCTCGAGCAGCGATAACTGGCCCTTCTGCTGCTCGATATGCCGCTCGAGCGCCTGCTTGTTCTTGGCCACTTCCTCGACCGAGTATTTGAGACCGTAGACGGCAACGAAGGCTATGCTGCTGGTGATCAGCAGCAGGATGTTGAGCTTCCGGATCAAGTCGCTCCTCCGATCTGCGGCACGCCAAGGCCAGCCGTGCCCACGGGCCGAGCGGGCGCCGCGGTTCGCAAGGCGCTGCGCAGGGTCGCGGAGCGGGCCCGCGCGTTGCGGGCGAGTTCGTCCGCCCCGGCCTTGCGCGCCTTGGCGATGTGCGCCCAGCGAGAGTCTTCCACGCGCCGTTCCGGGAGGTGGCGGGACTGCGTCGGGGCCGATTTTTCGGGCTCGAAGAAGCGCTTGACGATCCTGTCCTCGAGCGAATGGAAGGTGACCACGGCGAGCCGCCCGCCTTCCGGCAGCAGCCGCTCGGCCGCGAACAGGCCTTCGACCAGCTGGCCGAACTCATCGTTGACGGCGATGCGCAAGGCCTGGAAGCTCCGGGTCGCCGGGTGGGCGTCTCCCGGCTTGCGGCCGATGGCCTTTTCGATCAGGCGCGCCAGTTCGCCAGTGGTCGCGATCGGCTTTTCGGCACGGGCGGCGGCGATGGTCTTGGCGATGCGACGGGACTTCCGCTCCTCGCCATAAGCATAGAGGAGGTTCGCAAGATCGGCCTCGGCAAGCCCGTTCACCAGATCGGCCGCGCTCTCGCCCTCGCCGGCCATGCGCATATCGAGCGGCCCTTCGCGCATGAAGGAAAAGCCCCGCTCGGCTTCATCGAGCTGCATGGAAGAGACGCCGATATCGAGGACAACCCCGTCCACCGGCTCGCCGCTTGCCAAGAGTTCGAGTTCGGCAAATACGCCTGGCACGAAGGTGAAGCGATCCGGATAGGCCTCGGTCAGGCTCGCGGCGAAAGGCGCGACACTGGGATCGCGGTCGATGGCGACAATGCTCGCCCCCGCTTCGAGCAAGGCGCGGGAATAGCCGCCGGCCCCGAAGGTGCCGTCGACGATCCGCGCGCCGGCGAGCGGCGACAACGCCTCCAGCACCTCGGCCAGCAATACCGGGGCATGCGGCCCGGCCGCTCCCGAGCTTTCGGGCCTACGAGGCTGACGCATCTCTTACGCGCAACTCCACTTCGGCCACCGGACCGAGACGCACCGCCCGCACAGAGCGGGCATTGGCGCACTTTGACCAAGGGAGTTTAAGATTCTGTTGCCCATAAGGGCAGCACTGGTATCTGACCGGACAAAAGTGCCAACGGGGATCTGACTCCCGATGGGTTCGCCATGCGTTGCACGGAGTGCCAATAACACAGCATCATTCCGGCGAAGGCGGGAATCCCTGTCAGATACCTTCTACTTAGGCCGATAACGGAGATCCCTGCCTTCGCCGGGATGACGCAGGGATGAAGGCGCTCGGCAAACACCTTGGAGGCGACAAAGAACGCGCCCTCATTATTGTTCAGCGGAGCTGGTTAGCTCGCGTCCATGCAGCGGACCACAGCGCCAAAAGTGCCAGTTGACCTGTAAGCCGGGTTCTGTAGGGCCGACCAGCCTGCCGGCACGAGGCCGACATGCTGCTCGACGTGGTGGCCATTCATCTGCGACGCCTGTTGCCAGCCGCCTCATGCAACCAACCCGGGTAGCTGGCCTCGAAAACCGGCCGGCTTACGCCGCGCTACCCCTATTTGGTCTTGCTCCCGGTGGGGTTTGCCGTGCCGTCCCCGTTGCCGGGGCCGCGGTGCGCTCTTGCCGCACCCTTTCACCCTTGCCTGCCAGATCTACCGAAATAGACCGGGCAGGCGGTTTGCTTTCTGTGGCACTTTCCCTGGGGTCGCCCCCGCCGGCCGTTAGCCGGCACCGTATTTCGATGGAGCCCGGACTTTCCTCCCCGCAAGGGTTACCCCAAGCGGAGCGGCCACCCGGTCAACTGGCATGCGGATGTAGTGAGCGCGTGGGCCCCGCGTCAAGCGTTCTCGGCGCGGGCAAGCATCCTCGGCCGCACGATCTGGGCGTAGGCATGGTTGATCGCCGCCATGCGCGCGGTCGCGACCGCAATCAGTTCCTCGGGCACGCCCCGGGCGATCAGCCGGTCGGGGTGGTGCTCGGCGACCAGCCTGCGATAGACGCGCCGCACCTCGTCCGTGCTCGCCCCCGGCATCAGGCCAAGTACCACGTAAGGATCGGCGCCGTCATCGAGGTAGATGTGCTGGGCGGCGATCTGCTCGAAGCGCGCCTCGTCGAAGCCGAAAATATCGCTCACCCGCCTGAGATAGTCGAACTCGGCCTGGTGGAGCATGCCGTCGGCGGTAGCGATGTAAAACAGCCCGTCGAGCACATGCTCCAGGGTTTCAGGCGTATCAAAGAAGAAGCGCGCGATCTTTTTTGCATAGGCCTCGTAGCCGGCCACATCCTGCTGCGCCAAGGCGAACAGCTTGTCGACCTGGGTCTCCACGCCCTCCGGAATGACCACCGTCTTCTTGAAGGCCCGGATCTCGGACGCCGTCACCGCGCCATCCGAAACTGCCATCTTGGCGGATAAGGCAATGAGCGCCAGGGTGAACGCCGCATCACGGCCACCTGGCAGCCAGGTATCCGGATCGAGGGCGTTGGCAAGCGATCCCGCAACGCCTGTGCGTTGCGAAAACGAGCCCACTGCCTCGCCAATACGATGCCAGATCGACACAATCCTCTCCGCGCCTTCGGCAGCATGCCGACCAAACGGGAAACACAGAATTCTCAGATGCAGAACGTCTTGCACGGATAAACCGCCTTTGCGAGCCCCGCTATATCGGGCGACAACCACCCTATGGGGGCAAACATGCCCGGAGCCTTACTGGCTCCTGAAAAATTGGTTAGTCAGCCCCCAATCTTGCTGCCGGATTGTTCATCCAACCAACAACAATTGGGGGGCCATGGCCCGCGCCATGACCCTGATGCCCATCACCTGTTAGGGATGCCTGAGCTAGTTCCCGCCGGACAGCAGCCCATGGGCGCGGAGGTAATCCTCCAGCGTGCCGGACTTCCAGTCCTTCAGATCGGCCTCGGTCACTGTCCGATCGACTACATGCGCGACCCGGACCGGCGCCGGTTGTGGCAGTGGCACACTCTGCGGCTCCGAAGCAACCCCGCTGGTCGCGGCCCCAGATGCCCTGCCCGGCGAAGGTGCGCTGTCGAAGCGGGTGGCCAGGCGCTGCGCTGCCGGAGTCAGTGAGTTGGGCTGCGGAGTCTCAGTCGCGGCAACCGGCTTCGATGGCGCAGACGTAATGTAGCTGGGCAGCGCCTTGTTGGTCGCGAGATAATCCTTGACCGGATTCTGCGACACCGGCGGGGCAGAGGCTGCGGGTGGCGCCTCAGTGGCAGCGACCGCCACGGGGGCGGCCTTCACCGGCGGCGGCGGAGCCGAAGCAATCGGGGCAGTGTCTGCCACGTGGCCCGCCGAAGCCGCCGGGCTGGCCGGAGCGGCAACGGTGGGCGCGACCGCCGCTACCGCCTGCGGTTTGGGAACCACGACGTTTGCAGCAGCTGGGACGTTTGCAGCAGCAGGCTTGACGCCGGAAAGCAGACGCGAACTTACCGTTTCCGCGGCAGGCACGGCTATGACAATGACCAGACCTGCCCATGCAAGGGCGCCTGTTACTTGCCTACGGAGGCTCATGCTGAGGGGTTCCTAATGCGCAATGACCCTTACCTAGAAAAGACGATTATGATGGCCAATTTGTGATTTAGGCCGTTTCGACTATCGGCGACCGGTCAGGCCTGCGGCCGAGCAGGCGCGCCAGCGCCAGCACGAGGTTCGACCGGTTGAGCGTATAGAAGTGGAACTCGGTGATGCCCTCATCGACCAGTTCCAGCACCTGCTCGGCAGCGACCGCCGCGGCCACCAGCGCATGCGTTTCCGGATCGTCCTCAAGTCCCTCGAAGCGCTCCGCCACCCAGGCCGGCATCACGGCGCCGCAGCTCCTGGCAAATCCGGCAATCTGCTTGAAGCTGTGGATCGGCTGGATTCCCGGCACGATCGGCGCAGTGATGCCCGCCGCCCTGACCCGCTCGAGGTAGCGCATGAAGTCGCGGTTATCGAAGAAGAACTGGGTAATGGCGCGACTGGCGCCGGCATCAATCTTCCGCTTGAGGTTGTCGATATCGGTGTCCCAATCCGGGCTCTGCGGATGCTTTTCCGGATAGGCAGCGACGGAAATGTCGAAATCGCCGATCCGCCGAATGCCTTCAACAAGCTCGATCCCGCTCTGGTAACCCTCAGGATGCGCCACGAAGGGCTTTCCCACGCCTTCCGGCGGATCGCCACGAAGCGCCACGATCCGCTTGATCCCCGCTTCCTTATAGCCTTCCACTACCGAATCCACGTCGGCGCGCGAGGCACCGACGCAAGTCAGGTGTGCTGCCGCCTCGACGCCCGATTCGGCGTTTATCTGGCGCACGATCCTGAGCGTACGCTCGCGCGTTCCACCGCCGGCGCCGTAAGTCACCGACACGAAGCGCGGATTAAGCGGCGCCAGCCGGCGCAGGCTGTCCCAGAACCGTTCCTCCATCACATCGGTCTTGGGGGGAAAGAACTCGAACGAAAGTTCGAACTCGGGCCGGCTGTCCGCGGCCAATCGGCTTGCGCGCTCATGCGCCAGATCGATCGTCATCAATTACTCCTTTGCGCCGTGCCCTCGGGCGAAAGCCGCCACAGGCATACGGTCAGGCCTTCGACATCGGCCGGTGGAAATGTTTTGAGCGAGCCGACCTCGAGGCCAGCCGCTTCCGCCCACGCGGTCACCTGCCCCTCGGAGAGCCCGAGGCGGCGATGCGCGTGGTGCGCGCGCAGGAATTCGAGCTCGTGCGGCGCGAAGTCGACGATCAGCATTTCGCCGTTCGGCTTGAGCACCGGACGGATCTCGGCCAGCAGCCGTCCGGGATCGTCAAAATAGTGCAGCACCTGATGAATGATCACCGCGTCCGCCGCCCCGACCGAGCGGTCGATATGGCCGATGTCCCCCAGGCGCACCTGTGCATGCTGGATCCCCGCCGTCGCCAGTTTGGCGCGCGCTACCGTGAGCATCTCACGGCTGGAATCGATCCCGACGCCCCGCTTGTAGTGGTCCTTGAGCAGTTCCAGCATTCGCCCGGTGCCGGTGCCCAAATCGAGCAGCAGGTCCACCTGCCGCCGCGAGAACTCGTCGAGCATCGCCGCCTCGACCGCCGAATCCGGCACGTGCAGCTTGCGCAACACGTCCCAGCTGTCCGCCACCTTGGCGAAATACGCCGCTGCCTGTTCCTGCTGCTGTGCCCTCACCCAATCGAGACGGGCTTGATCGCGCATCCTGTCGGGGTCGTTCGAATCGATCCGGGTGATGAGCCAATTGGCCAATTCCGCGCCCTGGCCTTGTGCCAGCCGATAGCGGGCCCAGGCCCCTTCGGCATTGCGCTCGATCAGGTCCGCATCGGCCAGTAGCTTCAGATGCCGGGAAATGCGGGGCTGGCTCTGGCCGAGGATCTCGGTCAGGTCCTTGACGGTGTGCTCACCGTCCGCCAGCAAGGCCAACAGCCGCAGCCGGGTCCCCTCCCCTGCTGCGCGCAACATGCCAACGATGGTCGACAGCTCAGTCATCCGTCTCGCCGCTCCACATAAAGATATCTTTATATGTAGCGCAGGCGTCAGTCCAGAGCCATGCTCCATCGGCAAGCGGGTCGTTCGATCACGAAAAAGGGGCCTGCGTTTGCCACGCAGACCCCCCAAACCAGGCTGGGAACAGGCGTATCGGGTTAGGCGACGCCCGCCCGTCGCTCTTCCATCGCCACATGCTTGCGGAAGGCATTGGCCCGCCAGAGTTCAAAAATGTCTCCAGCTTCTTCCTGGGTGATCGCCTCGAACCGGCGCCGCACATTGGTGCGGTCGGCGTCGGTCGGAAGGTCGCGCCAGGGCATGCAGGCGACCATCGCCTCGAACAGGTCCGGGCTGACGCCAAGCGCCCGCACCGCTACGGTGACGGCGACAAAATCCTGCATAGCCAGCCATTTGACGAAAATCTCAGGCGAGATCCTGAGCTGCACCGTGAGCGCCGCCGCCACATGGTGGCCGTAGCCGAAGCGGGCGAACCGCAGCAGTGCCCGCTCATCGAGCTGCTTGCGGTCACTGAGCGCCTTCACCTGGTTGTAGGCGACCTTCCACTCCTGGCTGGAGAAGCCGGCACGGTTGCGCATCCGGTTGTAGACCACCGACTGCACCTTGCCGGTCGTGGTGGGGTCAAGGCGCTGGCTCACCTGGCCGAGGGTTTCGAGCACCTTGCCGGCGACCGAATCGATTTCCCCGCGCAGCGATTTCCAATCGAGGTCGGCGCGGCCGCGCAGATCGGCCGCGATCAGCGGGTCGGTGCTGGCGCGCTGCACGAGGCGTTCGAGGATGGCCGGGCTGATCTCGGCAGTGTTGTTGCGAACGAGCTTGGTCACCGACGGCGTGCCGCCGAATTCCACGATTGCCTCGCCGACGCGTTCCGGGACCGGGTTGCGGCGGGCAATAACGATGCGGTGCTCCTCGGTCCGATTCGTCACGATGTCGATGAGATCATCGTCCGACAGCACGTTGGAGAATTCGAGCAGCGGCTCTGCGACTTCGATGACGTCGTTGGCGAGCTTCACCACCACCGTGCCGGGCGCCCGGTCAAGGCCCGACAGCAGCTTGGCGACGTGGCGCCGCGCCTCGACCTCCACCAACTCGGCGAGTTGGCAGAGGACCTCGTCATACTGGGCCACCTGCTCATCGTCGCAGCGGTCCGACACATAGGTGTAGAGCTGCGCCATATTACGGAACAGCTGGTCGCGCTCGACGCTATTGGCGTCCCCATTGAGAACCCTGAACGTCGAAAAAGCCCGCTGGCCCTCTTCTGATTCCTGCATGTCACTTTCCTTCGGCTTTCGACGGCGATGGGGGAAGGATGACAAGTCAGCATCGCCGCCCGCTGAAGCCCAACAGCAAGATTTATCTCGAATTTTATCGATCCGCCGGCAGCCGGAGGGTCTTTCGGTGAGCCAACTTTTCGGCCGCTGGCGCGTTGTGCGGCGAAACAAGGAGGAATGTCATGAAGCCGATCGTCACCTGGATCGTTGCTGCTGACGGCACCCGTGCGCGCGTTTTCGAGAATCGCGGACCCGGCAAGGGCCTGAGGCCGGTGCCCGGCCTTTCGTTCGACCAGCCGCACCTGAAGGCGCAAGACATCGTCACGGACAAACCCGGACGGGCCTTTTCCTCCGTCGGCCATGGCCGCAGCGCGATCGAGCCCCATACCGATCCGGTCGACCACGAGGAAGAGATCTTCGCTCGCATGATCGCCCACATCCTCGAGGCGAAGTGGAACGATCACTCCTTCGACCGGCTGATCATCGCCGCGGAGCCCGCGGCCCTCGGTAAAATTCGCCGCGTCCTCTGCCCGGCCGTCGACCGGGCCGTCATGGGCGAATTGCAGCGGGATCTCACCAACGTGCCGCTGCCTGCAATCGCCAGCCATTTCGACAACATGCTGGCCCTTTGAAGCGAGATCCCTTCGAGCCTGAATCGTTGGAGCATGATCGAGCTGAGTTGATGCTGGTCGAGAGGCTTCGGTCGCGTGCTGCCATTATGGGACTCGGGCCTTGGGCGCACCCCTTGCCACCTCGTCATCCCCGGGCTTGCCCCGGGGACCCATGCAGCCTTTCCAGTAGCTCTGGTGGACTTGGCGAGGCATCATGGGTGGCCGGGTCAAGCCCGGCCATGACGGGGGAAGCGACGCGAAACGGGATCACGACCTAGGCGAAAGGCTTCAGCCATTGTGGATGATGCTCTGGGAGCATTTCAGCCGTCGAGGCTACTCCTCGTCGTCCTCGTCCTCATCGCCGCCGCCTGAAACGGCTTCAAGGAACTCGAGCAGCAGGGGATCGAACAGGTCCGGCCGTTCGAGGCTGGGCAAGTGGGCCGTGCCTTCCAGCGTCACCGAAAAGGCGGTCTCCATCTCCTCGGAGAGATCCTCGTGGCGCTCGAGGATGTGCGGAAAATCAAGGTCGCCGACGACCAACAGCACCGGCGCCGTTATGGCGCCGACGTGGTCGATGGCGTCCTCGGGTTCTTCTTCCTGCGTGAGCTTGGGCTTTTCCAGCCGCTGCCGGTTCATTTCAAGGAAGAGCTCGCGCGGCGGGCCATCGACCCGCCCGCTCTGGCTCGTCGGCCCATCGAGCCAGAGATGGGCATCGATCCGGTTGACGCTGGCCCACTGGCGCTTTTCTTCCGCATAGGCACGCGCATCGAGCACGACCTCGGCCTCCTCCGGCAGTTCGGCGTCGGGTGAGCCGCTGATCGCGGTGCCGACAAGGACCAGGCCGATGGTCCGTTCCGGATGCTCGATGGCGAAGTTGATGGCGAGCTCGCCACCCATCGAGTTGCCGACCAGCACCACCGCATGGAGGCCTAGCTGATCGAGCACCGCCTCGAGGTCGGCCAAATGGCTGAAGGGCTCATCCGGGGCCTCGGACTCGCCAAAGCCGCGCCGATCGTAGGAGATGACGTAGTAGCCGGCATCGGCCACTACCTTCATCTGTTCGGCCCACATCCGGCGATCGGTCACGCCGGTATGGAGGAACACGACGGGCAGCCCGAAGCCGGCCGCTTCCCCGATAAGGGTTGCGTTGTCGAAGCGGATCTCAAAACGGCCGGTACTCATCGGAACTCTCTTCGTCTTAACGCTGCGCTACAAAAAACAGCCGCGGAAACCGCAGCAAAACCTTGCCGTCGGCGGTAGCCGGATAGGCTTGCGTCACGCGGGCCAGATAGGTGGCCAGAAACTGCTCGCGCTCGGGTTCGAGCAAAGGATCGATGAATGGCCTGAGGCCCGTGCCCTTGACCCATTCGACAATAGCCGCCGCATCGGCGAGGACGTGATTATAGGCAGTATGCCAGATGTCGAGGCGGGCGGCGTAGGGTTTTAGCGCGTCGTAATAGGCGCGGACGGGCGGCAGCGGATTGCGCGCGGCATCCTTCAGCCGCTCCGCCCACGGCCCCTGTCCGGCGACGTCGCGCATCAATCGGTGGGTCGGTTCGATTAGATTGTCCGGCATCTGCACAGCCAGCACCGCCCCGGGGCGCAAGGCCTCGAGCACGCGCGGCAATTGCTCCAGATGGGTCGGTATCCACTGGTAGATGGCATTGGCGAAGACGAGATCTGTGTCAGCGTCGGGCAACCAGACGGATGCGTCCGCCAGCGCAAAGCCGAGGCCGGGAAGCCGCTTTCTCGCTTCGTCCAACATGGCGGGCGAGCTGTCGAGGCCCGTGACTTCGGCGTCCGGATAGCGGGCTGCGAGCAATTCGGTGGAATTGCCGGGACCGCACCCCATGTCCACCACCTTCCGGGGTCGTTCGAGCGGCACCTGTGCCACAAGGTCTCGGGCCGGGCGCGTCCTCTCGTCCTCGAATTTCAGGTAAGTGGACGGTGACCAATCCTTCATCACGACCTCCATAGCGGGAATGTCGGCGGGATAGCACCAGGCAATAGTGTACGCCAGCCGCGATCCGGTCAAATTGCTCGCCGCGCCGCCGACCGCCGCCGCTCGGCCGCGAGCACGGCCAGCGCCACGCCGCCGATTATGCCCGCCGAGGCGAGGAGGAGGCGCCCCGTCAGCGGTTCGCCGATGAACAGCACCCCGCCAAGCGCTGCAATCGCCGGCACCGTCAGTTGCACCAGCGCCGCACGGACCCGGGACAAGTCCGGCAGGACCGCATACCAAATGGCATAGCCCAGCCCCGAGGCCAGCGCGCCTGAGGCAACGGCATAGAGGAGACCGCGCGACGACGGCACGTGCGAAAATCCACCAGCAAGGATCAGCACCACCGCGACCGGCAGGCAGCGGATGAAATTGCCGGCGGTATCGGTCAGCGGCGAACGGGAGCCGCGCCCGATGAGCGAATACGCGGCCCAGCAAAGCCCCGCGCCGGCCATCAGCGCGGCGCCGACGGGATTGGGCGCCACCAGCCCCGGCGCGACGAGATAGACCAGCGCGGCAAAGGCAATGAAAAGCCCGACCCACTCGACGAGACCCGGCCGGTCGCCACGGAATACCGCCCAGGCCAGCATGCCGATCTGCACGCAGGCGAAAAGAATGAGGGCCCCCGTACCCGCGCCCAGCAGCAAATAGGCCAGCGAGAACATCAGCCCATAGCCGAGCAACGAAGCGGCCCCCAGCCAACTGCCGCCCAGTGCGAAGCCGGCTCCTTTGCCGAGATTCCGCCCCACCAGCAGCGCGGCCAAGACGATCGCGCCCGAGAGCAGGCGGACGCCGGTATAGCCGAGCGCGTCGATATCGCCGGCTTCGAGCGCGAGGCGGGCAAGGACGGAGTTCGCCCCAAAGGCAAGCATGGCGACCGTCGTCAACGCCACGATTTTCAACATTGCGCCTCTGCCGCCTGCTGGAAAAGCAGCCGTATTAGCACGGCAGTCCCGGAGGCGGGGATAAACAGCGGCGCGGTGTTCAGGCCTCGACGCCACCGGCTGTCGGTCGCAGGCTCAGAACCCGCGACCGAGGCGACAGCCCGGTTTTAACGTCCCGCCACCGCCGTGATGACATTGGCCGCGCGCAACTGGCTGACCGTCGGAAACCATATGCCTCTGGGCGAGACCGAAGCGGCCCGCTCGATGAAGCCGCGATCGACACCCGCAGCAACATAGCGATCCATCATCTGCCGATTGACGGCCGAGACTGCCTGCGAGGGTGCTCCTGCGCCAAGCGAAGCGCCATGAAAGCCGAGGCGTGCGCCCCGACCCAGCGTCCGGTGCCTGCCGGCGGCGAAGATCTCGGTGCAGATGGAAGAGCATTGGCTCGCGACATATGTATCGAGGCCGCGCCGCCTGACCATCTGGGCCACATCGTCAGCCGGGCCCAGTCGCCCGCCCGGGCTGGCGAGCACCACCGTCCTCACCCCGGGTGCGGCGGCAAGCGCTGCGGCAACGTCTCGCTCGAGGCCAAACCTGATGCCGCCGGAAATCGTGAGCGTTCGGCCGTCCGGCGAAACACTGATCCTGTACGGCGGTATCTGCACGCCGCTCGGGTTCGCACCCGGTTCGGGCGGGACGGAGGCAAAGCCTTGCCCCTTGGCTGCGCCCGAGCACAACACGGCAATGACAAGGCTTGCGGCGATCCATTTGAGGATAGCAGGCATGGGTAGTCCTTCTACTGGAGGATGATGTCAGGCGGCGCCGCCAAGGGCGGGAGGGCCTTTCGATCCGGGCGAAGGTTGCAACCCTGGCCGCGCGCCGGATCGGTGACGCAGCAGGAGACGAGATCGTCGGGTTATGCGGGGGCGTCCGGCCGTCGCGGCAGCCGGACGAAGTGGGTTCTGCTGCTAGGTTAAGAGCCTACCTTGGTCAGGAAAGTGGAATAGGCCCAGCCATCGCGACCCTGGCCATCGGTGATGTGCACCCAGCCCTTCTGCGCCCCGGTGACGGTGACCGTCTGGCCGCCGGCGAGCGAGAACACGGACGCGTCGGACTTGGCCGGGCCCGAGCGCACGCTCACCCCCGTGCCCTTGACCCGCATCGTGCCGGAAGTGGGCGTGGTAGCGGGATTGGCCACGGCGGCCTTGGCCTTGGCTGCCGCAGGTTTCGAACGCGTTGCAACATGCTTCTTGATGGCTGGCTTGGCCGACGCCGTTGCAGCGGGCGCCGTTGCAGCGGGCGCCGCGTCAGTTGGGTCGGCTGGCGTTGCAAGGGGCGCCGGCGCGCTGACCAAAGCCTGTTGGGGCTGCGGATCGGAGGCAGGGGCCGGAGCCGGGGCCAGAGCCGGAGTTATGGGATCGGCGGGCATCGCCGGCGCGGCGTCAGGCCAGCCGCCGGTGCTCGCGCTGGTATCGGCCGACATCGCGCTGATCCCGCTGTCTGGGCTGACCGCAATGGTTTTCACCATCCGCCGCGCCACGGTGCTCACCCCGGCGCCGCCGGTCGGTACGTTTCCGGCGAGCGACGGAATTTGGGGATCCGCGGTCGCGGGGGCGGTTGCCGGCGTCTGCGCCGGATCGATGTTGAGGCTACTGAAGGTAGCGGCAACCAGGTTCGGCACTGGCGCGTTTTGTGCGGGTGCAGCTACGGCGGCGGGCTTTGCCGGAACCGGGGCAGCGACCGCAGCGGTCGTAGCCTCCAGAGCCGCGGGTTTCGAAGCGGCCGCCTTGGCCGTATTGGCCGTACACATACCATCCCATGACAGCCCCGTCGGACACCCGAACGGCAAGGCCATCCCGACAATCACCAGGATGACCACCAACGTGATCACCCCGGCGGCAAGGCCGACCGAAAATCGGCCATGGACTCTCCCGAGCAGCAGTTCGTTCAAAACCCTTCTCCGCCGCCTTGGCCTACTAAATGGGCAAGGCTTCCGAAGACCGAGAACTGGAACCGCAAAGCGACTCAATTGAGGCAGGTTGCGTCGCGTCAACCCTCGCTAATCGGCTGATAGGGGCCTAAATTCGGCTTAAATCGCCTAAAAACAGTAGTTTGTTAGCGCACAGGGCACCGGCAGATTCAAGCCTGCCGGTGCCCTTGCAGATCGCTCGTCTAGCGGGTCAGCGGCTTGTATGTGACTTTTTTGGGGTTGACTGAGTCCGGACCAAGGCGACGAATCTTGTCGGCCTCGTAGTCGGCGAAATTGCCCTCGAACCACTCGAAATGGCTGTTGCCCTCATAGGCCAGCATGTGCGTCGCCAGGCGGTCGAGGAACATGCGATCGTGGCTAATGATCACGGCGCAGCCGGCGAATTCCTCCAGCGCCTCTTCGAGCGCGGCCAGCGTTTCGGTATCGAGATCGTTGGTCGGTTCGTCGAGCAGCAGGACGTTGGCGCCCGATTTCAGCATCTTGGCGAGATGCACGCGGTTGCGCTGGCCGCCCGAGAGATTGCCCACCTTCTGCTGCTGGTCGGCGCCCTTGAAGTTGAAGGCCGAGGTATAGGCGCGCGAATTCATTTCGCGTTTTCCCAGCAGCAGGATTTCGTGGCCACCCGAAATCTCTTCCCACACGGTCTTGTTGGGATCGAGCGTGTCGCGACTCTGGTCGACATAGCCAAGGTGGACGTTTTCCGAGATGGTGATCGCACCCGAATCCGGCGTTTCCTGCCCGGTCAGCATGCGGAATAGCGTCGTCTTGCCGGCGCCGTTCGGACCGATGATGCCGACAATGCCGCCCGGCGGCAGCTTGAAGGTGAGATTGTCGATCAACAGGCGATCGTCAAAACCCTTGGAAATCCCCTCGATGTCGATGACGTTGTGGCCGAGCCGCTCGCCCGGCGGAATGATGATCTGGGCGGTCGAGGACTGGGTTCGCGCCTCGTTGATCTGCACCAGCTCGTCATAGGCCTTCAGGCGCGCCTTGGATTTGGACTGCCGGGCCTGGGGGCTCTGGCCCATCCATTCCTTTTCGCGTTCCAGCACCTTCATGCGAGCCGCGTCCTCGCTCTTTTCCTGCGCGAAACGCTTGGTCTTCGACGTCAGGTAGGCCGAATAGTTCCCCTCATACGGCACGCCGCGGCCGCGATCGAGCTCGAGGATCCAGCCGGTGACGTTGTCGAGGAAGTAGCGATCGTGGGTGATGATCAGCACGGCGCCGGGGAATTCGCGGAGGTGCCGTTCGAGCCAGGCGGTGGTTTCGGCGTCGAGGTGGTTGGTCGGTTCGTCGAGGAGCAGCAGGTCCGGGGCCGACAGCAGCAGCTGGCAGAGCGCCACGCGGCGCTTCTCGCCGCCCGAAAGATTGTCGACCGAAGCGGTGGCCGGCGGGCAACCGAGCGCGTCCATCGCCATCTGGACCTGCGATTCCAGGTCCCAGAGGTTTTCGGCGTCGATCCGGTCCTGCAGCTTTGCTGCCTCGTCCGCCGTCTCGTCGGAGTAGTTCATCATCAACTCGTTATAGCGGTCGATGACGTCCTTCTTCTCCTTCACGCCGGTCATGACATTGCCCATGACGTCGAGCGCCGGATCGAGCTGCGGCTCCTGCGGCAGGTAGCCGACCTTGGCGCCATCGGCCAGCCAGGCCTCGCCGGTGAACTCGGAATCGATACCGGCCATGATGCGCAGCAGCGTCGACTTACCCGAGCCGTTGGGGCCGAGCACGCCGATCTTGGCGTCGGGGTAAAAGCTCAGATGGATGTTATCCAGCACCTTCTTGCCACCGGCATAGGCCTTGGACATTCCGTGCATGTGATAGATGAACTGGCGGGCCATGGAGCGGTCCTCTTTGGTCTGGCGCGTCTCGGGAAAAGCTGATTGGAGCCGTATGTAGGCCAAGCTGACCGGGGCTTCAACGCGGAAAGAAAATCCCTCTCTTCCAAGCTACTTGGCTTGGGAGATGGGCGACTTCGGCAAGCTTGCGCCGGGCGGCCACGCCTTCATCCTGTTGTCAACCGGCTGCCCTAACTGTGCGCTCCCTTCAGCCTGATGCCCGCAGAGCACAGCATGAGCGAAAATCTACCAGTTGTCGGAGCGGCCCGCCAGACCGGCGCCAATCCGCGCCTGATCCTCGAACTCAGGGATCACTCCCAGATCCAGGCGGCGGCCGGCTGGCTGGCGGCACAAGGCCTGGTGCGCTAGTTCCGCAAAGACTGCAATCACGGGAGGGGACGCATTTGCCCCCGCCCGGCAAAGGAAAAATCAAGTCTCTGCGCGGTACAAGGGCCTGCGCAGCGTCGGAAGCATCCGCATTACCGATTGCTGGCATCCAGTTTTTTGGGGACGCAAATAAAATGAAGAAAATAATCTGTGCCGCCCTTCTGCTCGCCGGGCTGGCAATGCCGGCCTGGGCCGATCCTTCGGGCACCTATTCGGTCAAGGGCACCAACCCCGGCGACGGCTCGTCCTATGACGGCACCGTCAAGATCAGCAAGAGCGGCGACACCTTCAAGGTCGTCTGGACCATCAACGGCGACACCAGCACCGGCACGGCCGTCGGCAACGACGACCTGCTCTCGATCGGCTATTCCTCCGGCGACAAGCCGGGCGTCGGCCTCTATGTGAAAGAGGAAGGCAAGTGGAAGGGCATCTGGAGCTATCTGGGCCAGACTGATCTGGGCACGGAAGTCTGGACGCAGTAACTGACGCAGCGGCCGCGGCGGGACACGCCGCGGCTAGCCGCTGGTGCTTGGGTTCTGCGTTCGAGGCTCGCGCGCAAACTTCTCCACGCGGGCAGGCGAAGGCCGAGGCGGGCTTAAATCGGTCCCATCCCCACCCATCGTCATTCACGGGCTTGACCCGGGGACCCATGACGACTTTCACGTACTTTGGAGGTACTGGCCCGCCATCATGGGTGGCCGGGTCAAGCCCGGCCGTGACGAAGGGAGGGATAAGGCGGCTTCTTCCCGCCTTCTCTCGCCGCGTTCTCCCGCGCACTCGAGCAACGGTGGCCCCCTACCGCGCCGTATAGCCGCCATCGATCACCAGCACCTCACCGGTGACATAGCTTGATGCAGGCGAGCAGAGATAAAGCGCGCCGGCCGCCACCTCCTCGACCAGCCCGCCGCGACCCATTGGCGTCATGTTGCGCCAGATCGGGCCCCATTCGGGATCCCGCAAGCCGCCGAGCGTCATGTCCGTTTCGATATAGCCGGGGGCGATGGCGTTGACCCGAATGTTCTCGGCCGCATAGTCGCTCGCAAGGCTCTTGGTCAGCATGTGCACCGCCGCTTTCGAGGCATTATACGCGGCCTGCCGCTGCGGAACGTTGGAGATGAGCCCCGAGATCGACCCGATATTGAGGATGACGCCGCCGCCTTGCCGCCGCATCGGCCCAAGGGCCGCCTGGCAGGCGAAAAACACCGAGTCGAGATTGATCGACATTACCCGGCGATAGTTTTGCTCCGGAAAGCTCTCGGTATCCCCGTGGTGGGAGATGCCGGCATTGTTGACGAGGATGTCGAGCTTGCCAGCCAGCACCAGCGCCTCCTCGATCAGGCGCGCCGGGCTCTCGGGATCCTCCATGTCGGCGGCGATGTAATCGACCTCAAAGCCCTGCCGCAGAAGATTTTCCGTGGCCTCCGGGCGCGGCGTCTTGCTGGACAGCACCAGCCGGGCACCGGCCTCGCCGAGTGCCTGTGCGATGCCGAGGCCGATACCTCGCGAGGCACCGGTCACCAGCGCCACCTGCCCGTCGAGCCTGAATTTTTCCAGGATCATGGTCTCCTCCTCTTTTCGAGCAGTAGGCCATGACGTGATCAGGGGGTAAAGCGGAATCGGCTGGGTCAGAACCCGAGGGCGGCGCGGATCTTGTCGTCCTGCTCGGTCTTCTGCATCACCACGCCCCACCAGCCCAGCCCATCATATTCCTGGTAGCCGAGCGTCTGGGCGTAGCCGACGATGTTGCCCGCGCGGTCATAGTAGCTGCCCGAGGTCTGGCCTTCATTGGAGAGATCGAAGCTCTTGAACATGAGGGTAGGATCCGTGCTCGCGATCACCCGCTTGGCGCCATCAAGCAACATGATGACCGTCTTTTCGCGCACCTGTGGCGGCAGCGCCGCTTCCTTTTCGACAATGGCCGTGCCCTGCTCCTGCCAATCGAAAAACACGCCGAGAGTGCCCAGCAGCGTTCCGTCCGCCTGGCCGTTCGAGCGGACGCCCGCGCCATAGACAAGAACCTGCCGATCGTCATGGTGCGGGCTGCGGCGAACCTCGTCGACCACATATTCGTCGCCGGACTTGGTCGCGCGCGCCGCCCTGAACCAGCCCTCGCGGGAAAAATCATGACCGGCGAGGCGGTGCTTCGGATTGGCGCTGGCGACCACCTTGCCGGCGGCATCGGTCAGCACGAGGTCGCTATAGACGCTGTAGAACTTGTTGATCACGGCGAGGCGCTGTGCCGCGAACGCCTGATTTTCCGGCGAAGCCGACTGTAGCGCGGTCCAGAAGGCGGTGTCGGTCGCCCACCAGCGCACATCGGCGGTGCGCTCGTAGAGGTTGCGCACGATCAGCTGCACCAGCGACTGGGCGAGATCGACCAGCCGCGTCCCCTCCATTTCGGCGACGAGCGATTCCGACAGCGACCGCGAGAGCGCGATCTGGCCGAGCACGTTTTCCTCGAAGCGCTGCGCTACCTGGGCGGCGCTGTCGGCGAGGCGCTGCACCTCGTTGGCGACGATGGCGAAGCCCTTGCCGGATTCGCCGGCCCGCGCGGCCTCGATGATGGCGTTGATGGCGAGCAGCCGCGTCTGCTTGACGATCTGGCTGTTGCTCGAGGTGTAGCGCTGCAGATCGCCGCTGATGCCCTCGACCACCACGCGCATGGCGCGCGGCGATGCCTCCAGCGGCAGCTGCTTGGCCGTGTTGCTCACGATACGTCCCCCTGTATCCGACTAGAGGTCGCGTTTCCGAACCGGAAAAATGGTGACCACTTTTCCTGGAAACGCTCCAGCGCGTTGGAGAAACAGCAATATTCGCCGCGGCGTCGAAGCGCAGGAATACCCCATCATGGCTACCAGGTCGTAAATATTGGCAGCCGCGAACGATATCCGTCAGTGGCCGGTGACCTCATCGAGCAGCCATTTCGAGATCGGCCACATCGCCCGGTAATGGCCCACACAGGTTTCGACGAGATCGGCCGGGCGCGCGGCATCCGCCGGCAGTTCGATCATGGCGTGGAGGCTTTCATTCAGCAGGTACTCGGCCGCCGGTCCCTCGGCGGCGTAGCCGCGCGGCATGAGTTTTCGCGTTTTTTCACCGACTTCGTAGGGTCCCGCCTCTTTTACCGCTGCGACGGCAGCCAGGAGCGTCTTCGCCGAGCGCGGATGGATCACCGATTGCCGGAAGGATTCGAGCGCCTCCCCTTCGAGGCCGTGCATGCCGGCGCCGAGCATCAGCCGCTCCGGCGTCAGGCTGAACCAAAACCCGGGGCAATCCCAGCCCTTGTGGTCGCCATGCCAGAACCAGAGCGCCAGATGCGTCTTGTAGGGCCGCTTGTCCTTGGAAAAGCGGATGTCGCGATTGATGCGCGAGAGCGAACCATTGACCTTGGCGTCGAACTGCACGGTCGGGGAGATCTCCCGCAGCCTCGGCCCCATGGCCCCAACCAGCGCCTTGGCCGGCTCGACATACCCCGCTTCGTAGAGCGGCCGGTTCGCCTCGAACCAGGCCTTCTCGTTATGGGCGGCAATGCCCGACAGGAACTCGAAGGTCTGCGGCGGAAAGCCCGAAAATTCCGCGTCCATCATCATCTGGGCCCTCACTTGCGGCTGCGCCTCTTCTTCCGGATGCCACCCTAGCACGGCGGCTGAGGCGCGCGGCGGCGCCAAAAGCTTACCGTAATTTAATGCGCGTCCTATTGACGCATGCATGTTACCTTAAGCAGGTACTTATCCCGGCGACCGAGGGGCGGAGACGCTCTCCGCCGAGCGGTGTGCCCTCCGTAATTCTCACCGGCCGAGGATAGCAGTTTGCTGAAGCAGCTTCTGATTTCTGGATTCGTGCTGATCGCCGCGGCTGCCGGCTACATTTATTTCGTCCCCGGCTCCGATCAGACGCTGCGCAGTCTGGGGGTTACGGCCCCCGTGCCGACCGCCTATGCCGTGGGTGCCGACCGCGAGCAGTCTGCCGGCCAGCGTGGCGGAGGCGGCCGATCCGGCCGGCCGCAGGTCCCAACCGTGATTACCGCGCCGGTCGCCACCTCGACGGTCAACGACCGGCTGACGGCCATCGGCCAGGGCACCTCCAGCCAATCGGTCAATGTCACCTCGCAGGCCACCGGCACGCTGAACACGCTTCTCGTTTCGCCCGGAGAGGTGGTGAAGGCCGGCCAGATCATCGCCCACCTCGATTCTGATGCCGAGCAGATCGCCTATGACAAGGCCAAGCTCGCCGTGTCGGACACCAGCGATATCCTTCAGCGCACCGAGACGCTGGCGAAAACCAACAACGCCACGACGGTGGCGCTCAATCTTGCAAAATTTGCCTTCAACAACGCGACCCTCGAACTGCGCAACGCCACGCTGGCGCTGGACAAGCGCTCGATCAAAACCCCCATCGATGGCACCGTGGGGCTGTTCCGGATCATGGCCGGGAACGCAGTGGCCGCCGATACCGTGGTGACAACCGTTGACGACACCTCCAGCATCCTCGTCCACTTCTGGGTGCCCGAGCGCTATGCGCCGGTCATCAAGGCGGGCATGCCGGTGGGCGCCGAGGCCATCGCCCTCCCCGACGAGGCCTTCAGCGGCACGATCAGCGCCGTGGACAGCCGCATTGATCCGACTAGCCGCACGCTCGAGGTCGAGGCCAAGATTCCCAATGCCGCCGGGCAGATCAAGCCGGGCATGTCGTTCTCGATGTCGATGAAATTCCCCGGCGACACCTATCCCTCGGTCGATCCCCTGGCGGTGCAGTGGGATTCGGACGGGGCCTATGTCTGGCTGCTCACCCCCGACAGCAAGGTGGTGAAGCAGAAGGTGCAGATCATCCAGCGCAACAGCGACGGCGTTTTGGTCAAGGGCGACCTGAAGCCGGGCCAGCAGGTGGTGACCCAAGGCGTGCTGCTGCTCGCCGAGGGGGCAACCGTCCGGCAGCTTACCGACGACGCGGCGGGCGGTGGCGACAAGGCAGCCTCGGCGCCTCAACCTGCCACACGCCCCGCCAATACCGCCGGCGCGGCCTCCTGATCATCTGAGCGGAAGAGACGAGCCCATGTCGATCGAAAAGCAGAACGAACAGGGCGGCGCCATCGCCTCGCTATTCGTCCGCCGGCCGGTGCTGGCGATGGTGCTCAATGCGCTGATCATTGTTGCCGGCATCGCCGCCTTTCTCGGCGTCGAAGTGCGCGAGCTGCCGAACGTCGACCAGCCCGTGCTTTCGGTCAACACCGACTATGACGGGGCCACCGCCCAAACCGTCGACAACGAGATCACCTCGACCATCGAGGGCGCCATTGCGCGGGTGCAGGGCGTTTCCTCGATTTCTTCCTCTTCCTCGCTGGGGCGCAGCCGCATTTCCATCGGCTTCGTCGATGGCACCAATCTGGATGCCGCGACCTCCGATGTGCGCGACGCGCTCGCTCGCGTCGCCAACAAGCTGCCGGACAGCATCGACCCACCCAGCGTCGTCAAGGCCGACGCCAACGCGCAGCCGATCATCCAGCTCGCCGTCACCTCCGATACCCTCAAGCGGGACGATTTGACCAAGCTGGTCGACAACACCATCTCGGAGCGCCTCGCGGCCGTGCCGGGTGTTGCCGACGTGCTTGTCTACGGGGAAGCCGCCAAGGCCTATCTCGTCGATATCAATCCGGCCAAGCTAGCCAATGCCGGCCTCACCGTTGCCGACATGATCGCCGCGCTCGACTCGGTCGCGTTCGACGCCCCCTCGGGCACCATCAATGGCGCCAATCAGAGCCTCGCCGTCCGCGCCGTCGCCCAGGTGCAAAGCCCGGCCGAGTTCGAAAACATCGTCGTCAAGGGCAAGATTCGCGTCGGCGATGTCGCCAATGTCGTGTTCGATGCGCAGAATCCGGCCAGCGGCCTGCGCTCGGACGGTCGCTCCGGCATCGGCATCGGCGTCGTCCGCTCGGCCGATTCCAATACCATCAACATTTCACGCGATGTCAAAGCCGCCGTCCAGGACCTCAAGAAGACGCTGCCGGCGAGCGTCGATCTCAGGATTTCGAGCGACGATTCAATCTTCATTTCCGGCGCAGTGGATGAAGTCGAGCGCTCGCTGCTGATCTCGGTGGTGGCCGTGATCGCGATCATCTTCCTGTTCCTGCTCGATTGGCGCGCAACCCTGGTGCCCGCGATCTCCATGCCGGTGGCCCTGATCGGCACCATCGCCGGCATCTATCTCGC
Source organism: Devosiaceae bacterium (assembly GCA_035493835.1). Taxonomy (GTDB): domain Bacteria; phylum Pseudomonadota; class Alphaproteobacteria; order Rhizobiales; family Devosiaceae; genus DASZTU01. The sequence goes on from DATJHO010000052.1 coordinate 80,587, forward strand.
GGGATTTTCGATCAACATCCTGACGCTGCTGGCCCTGGTGCTGGCGACCGGCCTCGTGGTCGACGATTCCATCGTCGTGCTCGAAAACATCACCCGGCGCCGTGCCATGGGTCTCGGTCCGCGCGCCGCCGCCGTCCTCGGCACGCAGGAGGTGTTCTTTGCGGTGATCGCGACCACGGCGACGCTGATCGCGGTGTTCGTGCCCCTCTCCTTCCTCCCCGGCCAGACCGGCAGGCTGTTTCGCGAGTTCGGCTTCACCCTTGCGATTTCCGTCGCCCTGTCGGCGGTCGTGGCCTTGTCGATGGGCCCGATGCTGGCCTCGCGCCTGCTCAAGGGCGCGGCCGAAATGGGGCACGACAGGCCCCGCACCGATCCACTGCACCGCTTCGGTTCAGCCCTTTCGGGCCTCTACCAGCGCCTGCTGCATCTGGCGCTCGACAACTCACTGGTCGTGATCGTCATCTCGCTATTGGTGGCCGGCGCCGCCGTTGCAACCTTCACGACGCTGCGGCAGGAGCTGACGCCGCCCGAGGACCGCGCGGCCATCCGGCTCAGCGTCACCGCGCCCTCGACGGTCAGCCTCGACTTCACGCAGAGCCAGATGCAGCGCGTCGATGATCTGCTCCAGCCGCTCCGCGACGCTGGGGAAGTCACCTCCACCTTCTCCATCGCCGGCATCAATGGCAGCACCAGCCGCGGCTTCATGACCGTGACCCTCGCGCCCTGGGACAAGCGCCATCGCAGCCAGGCCGAAATCATCGCGCAGGTAAACCAGCTGCTGCAACAGGTGCCGGGCATCCGCGTCACCACCATTTCCGGCAACAGCCTGGGCATTCGCGGCGGCGGCAATGGCCTCCAATTCGCGGTGATCGGCGACGACTATGAATCGCTCTCCGCCTCGGCGGAAAAGATCGCCGACCAGATGAAAGAGGATCCGCGCTTCGGCCGGGTCGTCGTCAACTACGACCCCACCCAGCCGCAGCTCACCCTCAACATCGATCGCGACAAGGCGGCGGCACTCGGCATCGACATCAACGGCCTCGGCCCCACGCTGCAGTCGATGATCGACGGCGACGAGATCGCCAATGTCTTTGCCGACGACACCACGTACCCGGTGATGTTGATTTCGACCACGAGCCCCGTCAACGACCCGCGCGACCTCGAGAACATCTTCGTCAAGACCGCCGACGGCCGCTTCGTGCCGATGTCCTCGATCGCCTCGCTGACCGAACAACCCATTGCCCCCTCGCTCGATCGCGAGCAACAGCGCCGCGCCGTCTCGATCACCGCCTCGCTCGGCGACCAGCTGGCGCTGGGGGACGCCTACAACATGGTTCTCGACATGGCCAGGCCCGTGCTCGCCCCCAACCAGGCGATCATCCCGCTCGCCGAGGCGAAGACGCTGGGGGTCAACAATAACGGTCTCGTCATCACCTTCGGCTTTGCCCTTGTGGTCGTGTTGCTGGTGCTCGCGGCGCAGTTCGAGTCGATCCTTTCGGCTGTCATCGTCATGGCCACGGTGCCGTTTGGCCTCGCCTGCGCCATTTTCGCCCTGAAATTTTCCGGGGGCAGCCTCAACGTCTATAGCCAGATCGGCCTGATCCTGGTGGTCGGCATCATGGCCAAGAACGGCATTTTAATCGTCGAGTTTGCCAACCAGTTGCGCGAGCGCGGCCGCTCGGTGCGCGAAGCCATCGAGGAAGCCTCAAACATCCGCCTCCGGCCCGTGATCATGACCATGATCGCAACCGTCCTCGGCGGACTGCCTTTGTTGATGGGGCACGGTGCGGGTGCGGAGGCTCGGCAGGCACTCGGGGCGGTGATGGTCGGCGGCCTGACGCTGGCGGCGGTCGCAACCTTGTTCCTGACCCCGATTGCCTATCTGCTCCTCGCCCGGTTCTCGAAACCACGTTCGGAGGAATCGGTCCGCCTTGCCCGCGAGTTGCGCGAGGCGCCCGACCAGGATGCCGAGCCGGCCCGGCACGAAGTCATCCCGCTCCCGCCCCGCCCGGTGGCGGCGGAGTAGGAGCCCATCACCGCCTTACTGTCAAATGCTGGTGACACTTGCCGCCAGCACCAGCAGTCCGCCCACGACCATCGTGTTGCCGAGCACCACATGCGTGTGCTCGACGCGCTCCTTGCCGGAATGGTCCCAGAAATTGTGCATGATGATGGTGGCGATGACGGTGAAGACAACCAGCCCCAGGCTGGCCGGAACGATCCACAGGCCGGCCAGCACCAGCGCGCCCAGGACTAGTTCCCACAACGAGCCGATCACGAGGACCGCAGCGGCGTAGGGCACGCCGCGCGCCTTCATGATCATGAGCGGCGGCCGGAAGTGCCAGAAATGGTCAATGCCGCCCCAGACAAAAACTCCGCCGATGAGCACGCGGCCCACTAGCAGCACCAACTCATGATAACCCATGCGTCCCCCCAAACGGCCGCGAGCATGTCACAATGGACAGTTCATCCAATGAACAGTTCATATTGAACATGAGACTGGACGGCGAGCCCAAGCATGAAAGACTTTCGCCACCCCAGTTGACCTAGACGGGCAGGCCGGTCCGCGCCTTGACCTCGCGGATGCTCATGTTGGAGTGGAGCCGCGCCACCCCGGGCAGACGGGCCGCGAGCCGCCGATGCAGCCGCTCGAACTCCTCATGGTCACGGCAGATTACCCTCAGAAGGTAGTCCGACTGCCCGGCCATCAGATGGCATTCGAGCACCTCCGGGATTTCCTTGACCGCCGCCTCGAACGCATCGAGCACTGTCTCACTTTGGCTGGTGAGCCCCACCTCGATGAAGAACTGCATGGTGAAGCCCAGCGCCACCGCATCCAGTGTCGCCCGATAACCGGTGATCAGTCTCCGCTCCTCGAGCCCCCTCAGCCGGCGATGGCAGGCCGAGGCCGACAGCCCTACCGCCTCCCCGAGCTCCTGCACGCTGCGCCGGCTGTCCTCCTGCACCAGCCGGAGAAGTTTTCGATCGATCGTGTCAAGCTGCACTTCCATTCGAAACTTTCACCGCTTTGCCGGATGGAATTCGACACTAGGCTGAAATGAAGCCGAAGTTGCAACCAGTTTCGCGGCCGGCTGTGCTCCAATATGCGACGATGAACTGGGAGGCGAAAATGCGGGTGGGTGTGCCGCGGGAGATCAAGAACCACGAATACCGCGTCGGGCTGACGCCGGAGAGCGCCGCCGAGCTCGCGCATGCGGGCCATGCCGTGCTGGTTGAAACCGGGGCCGGCAACGGCATAGGGGCGACGGACCAGGACTATGTCGCGGCCGGCGCCGCGATTGCGCCGGATGCGGCGACGGTGTTCGCCGACGCCGACATGGTGGTGAAGGTCAAGGAACCACAGTCCATCGAGCGCAAGATGCTGCGGCCGGGCCAGGTGCTGTTCACCTACCTCCACCTTGCACCCGATGCCGAGCAGACGCGCGACTTGGTCGCCTCGGGAGCAGTCGCCATTGCCTACGAGACCGTCACCGATGCTTCGGGCGGCCTGCCGCTGCTGAAGCCGATGAGCCAGGTCGCGGGCCGCATGTCGATCCAGGCGGGCGCGACGGCGCTGGAAAAGGCCCATGGCGGCCGCGGCGTGCTCCTCGGTGGCGTGCCCGGCGTAGAGCCGGCAAGGGTGGTGATCCTGGGTGGCGGCGTGGTCGGATTTCACGCGGCCGAAAATGCCGTGGGCCTGGCCGCCGATGTGACGGTACTCGACAAGAGCCCCGTTGTGCTCGAGCGGTTGGCCACGCATTTCGGCGGCCGCGCCCGCGTGCTCTATTCGCACAAGGCGGCGCTGGCGGAGGCGCTGGCTAGCGCAGACCTCGTCATCGGCGCGGTGCTCGTGCCCGGCGCCGAGGCGCCCAGGCTGGTGACCCGGGCGATGCTGAAGACCATGAAGCCCGGCGCGGTGCTCGTGGACGTTGCCATCGACCAGGGCGGTTGTTTCGAGACCTCGCACCCCACCACGCATGCCGAGCCGACCTACATCGTGGACGGCATCGTCCACTATTGCGTCGCCAACATGCCCGGTGCGGTTGCCCGCACGTCCACATACGCCCTCAATAACGCCACCCTGCCCCATGTGCTGAAACTGGCCAATCTCGGCTGGCGCGAGGCCCTCTTGGCCGACCCGCATCTGCGTGCCGGCCTCAATGTCTGCGAGGGCAAACTGACGCTCAGGCCGGTTGCCGAGGTCCATCACTACGCCTGGACGAGCCCGGAGGCGGCGCTGGCGGGCTGAGTCGACGCCGCCTCAGCCCGAAGGGCAGGACAGCAGCCTTTTCGCCGCGACC
>DATJHO010000053.1:0-28669 GCA_035493835.1 Devosiaceae bacterium
GCATCACCTCCCGGCTAGCCGATCCACACGGGCGAGGCAATCCGACGGATTGTGGCGATGGCGCTCAGCGCCGCGAGCCAGCTCGATTTCGGGTTTTGCTCCGAGGGCTTGTTTGTGAGATCGATGGTGATGGTCCCGGATCTTCCTGTAACGTCCACCTGATGCTTGGTGAACTCGGCCGCCGGATCGGCGATCATCCGAACCTGTACATGATCGATGCCGCCGGCCGCCGTGGCCAGCGTCAAGGCGACGTTGAGGTTGGACGGAAAGCCTGCGATTGCAGCGCGCGCATTGCCCTCGAAGACGATGGTGGCGTCCGTCAGTCGTTCGACGTCGAGACCGGTCTTGCCGAAATGCGGCGCGTCGGCCAGTGCGCCCGGATGCTTGCGGGTCGTCACCCGCACCTCGACGGGCCCACTCTCCATGGCGGAGAGAATGCCGTCGATCCCGGCGATCGCCCCGGACGGCAGATGCACGCGCCGGCCGGAATCGGCAGCTGCGCGGGTGAGCTCGGCGACGAAGTCGGCGTCGGCGAACACGCCGGTGCTCATGATGATGACGTCGGCGCCGGCACGCAGCAGTGGGATGGCGTATTGCCTAGCCGCCTCCGCGCCGGCGGCCTCGACCACCAGGTTTGCGCCCGCCGACGGCAGATCCAGGGGCTCGGTCATGCCGTTGCACCCCCATTGCCTCGCCAGCGCGTCGACGGTGTCCTTGGAGCGAGGCCGGTTTGCAATGCCGACCAGTTCCACCCCCGGGATCGGCTTTCCAGCCAGAGTGCTTGCGATGACAGAGCCGATCGATCCGGTCCCGATTACGCCCACCCTGATCATGAATAGGTCTCTATTCCGCTGAGATAATCGCAGATCGCCTCGTTATAGGCGGCGGCCTTTTCGAAATAGACCGAGTGGCCGGCCGCAGGCACTACCAAGACCTCGACCCGCGGCAGGGAGGCCGCCATGGTGATCACGTTTCCCGGCGGGCAAACCCGGTCCTCGTCGCCAACGATCGCCAAGATGGGGCAAGCGATGGCAAAGTCTTGCGGCGCGCGGAGGCGCATCCGATCAAGCGCCTGCCGGACCGGCGCACGGTCCCAGGTGCCGCTCATGCGGTCAATTTCGACGAACATGCGGTAAAGGTCCGGCTGCTCATCGAACATGCGCCGACCGGCCGCAGGATTGATGCCGTCGGCGCGGCAGCGCACGACCTCCGGGTCTGCGGCGCTATCGGCAAGCGAGGCAATGCCGGGCAGGCGCAGCGAACCGGTCGTGCCGGAGAGCACGAGCGCATCGACCCGCTCGGGCTGCAGCAGCGCGAATTCCATCGCCGTCCAGCCACCCATCGATTGCGCGACAATGGCCGTGCGGTCGATTTCGAGGTGGTCAAGAAGCGCGAGCAAATCCTGCCCGAACCATTCGGGACGGGGACCGCCGGTCACATCGCTCGAGGCTTCGAAACCGCGATGGCTAAAGCTGATGCAGGTGTAGCTTTCAGGCAAGTCCCTCATCTGCTGCCACCACGAATTGAGGTTCCCCCCGATCCCATGGGCGAACACTATGGGCGGACCATTGCCGGCGATGGCATAGGCGATTTCGCCCCCCTCGACCGCGACGGTGCCGCGGCCGACAGGCATGACCTGATCGAGGACCATTACGAAAGTGACCTTGATGACGCCTTGTTGAACCCGCTCGTCATCGCACCAGATCCCCTTCTTCGGCGTGCCTTGCGGCGTAGTGGGCGAGCTTTTCGGCATCGACCTCAATGCCGAGGCCGGGGCCGGTCGGCACTCTCATTGTGCCGTCCCGGATCTCGAAGGGCGTGGTGATGATATCGTCGGCCATCAGATAGTAGACGGTGTCCACCGCATGACGAATCTCGGGGGTCGAGGCAGCCAGTTGCAGATGGCAGGCCGTCGAGATCCCCAACTCGCCGCCGCTGTGCAGATTGAGGCCGATGCCGAAGGCATCGCAGAGCGCTGCAAGACGCTTCACGGCGTTGATGCCGCCCCACTTGTGAACATCGCCGTGGATCACGTCCACGGCCCCCAGCCGCATGGCCGGGGCGAAATCCTCGAGACGCACCACGCACATGTTTGTGCAGAGCGGAATGCCGACCGTTTCCCGGACACGGGACATGCCCTCGAGGCCCTTGCACGGGTCCTCCAGGTATTCGAGGCCGAGCGGCAGCAATTCACGGCCGGCGGCGATCGATTCGGTAACCGACCAAACGGCATTCGGGTCGATGCGCAATTGCACGTCGGGCAGCGCGGCGCGAAGCGCCCGCATCCGCCGCACATCGTCGACGGGATCGTGCGAGCCCTTGAGCTTGAGTGCACCGAACCCGTAGCGGGCGCGGAACGAAACCGCCGCCTCGGCCAGAGTCTCGGGTGTCGGTTTGCCGGCCTCCGGCGGCAGCAATCCGGGCGTTACGACGCCGGTCACTTCGATCTGCTGCTTGAGCATGCCGCCGGTGAGTTCGGCTAGCGACTTGCCAGTCTCCTTGCCGATAAGGTCGTAGCAGGCCATTTCGATGCCTGCGAGTGCTGCATAACCGACATAGCCATAGAAGAACGGCGTCATGTCGAGCCGTGCCCGGAGCTTTTCGATGTCGTACGGATTCCAGCCGATCAGCAAGTCGCGCCAGCGTTCGATGATATTGGTGGTAGGCGTGCCGCGAAAGGTTTCGCCCCAGCCGACATGCCCGGTGTCGGCCGTCAGCCGCAGCACGGTCCGGGTCGTGCCGGTACGGCGGTCGAACGAAGTCTGGAAAGGCATCTCGTAGGGGACGTTGATGGTCCAGAGGGTAACGTCGATTATCTTCATTTCAATTTCCTGCAAGTGCCATGGCGGGAGCACCGGCAGCGACCAGCTCGATGCGGTTACCGTCGCTGTCGAAGAGATGCAGGGCATCCATCGCCAGGCGAAGCCCGACATGATCCCCCACGACGGGACGGAAATCGCTGCTGGTCCGGACGAGAACGGTCTGGCCGCCGATATTGATGGTGACGAAAATATCCGGGTGGAGAGGCTCGACCAGCTCTATCCTGCCGCTGAACATCCCCTCTTCTGCATCCGTCAGGGTGATCGATTCAGGTCGCACGCCAAGGGTTGCGGCGGGAGAATTGCCACCTTGCGACAGGCGTCCACCGATGAAGAGGTCAGGCCCCCCGTTCGAGAGGCTGAACGTTGCCCCCCTTTCCCCATCGGCCATAGAGCCGGCGAGAAAATTCATCGATGGCGTTCCCATGAACTCGGCGACGAAGCGGTTGGCCGGGCGATAATAGATATCTTCAGGCGTTCCCAGTTGCTGCACCCTGCCCTGCGCCATGACCGCGATGCGGTCGGCCATGGTCATTGCCTCAGCCTGGTCGTGGGTCACATAGACGAAGGTCTGCCCGAGCTCGGTGTGGAGCTTCTTCAGCTCGGAGCGCATCACGACGCGCAACTTCGCATCGAGGTTGCTCAATGGTTCGTCGAACAGGAACACCGCCGCGTCACGAACGATCGCTCGGCCCAACGCGACGCGCTGACGCTGGCCACCGGAGAGCTCCCGCGGCCGCCGCTCGAGAAGAGCGGTTATGCCCAGCATCTCGGCCGCTCGCTCGACCCGCGCCGCAACTTCGGCGGCCGGCACGCGCATGTTCTCCAACGGAAAGGCGATGTTCCGGCGCACGCTCATGTGCGGATAAAGCGCGTAGCTCTGGAAAACCATGGCTACGTCGCGACGGTCGGCCGTAAGTCGCGTGACGTCTTGATCGCCGAACAGAATGCGCCCCGAGGTCGGCTGCTCCAATCCACTCAGCATACGAAGCGTCGAGCTCTTGCCGCAACCGGACGGCCCGACTATGGCCAGAAACTCGCGATCGGCGATATCGATATCGACGCCGTTGACGGCGGCGAAATCGCCGAAGCGCTTGACCAGTGACTGAATTTGAACGCGTGCCACCTCAAGCTCCCGGGTTCGAGGTCAGCGCAGCGGCGACCGTATTGAAGAATCTTGGCCGGAACGGCTCGATCAGATCATTGTCGCGCGAGGGGTGGACCCGGTTGGTGAGCAGCACCACCACCAGCTTTTCCGATGGCACCAGGCACATGGCCGTGCCGGTCGTGCCGGTGTGCCCGACGGCCTGGGCCGACAAGAGATCGCCGAACGTCCTGGCCGCCGCCGGCAGCCAGCAGATGCCGCGCCGCACCCCACGCTCATCGGTCCACGTGTTGGTCATCAGCCGAGCGGCTGCCGGGCTCATCACGCGCACGCCCGCATGGGTGCCGCCATTGAGCAGCATGCTGCCAAGGACAAGCAGGTCGGCGGCGGAGCTGAAGAGGCCCGCATGGCAGGAGACGCCGCCCATCATTTGCGCGGTCTTGTCGTTGACCACGCCCCAATCGTAGCTGTTCCGCCTCTCCACGAATTCAGTCGCCGGAATCCGCGGTCGCAAGGCTTCCGGTGGGGTGTAGGTAATTTCGAGGCCCAGCGGCGTGAAGATTCGCTCGGCCAGCAGTTCGTCGAGCTTGCGGCCGCTCGCCCGCTCCACGATTAGCGCCAGCAGGATGAAGTTGATGCTCGAATAAAGGAACATCGCGCCCGGCTGTCCGACCAGCGGCAGCGCCAGATAGGCCGGCAGCAGCGTCTCCCAGTTCTGGTGTTCATGATAGAGTTTCGGATTGGACTGGATGCCCGAGGTGTGGCTGACGATATGCCGGATGCGGATCGCCGCCTTGTCGCCCGTGGCAAATTCCGGGACGAACCGTCCAACCGGATCGTCGAGGGTCAGTAGCCCGTCTTCGATGCAGAGCAGCAGTGCCATGCCGGAGATCGGCTTGCTCACCGAGGCAAGGTCGAACATCGCATCGACCGGCATGGTGTTCTTTACCTCCGGTCCGTCCTGCTGACGTCCGGCGGCGTATTCAAAAACCTGTCGGCCATTGCGGGCAATTGCCGCGACAGCGCCTGGGAACACCCCGTCCCGCGCGCCTTGGTCCATGAACTGCCGCACACTGGCGAGACGGCTCTCGTCCAGACCGGAAATATTCTCTGTCAACATGGCTATCCCTTTACCGCTCCGGCGGTGAAACCACTCACGATCCAGCGCTGGAACCAGAAGGCGAGCACGAATGGCGGTATCACCGCCAGCATGCCGGACGTGGCAAGCAGCCCGTAGTCGGCGTTAATGTCAGTGGCGAAGTTGGAGATGATCACCGGCATGGTGGTGTTGCCCGTCCCCGAGGTGAACAACAGGGGATAGAGGAACGATCCCCACGACGACATGAAGCCGAAGACCCCCGTCGCTATCAGGCAGGGCGTTGCGGCCGGCAGGAACACCTTGAGCATCGCTTGCAGCCAATTGCAGCGATCAATTCGGGCCGCTTCTTCGATGTCGCGCGGAATGGTGCGGAAATACCCGGCGAGCAGCCAGATGCTGAACGGCAGAGTCTCGGTGGTCTCGACCAAAATCAACGAAAAGATGTTGTTGAGCAGCCCGAGCTTCTGCAGCACCACGTAGAGCGGGATCATGATGCCGATGGCCGGGATCATTCGCGAAACCAGATAAGCAAGCATCAGCACGCCGCTGCCGCGAAACCTGAGGCGTGCGAAGGAATAGGCGGCCATCGAGCCCAACACGATATTCGCAACAGCAACGGAGAGACCGACAATGAGGCTGTTGAGCATGGCCCGCGGCATCGCGGCGATCGCATCGGCCCCCATCGTCGCCTGACGGGCGCTGGGATTGAAGAAGGCGGCATAGTTGTCGAACGTCGCCGCGTGCGGAATCCAGTGCGGAGGCACCGAGAGGGCCTCGGACTGGGTCATGATGCTGAGCAGGAACATCCATGCCACGGGTGCCAGCAGGTAAAGCGCCGCCAGCAGCATGAAAACGTAGATCGCGATACCGCCGATCTTCATTCCACGTCTCCCCTCTTGTAGAGGCCGCGGAGGTAGACGAGCGCCACCAGCAGCGTGATAAACATGATGATGTATGAATAAGCCGCGCCCATGCCGGCGTTGAGGTAGACGAAGGTCGTCTGGTAAGTGAGCCAGGCGAGCGAAGTCGTGGAATTGCCGGGGCCGCCGCCGGTCAGCACGTAGAACAGGTCGAAGGCCTTCACCGCGCCCATGGTCTGGAGGATCATCACGATCATGATCGGGCGCAACAGCCAGGGCAGCGTGATCGCGCGCAGCACACGCCAACGACTGGTCCGGTCGACCATCGCCGCCTCATAGAGTTCGCGTGGAATGGCCTGCAGCGCCGCCAGCAGGATTATGGTCGCCAGCGGTACGTGGTTCCAGGCATGCGCGATGATGATGATGACGAGGGCCAGGTTCGGATCAGTCAGCCACGATTGATAGTGGCTGATGAGGCCCAGTTGCACCAACAGCCCGTTGAACGCACCGACATGCGGATCGAAGATCAATTGCCAGAGCGTCGCGTTGACGATGGGGGGAATGGCCCACGGCACCAAAATGAGGGCGCGCAGCAGTCCCCGTCCGCGCGCCGGCACGTTGAGCAGCAAGGCCAGCGCTAGCCCCAGCACAACGATCAGCAGCACTGAGGCGATGCTGAACTTCAGCGTGACCACGAGTCCCGACAAGAATTCGGGTGAGACCAGTGCGGTAAGATAGTTGTCCAGCCCGACGAAGGGAAAGCGGTTCGGTCGGCGGAAGCTCATTGAATGCAGACTGATCCAGAACGACAAGCCGACCGGATAGGCCACTAGCCCCAGGAGAATGACGATCGAAGGCAGGTTCAACCAGTAGGGAAACAGGCGCCGCCAGATCGGAGGCTGACCGGAGGCGCCGTTCGCCAGGGCGAACGGCTCGGCTTGCGATACGGTCACGGTTACGCGCTCTTCTTCAGTTGCACCGCCTTGTCGGCCGAGGCCTGCAATGCGTCACGGGCCGCCATGCGGCCGACGACAGCCTGCTGGAGCTGCTGCATGTGAAAGTCTTCCCACTCGGCGGCCCAGGAGAAAGTGATGTACTCACGCGCCTTGGCCAGTTCGCCCTGCTTGGCGAACATTGCCTGATCGCTCCACCGGCTCGTCTCGGCGATGATATCGGGGTCGTGGTCCAGGCTCTCATAAGCGTAGCCGACGCCGTTCTTGAGGTAGTAGCGCTTGGCTACCTCGAGGCTGCTGATGTACTGCAGCACCTGCCACGCCTCGTCCAAATTCTTGGCATCAGAGGAGATCGAGAACATCTGCGTCCAGCCGACAGTTCCATGCGGGCCGCTGGCCGTGAGGCTGGGGAACAGTACCTGTTTGGCCTGCCCGGGGACCTTCGAGGTCTTGGGATCGTTGATGACCTTGAGGTCGTAGCGCGCGCTCGAGCCGAAAGCGATTTGCCCTGAGGCGAGCGCGAGGCGCCCCTCGGCCGTGCCCATCTGCACCGAGGTCGGATCGAGGATGCCGTCCTGGGCTGCCTTGACCAGCCATTCGAGTAGCTGCAGGGACACCGGGTCCTCGTCGGGGAATTTCGGCGAGCCGTCGGCAGCGAAGATGCTGCCGCCGCTGCCATAGACCGCCGACCACCAATGCAGTCCGGCATTGTTCTTCAGCGGAAACATCACCGGGTGCTCCAAAAGCCCCGCCTTCTTGATCGCGAGCGCCTGGTCCGCAATGTCCGACCAGGTTACCGGCGGTGTCGAAATCCCCGCCTTCTTCAGGATGTCCGCATTGTAGATGTAGGCGATGTGGTCGCCGTAGTAGGGCAGCCCCCAGACCTTGCCGTTGTACTGGAGTCCGCTGAGATGGAAGGGAATTAGCCCTTTGATGTGCTCTTCCCAGCCCGGCAGGTCATTGATGGGCCGGATATATTCGGAATCGGCCCAATCGGCCACCGTCTGGTCGCGGACATAGAGCAGGTCGGGCGGATTGTTGCCGACAAAACGCGCGACGATCTTCTGAATGTATTGCGCTGCAGGCTCGGCGACGAAGTTGACGCTGACCCCAGGATGTTGCGCCGTGAAATCGGCCAGCACCTGGTTCTGGAATTGCGGATCGTAGTTCCAGCCCTCGAAATCGAGCGCAACGCTACTCGCCGACGCGGTATGGGTACCGAGAAGCGGGAGCCCCGCCCCCGCTGCGCCCAGGGCCACGCCCGCCCTGAGGAAGTTGCGCCGACTGAGCGCACCGTTGTCGAACAATTTCATAAATCGGATTCCTCACCTTCGCTAAATTAACCGCCGTTCGGCCGAACAGAAGTCCGTGCGGCCGGCCCCTCGCCCTCGCCGCCGTTCTCCTGCCGCATGTGCTTTAGGTCATTGTAGAGGGTCGCCCTCGACAGCCCGAGATGATCGGCAATCTGCGGGATCGACCTCTGCAGCGAGAACACCCCCCGGGCATCGAGCGCCCTGAGCAGTCGGAGCCGCTCTTGGCGAGAGAGCTCGGCTAGGGGACGCCCAAGTAAATTCATCTCCTCCTTCACGACATCGGTGATCACGCCATCAATGTCGTCAATGAAGCTGACTGGTCTCGGCGGCTGCTCGGTTGGCCCCACCAAGGACTGGATGCTCTGCCCCAGCATCCAAAACTCGCTAATGTCGATGTTCACGCACAGTGCGCCGAAGACGTGCCCGTCCTCCTCCCGCAACGGCACCGTCACCGACTTCAGCACCAACCCGTTGGGAGAGCTGGTTACATAGCTGTAATGGTCCTTGGCTGCATCGCCTTCGCGCATGATCGACATGCCGATCTGCGTCACCGATCCGCCGGGTCGGCGTCCGGTCACTGCGCCAGCCACTGCGACAATCGAATGATCAGGTTGCCGAAAGTCGTGCAGGACGATCTCGGCGCGGCTCCCCAGCGCTCCCGCCAGCGAATCCATTACCGCCCGGATGGTGCGAAAATATTGCTCCGGGTGCAGCCCCGACGGGGTGGCGCCGGGCTGCGACTGAATGCTGTGCGTGGGGATCGGTCCAGAGTTCATAATGCGACGATAGGACGCGTTTGGACAATCTGTCAATTATATGGATAGTTTGTCTAGATCATGTCGATTGTGGGCTTTGGCGGTACGCACGGCGCAGCCGAAAGCGGGCACGGCGGCCATGTCGTATCGACATGAATACGAATCGTGAATGGTTAACGGCGCTTCATGAGCCAGCTGGCCCTTTCACGGCGGGCTCACGGTGGCCATCCCCTGAGCATCCCAATTGTTGCACTACGCATCCATTGGTGGTGAGTTCGTTCTGATCCAACTTCAAATAACTACCTACGAAATAAACCATTCTTGGCTTCCTGCCTGAAATGCCGCGCGCAAAATCGACCCATCCTAGACAATCCAGCAGAGTCAATGTATGCATTGTTTGAAGGCCGAACAGCCGGCATAAACTGACGTACTGCGATTCTGAAGGAAGCCGGCTGATGTCCGATACGAACGCGTGCCGCATCGCAATCCCCATCGGAAGTGACACACCAGTGCTGCGCCAGCTCGGCCGCGAACCGGAAGCGGTGCCGGGCGAGAGCTCCATCGGAGATGCACTCGGTCAGGGGGCCCTGAGGCCGGACCTCGACGGGTCAGTTGGCACCACCCAGGCCCCCTACGCCATCATCGACCAGCTGAATGTGCACCTGAAGCTGTAGAGGAGACCTCGATGTCCGTATCGTGCGCCCGGTCATTCGGCTCAAACTTCAGAAAGGTAGTTGGTTGCCGTGACCGACGGGAATAGCAAAGCCGGCGGCGGCAACGCCAGGCGTGGTCTTTTGGAGCGCCTGATGTCGCCTCGCTACAGAGATCACCTTGGCGGCCTGTTGCTTATAGTCATCGGACTTGGAGCGGCCTTCCAGGCACAAGGCTACGAAGTTGGCACCCTGCGCCAGATGGGGCCGGGTTTCTTTCCGACAGCGCTTGGCATCATCCTGGCGCTCACCGGCGTGGTGCTGTTCGGAACGGCGATCGCTGCGAACGCTCGCCTTGCCAAGGCCTCGAAGGCAGCTGCGCACGACACCCAGCAAGATCTTGAGGACGAGCCGCGCTATTCACCGGAATGGCGGGGCTGGTTTTGCATCTGCGTCTCGGTCGCCGCCTTCGCGTTGCTGGCCGAATATTCGGGCCTGCTGCCGGCGACCTTTGCCTGCGTCTTCATCGCAGGGCTGGGCGATCGCGAAAACAGTCTTCGCGACCTGCTCGTCTTGTCCGTCGGCATCTCGATTGCCGCGGTGGTGGTGTTCTGGTGGGGGCTCGGCGTGGTCCTGCCGCTTTTCAGCAGGAGCTTTATGTGATGTGGCAGTCCCTCCTCGATCTCGGCTACGGTTTCGGCCTCGCGCTTCAGCCACAGAATCTGATGTGGTGCTTCATCGGCGTGCTTCTCGGCAATCTGATCGGCGTCCTGCCTGGCACTGGCCCGCTGACCGCGATTTCAATGTTGCTGCCGCTCACATTCTCGCTTCAGCCGGTTCCCGCCGTACTGATGCTGGCGGGGATCTACTACGGGTCGCAGTATGGCGGCGCCATCGGCGCGATCCTGCTCAACCTGCCGTCCCACCCGCCGCACGCCGTCACCTGCCTTGATGGCTACCCCATGACTCGGAAGGGCAAGGGCGGTACGGCACTGGGCCTCACGATGCTGAGCTCATTCTTCGCCGCGTCGGTCGGCATCATCGTCATGGTGTTTGGTTCGCCGCTCCTGGTACAGGTCGCCTTCTCGTTCGGTCCGGCCGAATTGTTTTCCATCATGCTACTGGGTCTGGTCGCGGGCTCCACAATGTCGCGCGGGTCGCCCATCAAAGCCGTCGCGATGACGGTGATAGGAATGCTGCTGGGCACGGTCGGCACCGACGTCAACACCGGGACGCAGCGCTTCACCTTCGGCTTTTTGCAGTTGGCGGACGGTGTTGAACTGGTGGCGCTTGCCATGGGCGTGTTCGGGATCGCCGATTTCCTGATGAACGTGAACCGACTAGGGCATATCGGCAGTCTCGCCAAAGTTCGCGTCAGGGACATGTGGCCAAGCAAGGCCGAACTGAAGCAAGCCCTGATGCCGATGCTTCGCGGCACGGCCGTCGGCACCCTGTTCGGCGCCATGCCCGGCACCGGGCCAACGATTACGACCTTCATTGCCTACGCGCTCGAGCAGAAGATTTCACGCACGCCGGAGAAATTCGGCACCGGCATGGTCGCCGGCGTTGCCGCACCGGAGGCGGCTGCACACTCCAAGACCCAAGTCGATTTCATTCCGACGATGAGCCTGGGCATCCCGGGCGACGCGGTGATGGCGTTGCTGCTGGGTGCGCTGATGATCCATGGCATCCAGCCGGGACCGCGCCTTATCATCGATCATCCGGACCTCTTTTGGGGGCTGATCGCCAGCTTCTGGATCGGCAATATCCTGCTGATGCTGCTGAACGTCCCGCTGATCGGCATCTGGGTAAAGCTGCTGCAGGTGCCTTACCGCTTCCTGTTTCCGTCGGCGATTTTTTTCATCGCGATCGGCGCCTACTCGGTCAACAACGACTTCTTTGCGATCTGGGAAGTGCTGGTCTTCGGCGTCCTTGGCGCAGTCTTCACGGCGCTGAAATTCCCGGTGGCGCCGATCCTTCTCGGTTACGTGCTTGGGCCGATGGTAGAGGAGAATTTCCGGCGTGCATTGTTGTTGTCGCGCGGCGACATGGCGATCTTCGTACAGCAGCCGATCAGTGCCGCCATCCTCGGGTTTGTTATTCTATTGCTGGCGGCGCAGGTGTTCTTTGCGGTGCGGGCGAAATCCGGACTGCGACGGTTGCCTCTTGCGGCCTAGATCGCGAGAACGGCAGAGTTGCGCATACATTGTGCGGAACTCTCGCCCCGCTGCGCAAACCTTTTCGACCGCTCCGTGATGAAACGGAACAGGCAAGGCCCCGTCCTTGAGCAGAAGGCAGTGGCACATTTCCGGCATATGCGGCAGCAGATCAAGGCAATCTGCATCATTTCGCGTCACATTCCCAAAGTGACCTCTGGACAGGCATTTTCGTCCATGCCAATAATGTATGCGTTGTTAGGTGAGCGAATGCCGCCCTTCAAGGCGGCATTCAACCGCAAAATGGGATCGGGGACTCACTCTACACATTCATCGACCCTCACCGTCTCGCCGGGTTTGCCCGTTGAGCGACCTGCAAGGCCGTGGTGGTTTTTCGCTGGTTGTTTGCCGTGAAGGAATTTGCCTCATGCGTCGTCGCAGTCTGTTTGCCGCTCCGTTGCTTGCTCTTCCCGCCTTCGCCGCAACCCGTGCATGGGCGCAGGCTGCGTATCCGACCCGTCCGATCCAGATGTATGTTCCCGTCGCAGTAGCTGGCGCGAGCGATATTGTCGGCCGCGTGCTGGCCGACGCCATGGGCCCCTTCCTCGGCAAACCGTTAGTGATCCAGAACGTCGCCGGCGCAGGCAGCACTATTGGCGCGATCGAATTCGAGCGTACCCCCGCCGATGGTTACAGCGTGTTCTTTGCGACCAACAACCACGTCCTGATGAAGGCGGCCTATCCGCAGTTTCCCTACGACCCGGTTGCCGACTTTGTACCGCTGGCCCTGGTCTCGCGGCAGCCCTTTATGCTGGCCGTGAACCCCAAACTGCCTGTCAACAATGTCGCTGAACTGTTGGCCTGGTTGCGCAAGCAGGGGGCAAATGCAAATTTTGGCGCTTCCCAACCCGGCGCCAATAACTATCTCGCCGGCCAGATGTTTCGGCAACGGACTGGTGTCCCTTTCACCATCGTGCCGTACAAGGGGGCGGCTGCGTCGGTTCAGGACCTCGTCGCAGGCCGGGTAGATTTTACCATCGACAGCCCGACAGTGCTGCTGCCTCTGATGAAGAGCGGGCTGGTCAAGGGGCTTGCAGTCTCCACCGCCGCCCCCTCCGATCTGGTCCCGGGCCTGCCCAGCCTTCAAAGCCAGGGCGTTCCTGACTTCGATATGCCAGTGTGGACGATCCTCTGCGCTCATCCAGGTACTCCGTCCGCGATTGTGAAAGTGCTGGAAGATGCCGCGGCGAAGGCGCTGGCCCTGCCGGAAACGCACAAGCGGTTTGCGAACATCGGCGTCGAAGTCTGGCCCGATGCCTCCCCCGCAGCTGCCGAAGCCCGGCTCAAGAGCGACGTCAAGCGCTGGGCCCCGATTGCGGCCGCCGGCACCAACTAAGCGCTGTGGCCGGCGCTGGCCGCGCAATACTCGATCGTAATGCACTGTTGAAGAGGACCTCGCCTTGGCTCAGCAACTTGAAGAGCTCGCGAATTTCGTTGCTACCGCGCGCTGGGAGGATGTTCCGGCCGCCCCTCGCGATCGCATCAAGCTTGTCTTGCTCGATACGCTTAGCATCATGCTCGCGGGGTCCTTGCGCCCCGAGGTGAGGGCCCTCAACGACCGTCTGGCGAGGACGGCAGGAACCGGGGCCACCGTATTTGGCCCGGGTTGGCAGGCCGCGGATGCCAGGACCGCCGGGATGCTGAACGCGCTCTCCGGTCGGTCGCTCGAAATGTCCGAAGGCCTGCGGGGCCTACAGACGGGGGTTCACCTTGTGCCGGCCACAATCGCCATTGGCGAAAGCCGCCAGAGCACAGGCCAGCAATTGCTGGAAGCCCTCCTGCTCGGTTACGAATTCGCCGGGCGGTTGAATCGGGCTTACAAGCCTCGGGCGCTTTCTCATCCGAATGGGCAGCTTTCGCTACTGGCGTCAGTTGCGGCAGGGGCTCGCCTCTATGGGCTCGATGGCGCCGGCGTCGATCTGTCGGTACGCATCGCCAGCTCGATGCTGATGACGCCAAGCTATAACAACACCGCTTCCGGCGGCACCAGTCTCAACCTGCCCGCCGGCATGGGGAGCTTTGCGGCCGGGCTGGCGCCCGAAATGGCGCTGGCGGGGTATTACGCGCCGCATAACGCTGTCGAGGAGGCGCTGGACAAGCTCGTCGGCGACGGTTTCAACCCCGAAGACATTGCACGCAATCTTGGCGGCTCGTGGGAAGTGTCCGACAATTATTTCCGCTTCTACGCCTGCTGCAATCCGATCCATCCGGCTCTGGACAGCCTGCAGGACGTGCTGGCGGAACTGCGCCCACGGCCCGAGGAGATCGCGCGCATCGACGCCGAGACCTTTGACTTCGCCACGGTGATGTCCAATCAGGATCCTCCGAACTACTTCGCTTCGAAATATTCATTCCCGCACGCGGCGGCAACTCTGGTCGTCCGCAACGGCATCGGTTTTTCCGAGCTCGATGATTCCGCTTTGACCGACCCCGTCATCTCGGCCTTGCGCCATCGCGTATTCATGTCTGCGGATCCATCGATGACTGCACTCGGCCCATCCCTGAAGCCCGCTCGGGTCACCGTGACGCTGACCGACGGCCGCCAGGCCTCCGCCGCCTGCGAAAACTCGAAGCGCGATACCTTCCACCCCGATCCCGAGCCGCAGGTGCGCGAAAAATTCCACGAACTCGCAGCCACGGTCCTGTCGCCGGAAGGCGTCGCGCGCGTCGAAGAAGCTGTGGATCGCAGCGAGGATTGGAAATCTGTCGGTGAACTCACCGCATTGTTGCGCCGCTACAGCGTGGTCTGAAGCCAAGCAGTCCCCGCGCCTTCATTAATGCTGGCGTTCTCGCCTCACCCTCTGATCTTGCGCAAAACCCTTCAGGAGCCCTCAATGACTGATGTTGAAACCCATGCCCTCGCCACGCGCCTCGACGGCATATTGACGGAACTACTGCAAGCGGTGGAGGCAAGCCGCTGCACGCTGCGCTTCGATGACGAGGCCCGAGGCTGGAACGTCGATTTCATCGTCGCGGAGGCGTTGGAGCCAGGTGTCAGGTCGCTACGCGGCGACGGCTCGATCAACCAGCGGGCGGCCGCGACTGTCATCTGGCTGGCCCGCGAGCGGCGCCTGCTCATCCAGCCGGACCTGACGCGCCCCGTCGAACCGGCGCCGCCGCCTGCCCTGCTGAGTGCCTATGCGGCGACCGCGCAGATGCTGGCTCCACTGCTCGACGACAACGGCGCGCTCCTAGGCTGGATCTCCGTCCACTATGTCGGTGGCCCGCGCGAGTTGACGCCCCGCGACCAGGCTGCGCTGGCCGGCGCACGCAGCAATGTCGCCGAAATGCTGAACCTGCCGCCCCAGTGACGATTAGAGGACTTCCGAAATTTGATCCACCCCGCCCGACGGTGACCTTGTGAACCAGAAGGTGCGGCTCGGCGGTTCCGAGGTGTCGCCCAGCGAGGTGGCCAGGGCCGGCGGAACGAGGACCTTGATCTGGCTCGGCCGATCATGCTTCCGGACTCCCAGCGGAATTCCTCCGGAGGGAGCTGCCTGCGCATACGTGCCTTAAGGCTGCGGCGACTCTTGGCGCTGAACCCATTGGCATTGCGCATGCATTGCTGAGCGTTCAGCTTACCCCCTACCCCGCCGTCCGGCCAGAACTTGCACTGAAGTTGGCCATATTCCCTGAGACTGCTGCTCGCCAAGCGCATGCGCTTACGAGTCGTCTAGACAGGCCCACGGCACAACGTATACATTGCTGCACCAACGAGTAACGAACCGTCTCGTTGAAAGGCAATTTCTAAAAGGACGAATGTTGATGTCTGAGACGAACGCGTACCGAATCGCTGTGATCCCTGGCGACGGGATCGGCAAGGAAGTGATCCGGGAGGGGGTGCGTGTGCTGGCTTATATCGCCGAGCGCGCCCGTTTCGGCATCGCGTTCGATACCTTCCCGTGGGGGTGCGAATATTATCTGGAGACCGGCCGCATGATGGCGGCAGACGGTCTCGACCAGATCAAGCATCACGACGCGATCTACTTCGGCGCCGTTGGCTGGAAGACGGTTCCGGACCACATCAGCCTCTGGGGCCTGCGGCTGGCCATCACGCAAGGGTTTGACCAGTGGGCCAACATCCGCCCGGTCAAGTTCCTCCCCGGCATCAAGCGCGTACTCAACCGGCCCGACCTGGGCGACCTCGAATGGGTGCTCATCCGCGAGAATTCCGAGGGTGAATATGGCGGGTTCGGCGGCCGCAATTTCTCCGGCCGCGGTGCCGGCAAGGAAATCGCGGTTCAGTCCTCGGTCTTTACCGAAGAAGGCTGCGAACGGATCATCCGCTATGCATTCGACCTCGCCGCGACGCGGTCGCGGAAGAAGGTCACCAGCGCCACCAAGAGCAACGCGCAGCAGTACGGCATGGTGCTCTGGGACGAGATTTTTGCCCGCGTCAGCAAGGATTATCCGCAGGTCGAAACCGAGCAGTGGCTCATCGATGCCATGGCCGCCCGCTTCGTGCAAAAGCCGGAATCCCTTGAAGTGGTCGTCGGTTCCAACTTGTTCGCCGACATCCTCTCCGATCTCGGGAGCGCACTCGCCGGGAGCCTGGGGCTGGCCTCAAGCGCCAACCTCAACCCCGACAGGCGCTTTCCCAGCATGTTCGAGCCCGTGCATGGCTCCGCCCCCGACATCGCCGGCAAGGGCATCGCCAACCCGATCGGCACGATCGGCAGCGGTGCATTGATGCTGCGCCACCTCGGCCGCGAGGCCGAAGCGATTGCGCTGGAACGGGCGATCGAGGACGCGGTTGGCCAGGGCGCGCTGACGCCGGACGTTGGCGGCACCTTCAACACCACCCAGGTAACTGACGCAATCATCGCCCAGCTGGATCGCCATTTGCCCCAATAGGCGGAAATCCCTTCGGCGCGCGGAGGGCCACCCCCCGACCATTGCGTACCGCAGCCGAAGAATCCCTCCCACAATCCAGGTGGGCGCCGGTCCAGGCGACTGGCGCCCACCTCCCGCGGCGGCCCAAAAATCGCCCCCTCATTGCCTGCCGGCGGCAAGCTCGCCCGCTGCACGCGCTTCCTGCAGACCGTGGCCACAGCTGGATTGGTCGACGGCGACGCCAAATTTACGTATGCGTTGTCAGCACATGAACCGGTCACTGACGTTGACCGATGCAACCGTCGGACTTGGGACTTGTGGCTAAGTTTTGCGCCGAGCGCATCACAAACGGGCGATTTCCCCGAAATTGACATTGGGGAACTCACCAGATTGTGCCTGCCCACTAAATAGACCTCCCTTGACCAATGAATACATTAGTGGCAGGTTTCGATCCGCCGGGGGACGGATCGGCCGTTTCAAAGTGTGCCGATAACGGCATTCATCGTAGAGAGATACCATGCTGAGAGTGCCTGACACCGATGAAGTGAAAGCGCTCGGCCAGGACCTCGGTTTCAACTTCACGCATGAGGAAGCGTCCATCCTCCAGCCGAAATTCGCCAATGCCCTTCGCCGGTTTCATCGTCTGTCGGAGATGCGGATCGGTGAAGAGCAGGGCCCGGCGGAGACCGGGTCCGGCCGGCGCTCCTGGCGGCTGACGGCGGAACAGGATCCGCTGAATACCTTCACCTGGGCTTGCCGCGTCGAGGGGGCCCCCGAAGGGGTCCTCAGCGGCAAGACAGTCGGCCTCAAGGACAACATCGCCTTGGCGGGCGTTCCGCTGACGATGGGGTCGCATTTCATGGATGGCTACATCCCCGACTACGACGCTACTGTTGCAACCCGGTTGCTCGCGCACGGCGCCACGATCGTGGGCAAGCTCAACATGCACGATTTTGCCAGCGGCGGCGGCCTCGTCGGGATCGGCGACTTCGGTCGCACGCCAAACCCTTATGATCACGAGCGGGTCAGCGGCGGCTCTTCCTCGGGCTGCGCCGTCGCCGTCGCCACCGGCACCCTCGATCTGGCCATCGGCGACGACCAGGGCGGCTCGATCCGCAACCCGGCGCACTACTGTGGTGTCGTCGGGGTGAAGCCCACCTATGGCCTCGTGCCGCATACCGGCGCCGTTGGGGCAGACCCTTCCCTCGATCATCTCGGGCCGTTGACACGTACGGTGAGGGACGCCGCGCAGGCCTTGCAGTGCATCGCCGGGAGCGATAACGACGACCCCAGGCAGGCGGCATGCCCCCAAGAGATCGACCTGATGACCGGCCTCGGCGACGGTGTCCGCGGCCTGCGCATCGGGCTGCTGCTCGAGGGCATCGGCTACGAGGGAATGGAGAGCGAGGTCAGCGACGCCGCGCTCAACTGCCTCGACGCCCTGGCTGGCGCCGGGGCGGTTGTCGGCAAGGTTTCCATTCCGATGCACGAGGAAGCCTATATTCCCGCCTCCGCCATCATGCTCGGCGGCACCAAGCGCCTTTACGACACCAATCTCGGCGGGGCGTTTTACGGGTCGTCCTACCCCACCTCGCTGATGACCATGTTCGGCCGCTTCAAGCGCAGCAGCGGGCATGAATTGCCGATCAGCTACAAGCAGATGATTGCCCTCGCCGAGTATGTCGAGCGGAACTATCACGGTCGCTTCTACGCCAAGGCGCAGAACATGCGCGCGGCCGTCCGGAAGGCTTATGATGACGCGTTCCAGAATTTCGACGTGCTGGTTTGTCCGACCAAGCCGACGCGGGCGCCGAAATTCACCGAGCCGCGCGACCATCGCGAGGAACTCGAATTCTTCCTCGACCGCGTGGTCAGCGAAGCGGCATTTTCGCGAAACACCGCGCCCTTCAACTATACCGGCCACCCCGCGATCAGCGTTCCCTGTGCGATGACCGGCGGACTGCCTATCGGCGTCCAGCTTGTCGGCCGTCACTTCGAGGATGCGCTGCTGCTGCGCGTGGCCTCAACGATCCAGGAGATCGTCGGCCTCTCGCGCTTCGAGCTGCCGAACGGGGGTGGCCGCAATGCGGCAACCGGCGACGGCAACGGCCGCTCTTGATGACCGGTTCCCGCTTGCCTGCCACCTCGTCAACCATCAGCGCCGAGGCGCGGAGATCGAAAGCCATGCCCAAGAAAATCGGAATGCTGACGCCCTCGTCCAACACCCTGCTCGAGCCGGTGTGCAGCCGGATGCTCCAGGGCATCGACGAGGTCACCTGTCACTACTCTCGTTTCCCCGTCACGCACATTTCGCTGGCGCAGAGTTCGACCGACCAGTTCCGCCTCGATCCGATGCTGCGGGCCGCCGAGTTGCTGGCCCATGCCGAAGTCGACGTCATCGCCTGGAACGGCGCTTCCGGCAGCTGGCTGGGGCTTGAATCCGACCGGGTGCTTTGCGATCGCATCACCGAGGCAACGGGCATTCCCGCCACCACCGCGACGTTGGCGCTGATCGAGGCGGCGCGGGCCAATGCCATGCGCACCTGCCATCTGATCACGCCGTACAGCGACCAGCAGAACCAACTGATTGCCGAGAATTATGGGCGCGAAGGCATAACGGTGGTGAACGCCCGCGGCGCCAACCGCACCATCAACAAGGACATCGGCTCGGTCCCCTTCGACGAGATCGACCGGATGTTTGCCGAAGTGATGCACGATCCGGCCGACGGCGTGTGCGTCCCATGCACCAATTTCCCGCTGATCTGGTCGATCGAGGACTTCGAAGCGCGTTACGGCTGCGTCATCTACGACACGATCGGCGCCGTCATGTGGAAGTCGATGCTGATGGTTGGCGCCGATCCTGCCGGGATCGCCGGCTGGGGCGCCCTCTTCCGCCAGCCGGCTCTCGCGGCCCATGTCTGAAATCGGAGCGTCTGAAATCGGGGCGTCTGATAACGGGGCGAACTCCGGGCACGCACCGGTTCCACGGGGTGCCCGGCGCCTCGGTCCGGACCGGATCGGCGGCCTCATCGCCATCGGGCTCGGCCTGGTCGCCTTGGCTGAGGCGGCGCGCCTCTACCACCTCGGCACGGGCATGCTGGTCGGCGACCACGTGATGCCTGGGGCAGTCGGCATCCTCCTCGTCGTCTTCGGGGCCGTGCTCGTGATCCGTGCAGACCCCAGCGCCCTGATGGAGAAGCTCCCCAGGGGCCGCACGATGCTTCGCCTCTGCGGGTCATTCGCCATCCTGTTCGTCTATTGGCTGCTGATGGACCGGCTTGGCTACATTGCGAGCACTTTCATCGTCGCCATCGGTTTGTTCAAGACCATGAGCCAGTATGGCTGGGTGAGGTGCATCCTCTACGCAGCCATCGCCAGTGCGGCGCTCGGATACCTGTTCATGAACCTGCTCAACATCGCGCTGCCCGCCGGCGTGATCAGCTTCGGTTAGGGACGTCAGACGGCATGGATACCATCCATCTCTTGATCGAGGGTTTTGGCAGCGCCCTGACGCCGACAAATCTCCTCATGGCCATGCTTGGCGCCCTGATCGGCTCGGTAGCCGGCATGATCCCGGGCGTCGGCCCGACTCCGGCGATCGCCATCCTGATGCCCCTGACGACGGCCCTCGGGCCGACCCAGGGCATCATCATGCTGTCCGGCATCTATTACGGGGCAATCTACGGCGGCTCGACCACCGCCATCCTGCTTAACATCCCGGCGGAGCTCCAGGCGGTGCCCGTCTGCTTCGACGGCTATCCGCTCGCCAAGAAGGGCCGCGGCGGACCGGCGCTCGGCATCGCCGCTATTTCCTCCTTCGTCGCCGGCGTGCTTGGCGTGATCGGACTGGTGTTCTTCGCCCCGTTGCTCGCTGATCAAGCGCTGGCGTTCGGACCTCCCGAATACTTCGCCCTGATGGTGCTGACGCTGACCGTCATCGTCAACCTTTCCGGCAACTCGGTCATCAAGGGCCTGATCATGGGCCTTGCCGGCTATCTGCTGTCGCTCGTCGGCATGGGCCCGGCGAGCACCCAGGCCCGCTTCACCTTCGGGATCGAACCCCTGACGGCGGGCATCGAGATGATCAGCGTGATCATCGGCCTCTTCGCCATCGCCGAGGTCTTCCATTCCTTCGGCGAGCACGCATCCGAAAGCCAGGTGCCGAAGCTGGGCAGCGTCTACCCGCGCCTGTCGGACCTCCGCGACACGGTTCCCACGATGCTCCGCTCCGGGGTCGTGGGCTTCCTGCTAGGGCTCCTCCCCGGCTGCTCCCCGGCCGTTTCTGCCTTCCTGTCCTACGATCTGGAAAAGCGCATCGCTCCCAAACCAGAGGAATTCGGCCAAGGCGCGCTGCGGGGTGTCGCCGCGCCCGAGGCAGCGGGCAACGCCACCTGCTCGGCGGGCTTTGTGCCGCTGTTCACCCTCGGCATCCCGAGTTCGCCGCCCTTGGCGATCCTGCTTGCCGGGCTGATGATCTACGGCCTGCAGCCCGGGCCGATGCTTTTCGATGGCAGCAACAACTTCGTCTGGGTGATCATCGCCAGCATGTTCATCGGCAACGTGATGCTGGTGGTCCTGCACCTGCCGCTGGTCGGCATCTGGGTGAAGCTCACGCAAATTCCCCTTCGCATTCTCAAGCCGCTGATCCTGCTGCTCTGCGTCGTCGGGGTGTATTCGGTGAGGAACAGCATGTTCGACGTGCTGGTATCCTTCATTCTCGGCGGCGTGGGGTACTTCCTCAAGAAGGGCAAATGGCCGCTCGTCCCATTCATCCTCTGCTTCATGCTCGGGCCGCTCACCGAAAGATCTTTCGTTCAGTCGATGTCCATCTCCGACGGTAGCTTCAGCATCTTCGTCGAGAGCCCGATCGCACTGACCATTCTCGTCTTCGCCGCAGGGTTGTTCGTCGTCTCGATCGCGCTGATGCGGCGCGCGCACATCAGGCGGCGGGACCTTCAACTGGCTGTCACCGAATGATGTCGCCGGATCGGCCGAAGGCTTTGCTTCGGACCGGCAAAGTGTCTGTGGAAAAAGGGAAAAGGCAATCAACATGATCAGAAGAACATTCCTTGGCATGGCGATCGGGGTGATGGTCGCGGCGACCGGCGCGGCCGTCTCGCAGCAGGCGATCGCGGCATCGCCGGACTATCCCACCAGGCCGATCCAACTCGTCGTGCCGTTCACGGCCGGCGGCGGCACCGACCTGGCATCCCGCGTGGTTGCGACCTATCTGAGCGAGAAATGGGGCAAGGCGGTCAACGTCGTGAACCGCCCCGGAGCAGGCGGCGCGACCGGCACCAATGACGTGCTGAAGGGCAATGCCGATGGCTATGTGGCGCTCGCGCATAACGGCTCTGCCACCGAGGCGTTGATTGCCGGCAACAACAACCTGCCGTTTTCGCTCAAGGACTATCGCTTCGTTGCAACGGTGATCAACGAGCCGTTCGCCCTGCTGGTCAAGGCGGATTCGCCGTTCAAGACGCTGAAGGACCTCGATGACTGGGTGAAGGCCAATCCGGGTCAGCTGACCTTCGGCAGCACCGGCCCGACCTCGATCCAGACGTTCACCGCCATCCAGTGGCTCGACAGCATCGGCGCCGACTTCACCAAGGCACGCCTCGTCCCCTCCAACGGCGGCGGCGAGTTACTCCCGCAGATCGCCGGCGGTCACGTGCTCGTCGGCTTTCAGGACGTGACCGGCGCGGCGCCGCTGGTAAAGGCCGGCAAGTTGAAGCTGCTTGCCGTCACCGGCCCGCAGCGCACGCCGCTCTTTCCGGATGTTCCGACCTTCGCGGAGGAAGGCGCGCCGGGCGTGACCACGCATTTCTGGAGCGGCATCTCACTGCCGGTCGGCACCCCCGATGCTATCGCCCAGAAGTGGGAAACTACGCTGAAGCAGATGATGGACGACCAGGCCTTCCAGGCAAAGCTTACGTCGATCAATGCTCAGGCCGGGTTCCTGGATGCTGCCGCCTTTTCCCAGATGGTCAATCACGACATGGATACCTACAAGCAGATCGTGAAGGACAAGGCACTGATCAAATAGCCGTCTCCGCCCCCAACCTGGAGGGGCGTCGAAGGGCGCGACCGACTTGTCCGGCTCGTCATCCGTTCGATGCCCCTGCCCCTCCCTGCCCCGACTATTCGTGAGAGCCTGAATTTATGACAACGTTGGAACTGGTCGAGAATTGTCTGAACACCAGGTTCGAAGATATCCCGCCCGAGGTTGTGAACCACGCCAAGCTGTGTCTCCTCAACTGGGCGAGCGTGGCTATCGGCGGCAGCCGGCACAAGGCGGTCGAGATCCTTATGGACCTCAGCGAGGATCTCGGCGTCAGCCCGCAGGTCTCGCTGCTTGGCCGGGCCGAGAAGAAAGACCTGTTGTGGGCGACGCTGATCAACGGAACCAGCTCGCACGTCCACGACTTCGATGACACGCATCTGGAGACCCTCAATCATCCGGGCAGCGTCATCGCCCCGGTCTGCTTCGCGCTCGCCGAAAAGCAGGGCCTTACGGGACGTGAGCTTCTCCGTGCCTTCATTATCGGCCTGGAAGCGGACCTGCGCATCGGCAACGCGGTTTCGCCCAGCCACTATGATGCAGGCTGGCACATCACCAGCACGGCGGGCGTATTCGGTGCGGCGATCTCGGCCGGCCTCCTGCTGGGGCTCGACAGCGGCGAAATGGTCTTCGCCATGGGTGCGGCCGCCACGCAGGCCTCCGGTCTCCTCGAGATGCTGGGGACCATGACCAAGCTCCTGCACGCCGGCAAGGCCGCTCAGAACGGACTGTTGGCGGCACTTCTGGCCGATCGCGGTCTTGACAGTTCGCTGCACGCGCTTGAATCGCCGCGCGGGTTTGCCGCCGTGTTCGCCCCGGAATCCGATCTGAGCAAGGTCAACGGCGGCTGGGGCCGCGATTGGGAATTGCTGAAGGTTGCCTTCAAGCCTTACCCGTGCGGCATCGTTCTGCATCCGGTGATCGATGCCTGTCTCGCCCTGCGCGCCCAAACCAAACCGGCCGACGTCGCAAAGATTGAGCTCTTCGTCTGCCCTTACACGCTCGTTCTGACCGGCAAGGAAAATCCCCGGACCGGACTCGAAGCAAAGTACAGCGTGCGCCACGTCGCGGCCCTCGCCTATCACTTCGGCGAGGCCTCGGTCGCGCAATTCACCGACGAATTCCTGTTTGCCCCCGACGTGCAGCGGTTGAGCCAAAAGATCGTCCCAACGGTGGATGAGGCGATGCGCGATGACGAGGTGAGGGTGCGGGTGACCGAAATCGGCGGTGCCGTGCGCGAAATCCACATAACGCACGCAACGGGCAGCAAGGACAATCCGATGACGGAGGCGCAACTGAGCGCCAAGCTTATGAGTCTTTCCCGCGGCATCCTCGCGCCCGAGAAGGCGGCAAACTTTGTGCAGAAGCTCGCCCACCTTGAGGACGAGGCCCTCATTTCGGAACTGCTCCAATTGTCCCGGCCCTGAGAACCGCGCCGGCGTCATTGGTCCCGCAAAAGGTCGCGGGACCAATAACAGGGCCAGCTTTGTTGGCGCAGAGCAAACGGAAAACAAGCTCCCTTCGCAGGCCATTTGCGCTCGCGACCTCTATTGACTTCCCCTGAGCCGACGGACCAAGTCTTTCGAGTGGAAGGGATCCGGATAGGTAGCCAAAGCATGGTTTCTATAGGCGAAACGACGCAAGAGCGGGACAGTCCCGAGCCGTCCAACAGTCGCGATGTCTCGCTGGTGCTCGACACCGACGGCGATAAAAAGCTTGCGCAGAAAGCCTACTCGGCCCTGCGCTCCGCCATCACTCATTTGCGGCTTCCTCCCGGCCAGGCCTATCTCGAACGCGAAATCGTCGACGCCCTTGGGATCAGTAGGACACCGGTGCGCGAAGCTTTGGTTCGACTTGAGGTCGAGGGCTGGATCAGGATTATTCCGCGGCGCGGGTTCAGCGTGTCGCCGATCGGCCAGAACGAGTTGCAGCAGATGTACGACGTCGTCGAAAACCTGGACGGGCTAGCCGGAAGGCTGGCGGCCGCCCTCGTCAATGACAATCAACTGAATGAGCTCGAAGCGCTCATCGGGAAGCAGAGCGATGCGCTCGACGCCGACGATCTCGAGTCGTGGGCCGAATTGGACGACAAGTTCCACAGCAAGATTGTCGAGTTCGCCCAGAACCCGCGGCTCAGCGCGATCATGGACAGCCAGTCGGATTGGATCTACCGCGCGCGGCTCTACACGATCAACCTCAGGCCAAAGCCGACCCGCTCGATCAATGAACACACCGCAATAGTCGGAGCGATGCGAGCCGCCAGCCTCGACGCTACCCAGATCATGATGCAAGCGCATCGGCATCGCGCCCGCGAGGAAATCCTGGAGGCGCTGCGTCTCATTCAGGGCGGCGCGTGAGCGTCGGTGAACACGGTTTAGGCCGTGCCGGAGAACTCACGGCTGATGACCAGCCCGGACGCCGGCGACAGCTATAAATATTCAGGACAGGACTTATGGCCAAAGAAATTCTCTGCTCGTTTGGCGTTGACGTGGACGCGGTCGCCGGATGGCTTGGCTCCTATGGTGGCGAGGATTCCACGCTCGATATCTCACGGGGCATGTTTGCCGGCGAAGTCGGGGTTCCGCGGCTGCTAAAACTGTTCGACAAATATGGAATGAAGGTCACCTGGTTTGTTCCCGGGCACTCGATCGAGACCTTCCCTGAGCAGGTGAAGATGATCGCCGACGCCGGGCACGAGATCGGGATCCACGGCTACAGCCACGAAAACCCGATCTACATGACGCCCGAGCAGGAAGAGGCGGTGCTGGACCGTTCCATCGCGCTCGTAAGGCAGCTATCGGGAAAGCAGCCCCGCGGCTATGTCGCGCCGTGGTGGGAGCTGAGCCCGCACACCACCGACCTGCTGCTGAAAAAGGGCCTGAAATACGACCACAGCCTGATGCACAGGGACTTTGAGGCCCATTATGTGCGCTCGGGCGATAGCTGGACCGCGATCGATTATTCCAAGCCGGCCGAGCATTGGATGAAGCCGCTGCAGCGCGGCACCGAAACAAATCTGGTGGAAATTCCGGCCAGCTGGTACCTCGACGACCTGCCGCCGATGATGTTCATCAAGAAGTCGCCCAACAGCCACGGCTTCGTCAATCCGCGCCAGATCGAGGAACTGTGGCGCGACCAGTTCGACTGGGTCTATCGGGAGATGGAGCGGGCCGTGTTCACCATTGCCATCCATCCGGACGTTTCCGGCCGGCCGCAGGTGCTGCTGATGCTTGAGCGGCTCATCGAGCACATCAATTCGCATGCCGGTGTGCACTGGACCACGTTCGAGGCCATCGCCGACGATTTTATCAGCCGCAACCCGCGCCCCGCCGCCTGACATGTGCAGTCTGTGCGGCAGTCTCGGAGAGGGACCGGCCTGGGAAAACGATGGGGCGCTCGCGGACCGCACCGCCCGCTGGCGCCAGCATCAAAGCGCGAGCGCCACGGCCGTGGAGCTGTCGCGCCTGCTCTCGGCGAGCCGCGTCCGCATCAGCGCCCATGCCGATTTCGGCTATCTGCTGCAATTGCCCACCGGCGGCATGATCACCGCCTCGGGCCTCGCGGACGTGTGGCACAAGCTCGCGGCGGCGGGCATTTCAGTTCCGGACGTGCTGGAAGTTTGAGATGAGCACGATCCCTTTCCACGTGGTCACCGGCTTCCTGGGGAGCGGCAAGACGACCCTCGTCAATGCGCTGATGACCGCCGGCTTCGGCGCCGGGACCGTGGTAATAGTCAACGAGTTTGGTGAAATCGGGCTCGATCAGGATTTCATCCAGGCTGCGGCCGAGGAGGTTCTGGTCCTCAAGAACGGCTGCATGTGCTGCCTCGTTCGCGAGGATCTCGTCGCAACGCTTCTCAAGATCGGTGCGATGGGCAGTTCCGCCCGGGTCGAACGGGTGGTGATCGAGACCTCCGGTATCGCCGACCCTTTACCGATATTGCAGACCTTGCGATCCGATTTTTCGCTGCGGGTGCGGTATCATCCCGGCGCGGTGCTCTGCACGGTGGACGCCCGCACCCCGCCGTTTGGACTTTACGCCACCCCTGAGAGCCGCGCGCAGGTCAGCGCTGCCGACGCGCTGGTACTGACCAAGACCGATCTGGTGCCGGCGGACAAGGCCGAGGATCTGCAAATATTGCTGATGGCCGCCAATCCGGACTGCACGATCCTGCCTGCGGACAGCTCGGCAATCGCGGCATTCCTTCTCGCCTCCGAAACCTCTGCCCGGTCACGTTTCCCCATTGACCTCGCCCGCCGCAGCATTTCCGCCTCCCACTCGAGCGACGTGCGCAGCGCCATCGTTCGCGACGCCGAACCGCGATCGTGGCCGGTGTTCGCCACCTGGCTCTCCAATCTCCTTTATGTCCACGGCGACCGGATCCTGCGCACCAAGGCCATCCTCTTCGATCGGAGCCGTGACGCATGGATCGGAGTGCACGGCGTGCGGCGCTTCCTGCACCCGCCT
The DNA here is from genome assembly GCA_035493835.1 of Devosiaceae bacterium. Classification (GTDB taxonomy): domain Bacteria; phylum Pseudomonadota; class Alphaproteobacteria; order Rhizobiales; family Devosiaceae; genus DASZTU01. The sequence continues at coordinate 27,132 of DATJHO010000053.1, forward strand.
GTACACCTCGATTTCGACAGCCCTCCGGAGGGTACTGACTGCATCGTCTTCATCGTCCAGGGCATCGACCCCGCCCGTATCGTCGAGTCTTACCGGCGGCACGTCGCCCACCAAAATCCCCGAAATGCTGAACCCGCCGCCCTGGCGACGATGGTGTCAGAGAGGACTTTCCAATGATTGATACAACGATACTCGATGGTGACCTGGTCGATCTGGCCGAGCGGCTCCGCCGTTCCGAGGTGTCGCCCAGCGAAGCGGTCGCGGCGGCGCTGGCGCGGATCGAGGCTGACGGCCGCGCCTTCGTTGCCGTCGAGGCCGACCGCGCCATTGCCGAAGCGAAGCGATTGTCGGCCCTTGCTCCCGGCGAGCGCGGTTCCCTGGCTGGTGCTCCCTACGCCCGCAAGGACGTCTATGGCCGGGCAGGAAGCGCGTTGGGCGCCGGCTCCCCGCTCCGGGCGCAGGCCATTGCGGAAGTGACGGCGCCAGTGCTGTCGCGGCTGGACGAGGCCGGCGGGGTGGATCTGGGCCGCCTGCAGATGGCCGAGTTTGCCCTCAGCCCGACGGGGTTGAATGCCCATACCTCCCACCCCGAAAATCCCTGGAACCCAGCTTATCCGCCGGGCGGCTCCTCGAGCGGTTCGGGCATAGCGGTTGCCCGGGGACAGGTGAGCTTTGCCCTCGGAAGCGACACCGGTGGGTCCATCCGGTTTCCCTCAGGCATGTGCGGGCTCACGGGCATCAAGCCAACAAACGGCCTGGTGAGCACCGACGGATGCTTTCCGCTGGCCTGGACCCTCGACTGCATGGGCCCGCTGGCACGTTCCGCGCGGGATTGCGCCCTGCTGCTGCCGATAATGGCCGGGGCAGGTTTGGCGGCCGACGCACCCGGCTCGGTTCTCGGCGGGGACTTGCGAGGGATCACCCTGGCTGTGCCCGAAGGGCACTACGCCGAAGGACTTGCCTCCGAAGTGATGGAGAATCTTGCGGCGACCATCGAGGTGCTGCGCGGCCGTGGCGCCCATGTCATCAAGACAGCCTCCCCCGACATGGACATTGTCCAAATCATGTCGGGTATCGTGATGGCCGTCGAAGCCGCCTCGGTGCTCGGGAGCTATATCCGCGAGCACCCCGACCAGGTCGGCCCCCAGGTCCACAAGCGCGTCGAGCCGGGCTTCCATTTTGCAGCGACGAGTTATGCCGAGGCGATTCACGGCCGCCCGGCCCTCGCGGCCGAGTGGATCAAAATGGTCATGGACGGCGCGGACGCAGCAATCCTGCCGCTCTTACCCTCAACGGTCCCGACCACGGCGAGCACCCTCGAGCAAGCATCCGAGGCGACCGGCATGCTGACCCGTTTCACCCGGAACTTGAACTATCTCGGGCTACCCTCCGTTTCCATCCCAACCGGGTTCGATGCCAACGGGCTTCCGATGGCCGTCCAACTCGTCGGCCGGCCTCTCACGGATATGGCGTTGCTCGGCATTGCGGAAGGATTCCAGCGAGATACGACCTTCCATTGTCGACGCCCGTAGCAAACC
>DATJHO010000054.1:0-46871 GCA_035493835.1 Devosiaceae bacterium
TAGGGATAGGTGGCGAGATACTTCTCGAGCCACAGCGTGCCCTCGAGGTCGAGGTAGTTGGTCGGCTCGTCCAGCAGCAGCAGGTCGGGTTGCGCGAACAGCACGCCCGCCAGCGCCACGCGCATGCGCCAGCCGCCCGAAAGCTCGTGCGTCGGCGCGTTCTGCCGGTCGGTCTCGAAGCCGAGGCCCTTGAGGATAGAACTCGCTCGCGCTTCGGCGGTGTGCGCGTCGATGTCGGCGAGGCGGGTGTAGACCTCGGAAATCCGATCCGGATCGGTAACCGTTTCCGCTTCCTTCAGCAGCGCCGCGCGCTCGGTGTCGGCGGCCAGCACCACGTCGAGCACGCTTTCATTGCCGGCCGGCGCTTCCTGCGCCACCGCACCGAGGCGCGCCTTCTTGACCAGCTCGATGCTGCCGCCGTCGACGGCAAGGTGCCCCTGGATCAGGTGGAACAGCGTGGTCTTGCCGGTGCCGTTCTTGCCGACGAAGCCGGTTTTGCTGCCGGCGGGCAGGGTGACGGAAGCGCCCTCGAACAGTTCGCGGCCTTGGATGCGATAGGTCAGGTTGTTGATCGTCAGCATAAGCGGGTCACGGGGGCTGGGGTTCAGCCCGTGACATAGGATTTGCTGCCGTTTTTAGCAACCGTGCCGGGCGGGAGCCTGTCTTGTCTCCTTCGCAGAGGAAGGCTACAAGGCCCAACTCTCTTTCGAGCCCTTTGCAGCAAGGACCAAACATGGCCATCGAACGCACCCTTTCCATCATTAAGCCCGACGCGACCAAGCGTAATCTCACCGGCAAGATCGTCGCCCTGTTCGAGGAAAACGGCCTTCGCGTCGTCGCCAGCAAGCGCATCCAGCTGTCGCGCGCCCAGGCCGAGGGCTTTTATGCTGTCCACAAGGAACGCTCGTTCTTCGGCGAACTGGTCGAGTCGATGATTTCGGGCCCGGTGGTCGTGCAGGTGCTGGAAGGCGAGGGCGCCATCCTCAAGAATCGCGAGATCATGGGCGCCACCAACCCGGCCAATGCCGCCGAGGGCACCGTCCGCAAGCTCTACGCCATCTCCGTCGGCGAGAACTCGGTCCACGGCTCAGACGCGCCGGAAACCGCCCAGAACGAGATCAAATATTACTTCTCGGACATCGAGATCGTCGGCTGAGGCCAGCCGCACATCGCTCGTGTTAGCTAGGCGATCCGCGGGACCGTAATGATTGACCTCGCCTCGGGTGCTCCCCGGGGCGAGGTTTTTTCATTGTCCCAACGCTCAGGCCGACTGGCTCATGAAGCTGCGCCAGCCACCGAAATGGGAAATGTCGATGGCACCGGCCAATCCCGCCAGTTCGGCGAGAAAGCCCTTGGCGCTCGTGCCGTCGGCAAGCGTGATCGTGCCGATTGAAAGCGGTGCGGGGATTGCGTTAACGAAGGCGCCAAACGCCGCCGGCGCAAGCCGCCAGACTTCCGTCTCGATGGCGACGCCCTCCCCGTCCGTGGTACGGATCAGGCCCGGCTTGGGCGGGTTTTGGCCGTTGAGAGCATAGAGGCGGTAATCGGGCGCGGTTTTTGCGACGCGATCGAAGGTAGCCCCGAGGCCCACAAGCTGGCCGTTGAGCGGCATGCCCGAAAGATGGGCGCCGACCACCACGACCGGGATGCCGTCGGCCACTGGCACTGACCGAGCCAGAGCCCGATCGGGCAACGTCCGCCCGGTCGCCCCGAGCGTGTTGCCGGAGAGAGTGTGAAGCTCGCGCGCCAGCGAGGCGGTGAAGGCATCGCGTCCGGCGGGTGCGAGGAGGGTGATGCTCGCCGGCAGGTTGTCGGCCCGCATTCCCGAGGGCACCGAGATACCACAGAGATCCAGTAGGTTAACAAAGTTCGTATAAGTGCCGAGCCGTGAGTTCTCCCGGATCGGCTCGCGCTCGAGTTCGGCGACCGTATAGTGGGTGGGCGCCGTCGGGACGCAGAGCACATCCACCGAAGCCAGAACCGGTGCAAGTTTCCGCTTATACGCCTGAAGTGAATAAAGGCCGTTGAAGGCATCGGCGGCCGAGAGGGCCTTGGCGCCGCCATAGATTTTCCGGGTCACGGGGTGGAAGGAGGCCTCGTGGCTGTCGAAAAAATCCTTCACCGCCGCATAGCGCTCGGCAACCCAGGCACCTTCGTAAAGCAGGTCGGCGACGGCGTAGAAATCGGCGAAGGGTAGCTCGATGATCTGGTGGCCAAGCGAAGCGAGTTTTGCCAGCGCTTCGGCATAGGACGCCTCCATCAGCCCATCGCCGAAGAACCGCCGGTCAGCCGCTGCCGGAACGCCGATCCGCAGCACCGGCGGGAGAGCAGAGAGAGACCCGGCGGCGTATTGGCGGGAATAGGCATCGGTGGAATCGTACCTGGCCGCGACCGAAAACGCCTCGTGCGCATCATCGACCGTCAGGGCGAAGATCGAGACGCAGTCGAGTGTTCGGCAGGCCGGCACCACGCCGGTGGAGGAAAGCGCGCCAAGGCTCGGCTTGAGCCCGACAATGTTGTTGAGCCCAGCCGGAATACGCCCGGAACCTGCCGTATCGGTGCCGAGCGCGAAGCTGACAATGCCCTGGGCGACTGCCACTGCCGAGCCGGAGCTTGAACCGCCCGGCACCAGCTTGGGGTCGATGGCGTTTTTGGGGATGGGGTAGGGCGAGCGAACGCCGACGAGGCCGGTCGCGAACTGATCGAGATTGGTCTTGCCCACCGGAATGGCGCCGGCGGCGCGGAGCAGGGCGACGACGCTCGCATCCTTGGTGGGTTGGTAGCTGAAGTCCGGGCAGCCTGCGGTGGTGGGCATGCCAGCCACATCGATATTATCCTTGACCGCGAAGGGCACGCCCCAGAGCGGCTTGGCAGGGTCATAGGCGCCGAGCGCCTGGGCCTCGGCGATCAAGGTCGCCTTGTCGGCGAGGTGGATGAAAATCCCGGGATCGCTAACCTCGGCGATGCGCGCGAACACGGTTTCGATGACCTCCACCGGTGAAAGCCCGGCGGCGTAGGCAGCCTTGAGGCTCGCCATGTCGAGAGGATGGGCAGTCAAGGAAAATACTCCTATCAGACGAAAACCACCGGGCGGTTCCATTGGATGAAAACAACGCAACCGCCATCGGTCCAGACCGAATGGGTGGTGCCGATATCGTTCAGGACCAGGCTGCCGGCAGGGTAATCGCCCTGCTCGTCGCTCTGCGTGCCCTCGAGCACGAGGATGGTTTCAACACCATCATGCCGGTGCGCGGGAACGCCGGCGTGGGGCTCGTATTTGAGGATGGCGGACGAGGGTTCCTCGCTCGTGCCGCGATGGAGCCAATGGACGGTGACGCCCTCGCGAAACGGCTCAAAATCGAGATCGCGCCAGCCCCCCTGAGTGAGGCCGGGATAGTATCGCTCAAGCATGTGTAAGTCCTTGTAAAACTTGATCGGTCGTGGCCGTCCAGCCGACGATGGCGCCCTGGGCGCGGATCATGGCGATGGCCGCGGCCTTGAACTCGGGAAAGTAGCTTTCGGTCGCGTCTTCCGCGAGGAGGCAGGTAAAGCCGCGATCATTGGCCTCGCGCATAGTGGTCTGCACGCAGACCTCGGTGGTGACGCCAGCGAACACAAGATGGGTGATGCCTTTTTCGGCAAGGATGGCGCCGAGCTCTGTGGCGTAGAAGGCCCCCTTGCCGGGCTTTTCGATCACTATCTCCCCCCTCGCGGGGGTGCATTCGGCGATGATGGCGGTCCCCGGCTCGCCCGCGATCAGAATACGGCCCATGGGGCCCTGATCGCCGATGCGCAGGGTGGGATTGCCACGGTCGCGCTTGGCCGGAGGGCAATCGGACAGGTCCGGCCGATGGCACTCCATGGTGTGGACGACCGTCAATCCCGCGGCGCGAAAACCCTCGATGAGCTTTTGCACGGTGGGAACGATTGCCCGGATGGCGCTCACGTCATTGCCGAGCGACTCGCCAAACCCGCCGGGCTCGGCAAAGTCGCGCTGCATGTCGATGACAATGAGCGCCATGCGCCGCTTGTCGAAGCTGAACGGGAAAGGTTTTGCCGCGATTTCCGCCATCAGTGGTGTCCCGCCATGTGGGCGCCGATCACGGCGATATCGGCGCTGGCGATCGGCGTTTCGTAGACCAATTCGCCGCCGGACATCACCAGGATGCGATCCGACAGCTCCAACAGTTCATCGAGATCTTCGCTGAGCAGCAGCACGGCGGCGCCGGCGTTGCGCGCCTTCATGATGCGGGCGCGGATTTCGGCAACGGCCGAAAAATCCAGCCCGAAGCAGGGGTTCGATACGATCAGCAGGTCGACCTGGCCGGTGAGTTCGCGGGCGAGCACCGCACGTTGCACATTGCCACCGGACAAAGCGGAGATGGGGCTCGAAAGCGATGCCGTCTTCACCTTGAAGGCGGAGACCAGATCGGCCGCATAACCCTTCATCCGGCGGCCGCTGATCCAGCGGGCCCCCCGGCCGTCGCGCTTGATGTCGAAAGTGCGGAAGGCCAGGTTCTCCGCCACGGTCATCTTCGGCGCACACGCGTTCTGCAGTGGTTCCTCGGGGATAAAGCGCACATTGTGCTGCCGGGCCATGCGGCGGCTCGAATCGTAAGCTTGGCCCTCGACACTGATCTGCCCTGCCGTCTTGGGGCGCTGGCCCGCGAGGACTTCCAAAAATTCCTTCTGGCCATTACCCGAAATGCCGGCGATGCCGACGATCTCACCGGCGCGAACGTTGAGGTCCTTCACCTCGATCGTCTTGAGGCCAGACCGGTCCGGCGCCGATAGGCCGCGCACCGAAAGAATCGGCCGTGAGTCGACGGGCACCGGCGCCCGGTTGTCGAGGGTGGCGAGCGGCGCCTCGCCGATCATCATCCCGGCCATGTCCTTGGGCGTAAGTTCGGTGGTCAGGCCGTTGCCGACGCGCTTGCCCTTGCGCAGCACCGTGACCTCATCGGCGAATGCCATCACCTCGTGGAACTTGTGCGAGATCATCAAAACGCTGATGTCGCCCATGCGCGTCATGCCGCGGACCAGCCCCAATACTTCCTGGGCTTCGCCGGGCGTCAGCACCGAGGTCGGCTCGTCGAGAACGAGGAAGCGGCGGCCGAGGTAAAGCTGCTTCAGGATTTCGAGCTTTTGCTTTTGGCCGGCCGCCAATTGTCCCGTTGGCACGTCGAGCGGCACCTGGAAGGGCATGTTGGCCATGAAGGCGGCGAGCTCCCGACTCTCCTTGCTCCAATCGATGAAGCCCGGCACCTGCCGCCGCGAAATGACGAGGTTTTCTGCTCCTGTGAGCGAGGGGACAAGGGTAAAATGCTGGTAGACCATGCCGAGGCTCAACGCCGCAGCGTCCTTCGGCGACGCGATCTCCATCTCTCGGCCGCCCACTTGAATGGCGCCGCTGGTCGGCCGGTAAAAGCCCAGCATGCACTTGACCAGCGTCGACTTGCCGGCGCCGTTTTCGCCGAGCAGGGCGTGAAAGCTTCCCGGCTTGATCTTGATCGAGACGTCATCGAGCGCGGTGAACGAGCCGAACCGCATGGTCATGCCCGTCGCCTCGACCTCGACCGCCTTGTTCGGAGCCGGGAAGTCGCCGATCGCCCGGTTCATGGCAGGCCCTTCACGAAAGCTGCGGAATTGGAGACCGAGCCGAAGACGCCGCCCTGCATCTTCACCATCTTGATCGCCGCAAGGTGGTTGCCCAGGTCGGTCGCTCCGCAGCAATCCTCCAGCAGCAGGCACTCATAGCCGCGGTCGTTCGCTTCGCGCATCGTGGTCGAGACGCACACATCGGTGGTGATGCCGGTCAAAACGATGTTCTCGATGCCGCGCTGCTTGAGGATCAGCTCGAGATCGGTGGCGCAAAAGCTGCCCTTGCCGGGCTTGTCGATGATCGGTTCGCCCTCGCGAGGGGCAAGTTCCTCGATAATGTTCCAGCCGGGCTCCCCTCGCACCAGGATGCGGCCGCATGGCCCGGCATCGCCAATCCCGGCATTGATGCGCTGCGAGCGCCAGCGCTTGTTGGCGGGCAGGTCGGCGAGGTCCGGCCGGTGGCCCTCGCGGGTGTGGATGATGTGATAGCCGCGCGAGCGCATGGACTCGAGCACGGATTTGATCGGCTCGATCGGCGCCCGCACCAGTGATAAATCATAGCCCATTGCATCGACATAGCCGCCCGGCCCGCAAAAATCAGTCTGCATGTCGATGATGATGAGGGCGGTATTTTCCGGCCGCAGGTCGCCATTGTAGGGCCAGGGATAGGGATCGGCAGCGATGAACTTGGAATCCATGGCGGGGTCCTATTTGGTGATCGACAGTTCGCCCGGTGCGCCGGTCAGCGAACGGGTGCGCGAAGAGGTTGCGATCATGATGATGAGCGTCAGCACGTAGGGCGCTGCGTAGAAGAGGTAGTAGCCTTGGGTCACGCCGACCGATTGCAGGGCAGGGCCAAGGGCGCCTGCGCCGCCGAACAGCAGTGCGGCGAGGAAGCACCCCAGCGGATTCCAGCGGGCAAAGATCACGAGCGCCACCGCCATCAGGCCTTGGCCGGAAGAGATCTGCTCGGTCCAGGCGCCGGGATAATAGAGCGAGAGATAAGCGCCCCCGATTGCCGCCAGCGCGCCGCCGACGGCGGTCGCCAGCAGGCGAACCGTGTTGGGATTGAGCCCCATGGCGCGGGCCGCGTCCGAGGAGTCGCCGACCACGCGGACGATCAGCCCGACCTTGGTGTTCTTGAACGCCCAGTGCAGCGCGAAAGCGATGACGATGCCGATGAGGAACAGGGCATTTACGTCGAGGGCGGCCCTCACCTGCGGGAGGCTCGACCACCAGCCAAGAGGAATTGCGGGCAGGTGCGGCGCGACTGGCTGGATGAACGGCTTGCCGAAGAAGAAGGCGAGGCCCGTGCCGAATTGCATCAGCGCAATGCCAATGGCGATGTCATTGACCTTGGGGAACTTGCAGATCCAGCCATGGAAGAGGCCGAAACAGCTGCCCGCGACCGCCGCCGCGCCTACGCCGAGCCACGGCGAGCCGGTGATCACGGCGATGGCGTAGCCAATCATGGCACCGAACACCAGGGTGCCTTCCAGCCCGAGGTTGATGCGGCCGGAGCGCTCGGTGATGGTTTCGCCCAGCGACACGAATATGAACGGCGTCGAGACGCGGATGGCGCCGCCGAGGATGGCGAGCGGCACGCCCCAGAGGCCGATGGCGGTTGGATCGCTCATGTCCGGTTCCTCTCCCAGAGATCGGGGTTGAAGAGTTTGAAGCGGCCATAGAGCGTGTCCGAAAAGAGGATCACGATGAACAGCAGGCCCTCCAGCACCAGCACGGCAGCGTCCGGCAGGTCCATCCGGCGCTGCAGCAGGCCGCCCGAGGCGTCTATGCCGCCGAGGAGGATTGCGACCGGGATGATCGCCAGCGGATTGTGGCGCGCGAGGAAGGCAACGAGAATGCCGGTATAGCCATAGCCGGCCGCGAGGGAGGCGTTGGCATTGCCCTGCACGGCCGCGACCTCGATCATCCCGGCCAAGCCGGCAAAGCCGCCGGCAAGGGCGGTGAAGCCGACGATCAGCCGTCCGACTGCGAGCCCCTGGATCTGGGCGGCGCGGACGTTTCCGCCCGAGATGCGGGCAGCAAAGCCCCAGGTGGTCTTTTCGATCAGGAACCAGCAGGCGATGCAGGCGATAATGCCGACCACGAGCCCCCAGTGCACGTCCATGCCTGGGATGTTGGGGATCATGTAGGCGTCGCCAATGGAATAGGTGGAAGGCTTGTTGAGGCTCGCAGGATCGCGCAGCGGGCCCTCGACCAGCTGGTTCATCAGCGCGATGCCGATATAGGCCATCAGCAGCGAAGAGATGGTCTCGTTGACGCCGCGATAGTGCCGGAGCGCGCCGATGATGCCGATCCAGATGGCGCCGGTCAGGGCGCCGGCCACGGCCATGGCCCCGATCACTACCGGATAGGGCTGGCCCAGCAGGGGCACGCCCGCCGCCGCCGCCGCGACCCCGCCCAGCACCAGCGCGCCCTCGCCACCGATCACCACAAGACCGAGCCGCGCGGGCAGCGCCACGCAAAGCGCGGTCAGCAATAGCGGGGAGGCCCGGGTCAGCGAGTTGTCGATCGAAAAGGAGCTGCCGAAGCCGCCCCTGTACATCAGCGAGAGGAAGTCGAGCGGCGATTTGCCGAGGCAGAGGAGAAAGACCGAGTAGATCCCCAGCCCGACGATGACCGCGCCGACCGGAATGACGATTGCCTCCGATTTTCGCGCGACCTGTTCAACGAAAGCGCCATAGCCAGCTCTTGCTGGCGCGCTCGCTGCTGCGATGACATCGGGCGTGGTGTCTGCCATGCCGCTTACTCCATTTCGTAGTTCATGCCGCGGACCGGTCTCGTCCTGACCTCCCGTAGGACGAGCGCCCCATCCTGAAGGCTCTCAAGCAACCTCATCCTGAGCTTGTCGAAGGACGAGGTTGCTCCCGTAGTGTTGGCACCCATGGCTCGACAAGCTCACCATAAGGTGGATTGTGTGGCTCGCCATGAGCCGGGTCGTTGGGCTCACTTGAGCCGGATTGCGGGGCTCGGAACGAGGTAGGCACCGGAGGGCGCCGCAGTCATCCCCGTTTGCGGCCTCTTGGTGAGCCTGTCGAACCATGAGGCCGCTGTAGCGCTTACGATGTGGAGCCGATGATGCCGTCCAGCAGGTAATCCATGCTTTCGAGCTGGATGGCGGTTTCCGGATAGATCGTGCCCGCCGGGACAACGATCTTGCCCTTGTTGTCCTTCATCGGCCCCTTGATGATGGCGAAATTGCCCTTGTCGATCTCGGCCAGGACGGTGTCGAAATGGTTCTTGGCAGCCGGCGTCACGGCCGGGCCGAGCGGGCTCATCTTGACGAAGCCCTCGGGAATGCCGCCGCGCACGAAATGGCCGAGCGGCTTGTCCGCGAGCATCTCGTTGATGAAGTCGGTATAGGGCTTGACCCAGTTCCACTCGGCCCCGGTCAGGTATTTTTGGGGCGCTAGCGCCGACTGGTTGGCGTGATAGCCGCACACATACATGCCGCGGCCGGCGGCCGTCTGCACCACCACCTTGGGGCTGTCGACGTGCATCGAGACGACGTCGATGCCCTGGTCGGCGAGGGCGTTCGTTGCCTCGGCTTCCTTGACGGCGAGGCTCCAGTCGCCGGTGAAGATCGTCTGGACGGTGATCGTCGGATCGACAGCCCGGGCGCCGAGCAGGAACGAGTTGATGTTGAGCAGCACCTGCGGGATCGGCTTGGCGGCGACGAAGCCCAGCTTCTTGGACTTGGTCATGTGGCCGGCCACGATGCCGTTCAGGTACATGCCCATGCCGATATAGCCGAAGAAGGAACCGGTGTTCTGGGGGTCCTTGTCGGTCCACAGGCCGCCGCAATGGCGGAACTGCACATCCGGGTACTTCTTGGCGGTATCGAGCATGAACGGGTCGAAATAGCCGAAAGAGGTCGGGAAAATCAGCGATGCGCCATCGAGATTGATCATCGACTCCATGGTTTTCACCACGTCGGTCGTCTCGGGCACGTTCTCTTCCTCGACCACGGTCACGCCGGGGATCGACTTTACCGCCGCGGCGGCCTGGGCATGGGACTGGTTGTAGCCATAGTCGTCCTTGGGTCCCACATAGATGAAGCCCACGGTAAGCGGGCTCGCCGCGAACGCGCCTTTCGGCAGCAGCCCGGCGCCCAGACCCAGCGCGGCCCCGGCCGCCGTGGATTTGAGCAGCTGTCGGCGGGACAGCATGAACTTTCCGGTCATTGATTTCTCCAGCTTGGTAACTTCTCGTCAGGGAATTGCATGCAATCGCTGTGCCAAAAGGTTTATTCAACAAAATCAGGAGTTTGCGGCACTAAACGCTGGCGATGCTGCTGAAAATGGCGCCAGCGGTCCATTCATGTGCGTAGATATTGTGCAATTGTGCCGATGTGAAGCGTGTTTGCGTGCAAGCTGGGCAGGCGCGGCGGGTTTGGGTGGGCATCGCCCCCAAAGCCGTTGATTAATGTGACCCAAAGCGTATTTGGATCGTTCGACCGGATTGCCAAAGTGTATGCACCGGTCGAACGGGGGGTAGATGGTTACGAAGGAATTGATCCGCAGCGGCACCACGGTCGACGCGTTGGTGCGGGCAATCGCCGATGACATCGTCAGCGCGCGGCTGCAACCCGGGGCGCGCCTGGACGAGAGTTCGCTGGCGCTTCGCTACGCCGTGTCCCGGACGCCGGTACGCGAGGCGCTCGTGCAGCTCTCGGCCATGGGTCTCATCGACCGCAGGCCCAACCGCGGCGCGATGGTCGCGCAGGTTTCGGACGAGTACCTGCACGCAATGTTCGAGGCGATGACGGAGCTCGAGGCGATTTGCGCGCGCCTGAGCGCCCAGCGTATGACAACGGCCGAGCGGCGAGAGCTGGAAGCCGTCCATCAGGCGGCGATGCGCCTGGTCCATCTAGGCGCCGAGGAAGAGTATTCGGCGTACAACATCGATTTTCACAATCGGCTCTACGAGGGTGCCCACAATGCCCACATCCTCGAGTTGGTGGCCCAGACGCGCAGCCGGTTAGGGCCGTTCCGCCGCGCCCAGTTCCGGATTCCGGGGCGCCTCGCCAAATCCTGGCAGGAGCACGATGCGATCGTAACCGCGGTGCTGCGTGGCGACGCTGCTGCCGCGGAAGCGGCCGCGCGCGCCCATGTCGGCATCGTCAGCGACGCCAGCTCGGAATTCGTTCATGGCGCCAGGGAAGGTTCCCGCAACCAGGTCTAAGACCTTGCCATAGCACGCCGGCCCCAATGCCCTGATGGATCGGCGGTTGTCAGAGGACGGCGCGGCGCGCCGGGTTGGCCCGGTGCTGCCGCATCATTTCATCCGGCGGGGTCGAGAAGGTGATGACGGTGTAGCGGCCCGGCACCGGCGGCTCCGCCCGGCCCAGCAGCGCAAGAACCGTGGCGCAGGCCACGAGCCCACCAAGGATCAGTATCCAGCCTCGCGCCTTGTCCATGCTCGCCTCGAAACCATGCGAAATCGCGCGCATTGAATTCGGAAGAGCAACCCTACGTTCCTAGCCTCTTTGGGCTAGGTTCGGGCGAGGGGCCAATTTCCGTGACAGCGGCTGTGTTGGTTCGCGGCCTCTGCCTGGCCTGAGATATGACCCTAGGCCAGTTGCACGCCGGCGAAAATGGCTGCGCCCGCGACCAGCAGCAGCAGCGGATTAAGCTTGGTGACGGTCAGGACCAGGGTGGCGGCTCCGGCCACGATCCAGGCGAGAATGCCGCCATTGGAAGCTTCCAGCAGGGTGAACGAGGTGGCAAGAACCATGCCGGCCGCGATGGGGGCGAGGCCCATTTCGATCGCCTTCTGCCAGGGCGCGCCGCGATAGTGGCCCCACAGCTTGGCAAGGCCGTAAACAAGCAGTGAGGAGGGCACGAAGATAGCGAGAGAGGCAACGATGGCGCCGAGCCAGCCGGCGACCTTCCAGCCGATCATGGTCACGATCAGCGTGCCGGGCCCGGGTGCCATCCGCGACAGGGCGAAGATCTCCAGAAACTGCTGGTCGGAAAACCAGCCATAGACGTTCACCGTCTCCCGGTGCATGTCGGCAATGATGCTCTGGCCCCCGCCGATGGTGAGGAACGACAGCGGCGCGAAATAGGTCGCGAGCCTCAGCAGGACATTGTCGCTCATGGCTTCTTCCCTTCATTGCGCAGGCGCCAGAAGGACAGCCCGATCGATAGCGGCGCCATGACGATGATCACCGGCAGCAGCGGCCATTTCAGCACGAACAGGCTGACCACCATGGCGAGGATGACCAGCACCGGGATCACATGAGTGGCCGAAAGCCGCACCGCCTTGATGCCCATCGACAGCGACAGGCCGACGGCGGCCGCAGCCGCCCCGGCCATTAGCGTGGCGACGATTTGATACCTGGCCAGCTGGTCGAATAGGGTCAGCGCTGCGATCGCCACGAAAGCGGGCGGCACGATGATGCCAAGGGCGGCGATAAGGGCGCCGGGGCCGCCACGCAGCCGGTAACCGACCCAGATGGAGATATTGACGACGTTGACGCCCGGGAAGGCCTGCGCCAACGCCAGACCGGTGAGGAACTCGCGCTCGTCCAGCCATTTCCGGTTTTCGACGAATTCGCGCATCATCCAGCCGGACAGCCCGCCGCCGAGGCTGACGAGCGCAATGCGGGTGAAGGCTATGAAGATATCGAGATAGCGCACCGGCGCCGGTTCAAGCACCGCCGATGCCGGCCGGGGCGCATCTGCCTGTTGATCCACGGTCTACCTGGGTTTGTCGCGATGGGTGGCTGCACGGGACGGCGCCCGCTCTGTCGATCTTTACCGCAATCGGATCCGATTTCACTGAGTCTTTTCGGGGCAATTAGGACGACGGCTCGTCCCCGCGCTGCCATTCATTACCCCGCCAAGGGGGCGCGAGAACGGCACCAGCCTTGGCACTTTTGCGGCATAGTTGGCATAGTCCGGGAATGCCACACGCAGAACGCGCTCCTCGTTGATCGCCCGCCGAAGCTGCACGGCAAGATTTAGCCCCACCACAGCGAAGGCCACCACGGAACTATTGGCCAGCGCGAGCCCAATCAGGGTGAACGCCTCGGCCACATAAAGCGGGTGCCGGACAATTGCGTAGGGGCCGCCGGTAACCAGTCGTCGCGCCTGTGCATCGAGTGAGAAGGAACGGCCCAGCCAGGAAAGGCACACGATGCTGAGCGCGGTGCCGATGAAGGCGAGAATGCCGCCGGCGAGTTTCACCCAGATCGGGGCCGGCGTGACCGGCAGAAAAACGAGGATCAGATACATGAAGGTGCCAGCTATGGCGGTAAGCCGGTTCGCCCAGTTCGAGCGCGTCGGGGACCGTGGCCGCAACAGCGTGAACGCGAACATGAGCAGCAGGAGAGCCATGACGGCGGCAGATTGGATGAGCCCAGCGAGTTGGCCGGTCGAGAGCTCGTCACCGGAAAAATAGCTGCCAAGTACCGTGGCGTCCGCCACCAGAGCGCTGGTCAGGAGGATCGAGCAGAAGGCTACAACGAGACAGCGGCCGAGAAAATCGAGATCGAACATTCATCAGCTCCCAATCCGGTGGAGGGCCACTATCGTCCCTCCTGTGCTCATTCCGTTACTTCCTGGCATCCGCTTTCGATGAAGCCTTGGGCGCTCAGTGCCAAATAGTAGCAGGCCTCCTGCTCCGGCCCTCTCGGACGTCCGCAGTGCCCACGCTTTGCCAAGGGGTTGGCGCATGGCAAGGGCTGGCACGATCCTTGCGTCGCATTCGACTCACGCAGCAGTAACGAGCGCACATTGTCCCAAATACTCGCCCATGACCACGCGTGCTTTCCCTGACCCGGCGCCGCACCGCGGCGTAGCCATGTCCAAGGCGGCGGATTGCATCATCGAGGCCGGCACGGTCCTCCGAGGCGTCGATGCCAATGGTGTCATGCGGGTCGAAAAGGATGCGGCGCTGATCGTTCGCGGCGGGCGGATCGCGGAGATTGTCGCGCGCGACAGCGTTGCCGCGCGCACCGATCTGCCCCGCCATGGTGGGCCGGGCATGATCGCGATGCCGGGGCTGGTCAATGCCCACCACCATTTCGGCCTTACACCCTTGATGCTGGGCGTGCCCCTGGCCCCGCTGGAACTTTGGCTACCCCGGTTCCGCGGCATGCGGCAAGTGTCGGCCAGGCTCGACACGCTCTATTCCGCGATCGAGATGCTGGAGAGCGGCACCACCACCGTCCACCACATCCATAGCGGCTTCACTGGTGCACCCGAAAACTGGCACGCGACCACCTCAGGCGTGCTCTCGGCCTATGCCGAAATCGGCATGCGCGTCGGCTTTTCCGTCATGATGCGCGATCGGAACACGCTGACCTATAGAGACGACGCCGAGGTCCTCGCCACCCTGCCGCCTGATCTCAGGGCTTGGCTCGGACCGCGGCTGGCCGCGACCAAAACCCCCACGACCGCCTACATGGATTTCTTCGTCGAGGCGAAGAAGAAGTGGCAGGCCGAGATGGGCGAACGGATCCGCTTCAATCTTGCCCCCGCCAATCTGCACTGGTGCACGGACGAAAGCCTCGAGCTGATCTTCTCCACCGCCAGATCCGAAGGCGCCAATGTCCACATGCACCTGGTCGAAACCGCCCGGCAGGCAGCATACGCACAGGAAACCTATGGGCGCACAGCCGTTGCCCATCTTGCCGCAAAGGGCTGGCTCGGCCCAAACGTCACTCTCGGCCACGGCAATTGGATGACTCGCGAAGACCTTGAACTTGTGGCCGGATGTGGCTGTGCGATCTGCCATAATGCCAGCTCCGGGCTGCGGCTGGGCAGCGGCATCGCGCCCGTCAACCAGATGCGCGCTCGCGGCATTCCCGTGGCGCTGGGCATCGACCAGTCCAACCTCGTGGACGACCGCGACATGACCATCGAAATGAAACTGGTCTGGGCGCTGCACCGGGAAACCGGGCTCTGGAATCCGCGTCCCGATGCCGCCGCCGTACTGCAGATGGCGACCGAACACGGCGCCGCTTCAACCGGTTTTGGCGGCCGGACTGGCCGGCTGGAGCCGGGCCTTGAGGCCGATGTGGTGCTGATGTCGGAAAAGGCAATCGGACGCCCGATCATCGATCCGCGCACGCCCGTCGCAGAGGCCGTGCTGCACCGGGGCAGCAAGGCCGCGATCGACAAAGTGTTTGTCGCCGGCGAGCTTGTGGTGGACAGGGGGCGCGTCACTAGGATCGACCGCGATGCGGTGCTGGAGGAAATCGCCGACAGCCTGTCGCGGCCGGCATCCGCCGAGGAGACCGAGGCTCGTGCCATGATCGACAGGTTGATGCCCTATCTCGAAGCCTTCCACAAAATCCACACCGCCGAGCCGGTCCTCAGGCCCTACCGATACAACGCCATGGATGAGGGCTGATTTTCGCGTTCTTCGTCTTTACGCGCAATCGCGATGAACGGAGATGAGAGCGGGAACGTCATTCCTGCAACTCGGCGCTTGGGAGCAAGTCGCGGCCTTGCCCAGGCTTGGGGAAGCGCGACAAGACAAAGACTTAGAGATCGTCCAGCGTTTCACGAAACGATGAACGACTCTAGTGCACCGGGCACGCGCGGTGGCGCCCGGTGTCATCGTCTGACAGTCGCGATCGCGCCTGCCCTACTTGTTCAACTGTGCCATCAGGCCGGCCTGATCCCACATATCCCACAGCTCGGCGATCTGTCCGTTCTCGACGCGGAAGATCGTGATCCCGATCATGTTGGCGTGCTTGTTGGTGGGCGGCATGCCGAAGAGGTTGCCAGTGTGCGTCCCCGTCGCCGACCAGCGGCAAACGACGCGGCTACCATCCAGCAGCCGATCCTCGACGGTATAGTGGATGTCCGGGAAGGCATCGATCAGGCCTTTGACGAACCCCGCGCCAATTTCGCGGCTCGGCACCGTGTCGGCGTTGACATGCCCGACATAGTTGGGCGCCATCGCGTCGTTCCACAGGGCCATATCGTGGTCGTTGTACACCTTGTAGAAGGTGTCTACTGCGGCCATGACTGAATCTGACATTTGTTCTCCGCTCTCCACTTGAATTGTTATCCGGATAAAATATTTGGGCAGATCTAGCGGGCATCCGGCACCGAGGTGAGCGGCGCCGACGACCGGGTTACTTTGCCGGCGCCGCGGCGGTGGCGCTGGCGGCCAACGCATCGGCGTGCGCCTTCAGCGCTTTGGCCTTCATGTCCCTCAACCGTTCGGCATTCCAAAACACCAGGACCGCGCTGGTGATGACGACCAGTATGGCGTGCATGGTCCATGAGCCCGATGCCTGCCAATTAAGGGTTACGGTCAGCAGATAGATGATGGTGAGGGCGTAGTAGACGCCTGCCCGGAACAGGTGGCCACGAATGTCGGCAAAAAGCTCGGCGCGCACCACGGATGAAACACCGCGCATGCGGCTGCCGTGCCAGCCCGCCATCAGGGTATGGAATACGCCCAGCGCCCCGATGAAATAGAAGTAGGTCGGCGGGTGGGCGGCCAGGAAAGCGAACTCGAAGATCATGTAGACCACCGAGAAACGCACCACGTCGAAGATGAAGTGGCTGTACTCGAGGGTGTAGGGGAAGCGCTCGATCAGCAACGCGTAGCCGAGCCAGACCGCGACCACGAAGAAGAGCGTGGACGAGAATGAAAGGATCACCAGCCAGCTTGCGAGGTTGCCAAGATCAGGCGCCGGCCCGGTGGTCCACAGGAACATGTCTCCCAACTGCCGGAACACCGTAACCAGCATCACCGAAAAGAAGAACGTGATGAAGGTGGGCAGGCGCTGGAGGTACCGCATCAGTGCATCCGAAGTCATGATCCGCCCCTTTTGTATGGGATAAGCTGCGTTATCGTCCCAGCCCGGGTAGTCGCCCCTCAGCGGCTGGTCATGAGCGCGGGTTCCTCCCGCCGCATCGCGGGCGAGAGCAACCCCGATCCTGTGCTATTTCTTCAACTGCTCGATCAGGCCCCAATCGTCCCAGTCGGCCCAGGCTTCAGTGATCTTGTCGTCGACAACGTGGTACATGACGATGCCCTTCCACGTGGCGCGCTTGCCGGTTGCCGGGATCCCGGCAAACGTGCCGGTGTGGGTGCCCGGCGCCTGGAAACGCACTACGACCTTGTCGCCCTCGGCAACGACGTCGACCATGCGCAGCGCAAGGTCGGGGAAGGCGCCGTAGAGCATGTCCATCTGCGTGTGCAGACCCTCTTCGCCCTTGATCGCCTCAGGCACGGCCGAGCGATCGATATAGAACCCCGGTGCCGTGAAGTGCGAAAACTTGCTGAAGTCGCGCTTGACCAGAATGGCCTCGACGTAACCCCGCACGATTTCCTTGTTTTGCTCGATCGTACCCATGAATTAGTCCCCTGTTATCAAGTGAAACGCTCTGCCAAAGTCTCGAGAATGATCGGATAGTGTCCGCCGTTGAAATGTGCAGCCCCGTGCACGATGATCGAGGTCGCCCCCAGTCGGTCCCGCCACGCGGCCCGATTGGCTTTCCAATCGGAGGTGTGGGGGTCGTTGTCCGATATCAGGACCACGATCGGGGCGCCCGCCGCGATCTTTGCCCGCTCGAGGTCGAACGGCGTATCGATCCACGGCATCAGGCTCGCCCAGGGCGCGTCGGTCCAGAACCAGCCGGCTACGCAGAGCACGCCTGCCGCGTGCACGCCTTCTGGCAGTTCCGCCAGGACGCGCAGCACCGCCTGGCACCCGACGCTATGCCCGACCAGCACGGTATCGGCGATTTCGCCGGGATTGGTGCCGAGCACGGCGCGAACCGCCGCCATCCAGTTGCTGATCGTGGACGAGGCCGAGTCCGGCACCGTCGCCCCGATTATCGGGGCGAACGGCGGCGGCGACATGGAGGCCAGCTCTCGCTCGAGCCAGGGATACCAGTCGCTGGCTGGAGTACCGCTCCAGCGCGGGACCACGATCAGCCGCTTGGGCATTATTCGTAGAGCATCTTGATGCCGCCGATCTGGCGCATCAGGCCCATCACGTCATTCTCGACGATCGCCTTGGCAAACTTCCCCTCGGGGGTGAACCAGAAGAAGGAGACGCCTTCGATGGAAACGTCCTTGTTGCTGCCCGGCACGTTGCGCCAGGTACCGACATGCTTGGAACTCATGGTCCACCAGACGGCGCCCTTGGTTTCATCGGCGACGATGTCATTGGGGACGTAGGTCAGGCCCTCGAACACCGTCCGATTGGTGACGACCAGCTTCTTGAACGCTTCGGCATTGTCAAAATGCGCAAACGCCAGGATGAACTTGAAATCGGGATCCATCAGTTCATCGATCGTATCCATGTCGCCCTTGCTCCAGATCTCGGTCATGAAGCGGCGGAGGCTGTCTTCGTTCTCTGTCTTTCCCAACTTGCATTCCTTTGATTGCGGAGGCCATGAAACACGCTGCTGCAACTGGCCGCGTGTGGGCGATATGGGGGGCTGCCTCAGGGCTGCGGCGGCGGCATGGGCACGACGCCGAGCTGCTGCAACACACCAAGCTCATCGACATTGGCCCACCGTTCGACGATCAGCCCGTCTTCCATCCGCACGATGCTGGTGCCGGTGAAGGTCAGGGTCTTGCCGCTCGGTGGCATGCCCATGAGACCGCCCGTATCGGTGCCGACCAACGTCCAGCGGTGCACGACCTTGTCGCCGGCATAGATCTCGTCATTGATGGTCAGCTTGATGTCCGGCATGCCGCCGCGGAACATCGTCACGATGGCGCGAAAGCTGGCGCTGCCCTTCTCCGTCTTGGGGTGTCCGCCGACGGTCGAATGGTCATCGGCCTCGGGCGAAACCAGCGTATCCAAAACGCTGAAATCACCCTCGCTCCACACAGAGGTGAAGAACTTTTCGGCGATGGCGTTGTTTGCTTCAGGTGAGTAAGGCATATCCCGGTCCCTCGATCCTTGAGAAGTCTACTTTGACGCTTCAAAATACAAACCGTATCGAGACAAAGTCGATTTGCACAGAACTCTGGTAAATGGACCAAAGTCAGCGTGCTGGGCAGCAAGCTGTCCTTGAGACATTTTGACGATGACCCTGCCTACCGCGCCTGCGGTGGGGGTGCGACCCCGAGTTGTTGTAGCACGCCCAATTCATCAACATTGGTCCACCGCTCGACGATCTTGCCGTCCCGCATGCGCACTGTCGTGATGCCGCTGAAGGTCACCGGCTTGCCGGTCGGGGGCACGCCCATGAGGCTGCCGGTATTGGTGCCGGCCAGCCGCCAACGGTGCACCACCTTGTCGCCGGCGAAGATCTCGTCCTCGATCGTCAGCTTGATATCCGGCATGGCGCCACGGAACATCGAGACGATGGCGCGGAAGCTGCCGCTGCCCTTTTCGGACTTCACCTTGCCGCCAACCGTCGAATGATCGACGGCATCGGGTGCCACCAACGTATCGAGCACGCTGAAATCGCCCTTGCTCCAGACCGCGTCGAAGAATTTTACCGCGACGGCATTGTTCTCTTCGGGGGCGAGGGGCTTGGGCGGGTGGGCCGTGATCTGGTTGGTCAGGCCAAACTGGTTGGCGACCACATGGACCGCCTTGATCTTGCCGCCCCAGAACTCGAAGAAGTCGATGCCAAATTCATCGACGTGGTTGCCGGAGGGAGGGGCGTTGTTGAATTCTCCCACATGCTTTCCCGTGATCCGCCAGCGCATCGCCACCTTGTTGTCGGAAGCCAGCTCCCGCACCACCTCGAACTTCAGTTCGGCAAACGCCTGGCGGAGAAAACTCACATAGCCGCGCAGCGCTTCCTTGCCGGACAATGCAGAGATCGTCGGCAAGGTGAACTGAAAGTCTTCGGTCACGATCTCGTCCATGGACGAGAAGCGGCCCTGATTAAGCAATTCATCGAAGAAGCGGCGGGCCAGCGCAACATTCTGCTCGGGCTGAGTCACGTTGCGGGGGCTCGGTGCGATGCCCAACTGCTGGAACATGCCGATGGTGTCCTCATGGCCGATCACCTCGGTGATCAGCCCGTTCTGGATTCGGTGCCAGCTCATCCCGTCGATATCGAAGTGGCGGCCGCTGGCGGGAATATCCCCCGCCACGGTATGAATGGGCCCGCCCAGATGCGTGCCGCCCCCGCGCCAGCGGGTGACCACCATGTCGCCGGAGGCCACCATGTCCTGGGCGTGGATGTAGAAGTCGGGAAAGCAGCCGTGGAGCATGGTGACCAGCTCCTTGAAGCCATCGGGCCCGTGGTAGGGCTCCGGGTGCGTCGGCAGCGTGAACACGAAGTCGGGCGCCAGCAATTCGTAGATCGAACCGAGATTGCCGTCGGTCATGATCTCCTTGAAGTAACGCATGGCGATCCACTTGTTGCGAATTTGTTCCGACATGCGACGCCCTCTTCTTAGCTCGGCACATAGTTGCGTGAAGTAATTAGCATAGTCAAATGTTAACAAGACGCGTTGAACAAGAATAAATAGCTGGTCGTATGTAGCTATGCGATCTCGTGTTGACGAGCAGATCGACGTCCGCGCCTATATGTTACTATATCGCGACGACGTTTTTGTAACGTATCGGCGAGAAATATTATCTCGACCAGGTATCCCTCGGCGCGCGCTCAGTGTCGCGCGCCCATAATTCTGCGTGCCCCGATTTCCGCAATCACGAGCGTCGGAACGTGATTGTTGCCGGTCGTGGTGCGGGGCATCACCGAGGAGTCGCAAACGCGGACCCCTTCGACGCCATGGACCCGCAGGTCCGCGTCGACGACACTGTCGGCCGGATCGGTGCCGATCGAGCAGGTGCCCACCGGATGCCAAAGGGTCGAGGCGCCGGCGCGGATGTAGGCCTCGGCGTCCACTCCACCCGGGGCAAGCTCCTCGCCGGCGAGGCCCGACATGGCCTTCGTGTGGGCGAACGCCCGGACCAGTTCGACCGCGTTTTTCAGCAATTGGACGTCGCCAGGCTCGGTCAAATATTTCGGATCGATCGAAATGGACCCATCCGGCAGCATCGACACCGTCCCGCGGCTCTTCGGCTGGACCATGATGGGCAGGAAAATCATCACCGGCCCGCCAAGCGGCGGCAGCATGCGCTGCAACGGCTTTGGTGCCGCGGGCGTGAAATTCAGCTGCAGGTCGGGGGTGCCGTCAACGCCTTGATGGTTGATGTCGGTGAACAGCACATTGCCCGTGAGCAGCGTTGGTTCGGGCAGGGGCTTGGCGAGGCGATAGATCATCGGCAGCTGCAAGTGATCCATCAAGTTCTGGCCGACGCTGCCGAGATCGGTGACCACCTCGACGTCGGCGGTCCGGAGTTCCGCCGCGGGGCCAATGCCGGATTTTAGCAGCAGCGCCGGGCTCTGCAGCGCGCCGCTGCAGACGATCACATCCTCGTCGAATTCGATCGACTGGCGCTCGCCATCCGGGCCGACCGCCTCAACGGCGACCGCCCGCTTACCCGCAAAGACGATCCGTGAAACCGTCGTTCCGCTCATCAGCGTCAGCAGTGGCGAGGTCAGCACCGGCTGCAGATAAGCGCTGAACGCACTATGGCGCTTGCCCTCAAGCGTGACGTTGAACTGCAGCGGCCCGGCGCCGTCCTTCTGCACCGGGCCGTTATAGTCCCAGTCGTCGCCCTTGTAGCCGAGCTCCTTGGCGGCAAGCTGGAACTCCGGCGAGTAGGCGGATGCATCCGGGCAATTGCGAACCGACATCAGGCCGGACTGGTAGCGGCCCGGCGCCGCTCGGTCCTGGTAATTTTCAATGGCTGCAAACGCGGTTTCAACGTCGGCAGCCGACCATTTGCCGCCGGTCCGGTCAGACAGCAGCTGATAGTCGGAGGGGTTGCAGCGCACATACATCATGGCGTTGATCGCCGAGCTGCCGCCCACGATCCTGCCCTGGTTGATCGTGATCTGCCGACCGTTCATCCCCACCTGCGGCGTCGTCGGGAGCGCCCAGTCGAAGCCGCTGCCCCAGATATTGGTGAAGCCGCCCAGTTCATCGATATTGGAAGCGTGGGAATAGAGTTCCCCGGCCTCGATCAGACACACGGACCTGCCCGCATCGATCAGCCGACGGGCCAAAACACACCCGGCCGCACCGGCCCCGATAATCACATATTCCGCCATGCCGCCCCCCAGCCGAATTCCTGGATATTCGTCGTCCCGAATTGTCAGCTCAGCGAGCCGTCCGGGTACTGAACCATGCCCGCAAAATGGATGATGATCTTGCCGTCGCGCAGCACCCAGCTATCGGCAAAGCGCATCTTGGCCGTGCCGCCGGCGCCGTCAGCCATCTGGATGCCTTCGGTGATCATCAGCAGTGAAAGACCATCACAGTAGCCATCGTCGGAATTTTCGAGTTCCCCCCAAAATCCGATCTCGTCCTGGAGGTCGTTGATGCCCAGAATGCCATTGAAGTGCTCGCGCAGTTCGGCATGGCCCTTGAAGATCTTGGGGACTTTCTCGAAGCTGGAAATCAGCACGGCGTCTTCGGCATATTGGGCGAGGAGCCCGGCGATGTCCTTCTCCAAGATCATCCGGATGTGCGCGCGATACATGGCGCCGAGATTTGTCGCCGGAACGGCCTCGAGCATGTTCAGTCTCCTCAATGCGTCGCGCTCTCCGGTGCAGTACCGGCGGTTCGCGATGTGTGGAATTGAATCGGCAAACGCCGCTGAAATTATCGTGCCTCGGACAAGGCTCCCCCGGCCGATCTACCCCTTTTGATCGCTCTTAATCCGATCGTGACGACCAAGCATGACAGCATCACGACTGTGGTGCCGAGAAATCATGTGCAAGCCGGAACAAAAGTACTTCAATACGACGCCGTTAGCGAGATTTATGACAGGCCGCATCACATACCTGAAAATGAATAGAAAAATCTACTCAATCCGCGTTCGGTGTCGCTTAGTTGTGGTAATCGTGGTCTATGTAACTCGAAAGAACCAACATTGCCAGATACGTTTGTCAACAGATTCTGATTCAATATGCTAGAGAAAGCAGGGAGAGTGCCTGCTGTTCCTGCGTCGAGGCACAGGAAGAAATTGTGCGGGGTCGGTAAAATGCTGAGCTGGGAAGGGTATAGCCGGGTGCCGCGAATGCTGCTCACCGGCGTTGGGGGGCTGGGCGTCTCGGTGGTGACGGCAAGCGGCCGGAGGTTGAGGCGCTATGAGCGCGCTCGGTCTGAGACCCGAGGGCGATCGCGCGGATCGGAAGTCGTCATCGATCTGACCACGCTTGTCGAGGGACGAGCGGGCGGTCAGTGGCACCTGGAGGAACCATGAAGCGTCCGTCCATAGATTTTGAGCTGCTAGACCGCGTGGTGCCCGAAAACCGGTCCTACAAGGCCGGTGACGTCATCTTCAAGGCAGGGGACCTGGCCAAGGAGATGTTCGTGATCAAACAGGGATCGGTCACCATCAACCTTGGCGGCCGCGTCATAACAAGGCTTGGTGAAGGGGAGCTGTTCGGCGAAATGGCGCTGGTGGAGCGTCTGGACCGGAGTGCCACCGCGATTGCGGAGACCGACTCCGTGATTGTTCCGATCACCGAAAAGCAGTTTCTGGTCATGGTGCGCGCGGCGCCGAATTTTGCGCTCGCGATCATGCAGACGCTGGCCCAGCGCCTAAGGGCCATCAACGCGACATACTAGTCGGGCGAGGGGAGGGCAGCTCGCGCAGCGTCCTTGAAGGCGTCCGTCAGAACGATATTTTCAGCAGCGAAAAATCGTCGGGGAGCTGGGGGCCGCCGCTCGTCTTTCGCACCCACTCGAAGATCTTGGAAAGATCCTGGGGATGGGCTGCGCAATAATCGGCCAGCTTCTCGATGCCCAGCTGTGTTCCGCCCGCGTCATCGACTTCGAAGGTGCCATCGCTCAGTACCAGGAGGCAGTCGCCTGGTGCAATCTGGGCGACGCTGGCCGGATAGCTCATCTGCGGCAAAGCGCCGATCACCATGCTGCCCTGTGTCGATAGCGGCGCCCAGCGCGCCTTCTGCCGACCGCGCTTCTTACGGATGTGAATGGCCGGTGGATGTCCGCCGCTCGCATAGCGCAAGGCGCCGGTCGAGCGCTGGTAAGCACCGTACCAGCAGGTGAAGAACATGTTGTCCTGGCGCTCCATCGGGAAAGCGTCATTGAGCGCGCCAAGCACGGCGCTCGGCTCGTGAAAATCGGCGCCCGACAGGCTGGCCGAACGCAGAACGTTCATGACGGTCACCGAGAGCAGCGCGGCACCCACGCCATGGCCGCACACGTCGATCAGATAGATGGCAAGATGATCATCGTCGATGTCGTGGTACCCGAACGAGTCGCCGCCGAGTTCGGTCGAGGAGACTAGCAGCCAATCGGTCGCCGGTCCTTTAGGCCGCTTGTCGGGCAAGATCGACATTACATAGCGGGCCGCATCCTGCAGTTCTGCCTCGAGGCGCAACTGGGTTCGCTCGAGCAGCAGGTTTTTTTCGGCGAGCTGGTCCTCCACTGCCTCGCCATGCTCC
Source organism: Devosiaceae bacterium (assembly GCA_035493835.1). Classification (GTDB taxonomy): domain Bacteria; phylum Pseudomonadota; class Alphaproteobacteria; order Rhizobiales; family Devosiaceae; genus DASZTU01. The sequence continues at coordinate 24,069 of DATJHO010000054.1, forward strand.
ATCAGCGCCTCGTAGAGCAGCTTCAAGTCCTCATGGTCGTCCTGCAATTGCGCGAGCTGGAGGCGAAGTGTTTCAACTTCGGCCTCGGACGGCATGGCGCCGGCGATATCGGCGGTCGAGACGTTTGTCATGGCGATTGGCGCTCGGTGTGATTTGTTGGTCCGGATAAACAGTTCAGTATGGAATGTGGCGATATAGTTGCACACAATAGGGCCTGGAGCCAAATCGAGTCGGCGAACCATTATGTGGTCGGGCGGCGCTGCAACTGACATTGCATCGTCATAATTGTTGTGGCTATTGCCAAAGCGGATATCATCACAGCTATAGGTCAAGCATCATGCTGATAGAGAACGCAGCGGCGGCAAAAACGGGTTTCGAGTCGCTCTTGTGCATCAGCATGGGCGTGGATGTGTTTGCCTCCGACTGGCTTCACTGCGACCGGATCTCCTCATATGTCGCGCGGATGGTGAGCCATAACCGCACCGATTCCGTGCTCTATTCCAACCTCATGTCCTCCGCGTTGAACGAGCTGCTGGAGACTGCCTACCGGTGCCACGGCGAGCGCGGCGAACTCAGTTGCCGGGTACTGCGCGACGGGCGTTACGACCGTATCGAGTTGGAAATTCCCTCCGACGACAAGGCCAGGGCGTTTTTTGCCGAAACGGCGGAGGTGCTTGCTCGCGATGACGCCGCGGAACAATACCGAGCCGCGCTGTTCGCAGACGGACCAGTCGATCCGCGTATTGGCCTATTGGAGCTGTGCGTCGATTACGCCGCAAAGGTCCAGATCGAGGTGTTTGAAGCCGGCGCCATCCTGCTGACGGCGCAATTTGATCTTGAAACCGAGTTCGCCCATGCGTGACACAGGGCAGCAGCCGTTCAGCGTTCGTTTCGACGAAAACAACCAGGAATTTGCCATCGCCGGGCTGCTGCGTCCGCAATACGAGCGTGAGCTCGGAGAGCTGATTGAGAGCTTCCAAAAGGTGCTCGCGGCGGTTCGCGGCACGCTCTACGTCAACGTCAAGCGACTGGTACGCGTCAACAATGTTGGATTTCGCGTCCTCTCGGGGCTGCTCGTTGGCTCGCTGGAGCAGCGACCGGACCTCAGGATTGAGGTGGTGACCTCCAGCGTTGTCGGTTGGTCGACGCGCAAGTTCAAGGCGTTGAGCCGGCTGAACTCGCGGCTCGCCGTCGCCGAATACGACAATGATTTCTACCCTGGGCAGGCGTTCCTCGAGGAGGGCGGGTTCATCCCCATTCTCCGCACCCAGACGCAGATGACCTGGCAGCATGAACGCCACGTCCTGCCGCGGCACGGTCTCAGGCCGGGGATGGCGGTTGCCGACATCTGCTGCGGCATCGGCGATTTTGCCGTCCTTGCCTTCAAGCAGTTCGCGCCGTCGCGCCTCGTGGCGCTCGATCATTCCCGCTCCAGCCTCGACTATGCGCGGCGCGTGGCGGGGGAATTTGGCGTTCACGGCATCGAATATGTCTATGGCGATGCCGCCGAGATGCTGCTCGAGGACAATCAGTTCGATTTCGTCACCTGCCGGCACGCGCTGCAGATCTTCAACCAGCCGGAACTGATCCTCGCCGAACTGGTCCGCGTCTGCAAACCCGGGGGCCGGGTTTACGTCACCAACGAGAAGATTTCCCACTGCGTCGGCGAACCGCACGGGGAGAGCATCCAATGGACCTACAATGAGCTGTCCCGTCTGTTTGCCGACTTCGACATGGATCTGGAGTTCGGGCCGAAGAGCCGGCGCCATCTCGATCGCGCGGGGCTGGCCGATATCAAGGCGGAGTGCTTCATGGTCACCAACCTTGATGGCGACCCGCAGGGCTTTGCCAGTATGATTGCGTCGTGGGAGAGCCTGTTTGCCAACGGGATGTCCGAGCGGCGAGGGGATGACGCAGCCTTCCGCGAAAAATTCAGCCAGGGTTTTCAGGATCACATCCACGCTGCGCTTCACCCGACGGGCTATGCCGGCTGGCCCATTTGGGTCGCCTCGGGGAAGAAGCCCGGATGACCGCCGGCGCCGTTCCCGCCCGGTCGCCATGGAGCCTTGCCCCGAAGAGTTTTCGGGCAAAGTTCGTGCTCGTCGTCGGCGGCGCGCTGCTGTTCGACCTGCTGATGTCCGGCGGGCTGACGCTCTGGAACGTGCAGCGGCTCTCCTACAACGCCATTCACGAGGTCGGGCAGGGGCTCGAGAAGGCCAGCACCGAATATCTCGAGCACTACGTCACGACCACCGCCGAGCGCACCGACACCCTGTTCACCAGATACTTTTCGGAAGTAAACACCGTCGCAGCCTCCATGCAGGCCGTGATCGACAATCCGGCGCTGCAGGCATCGCTTGGCACCACGCTCGAGGCCAGTCCCGGGACGACAACCCTTCTCCAATATCACCCGCCAACGGGGCAGGGCGGCAATTGGTGGCAGAACGGACCGGGCGAGGCATCGGCGGTGACGGTCTGGGGCTATCTCCTCGACAGCCAGAAGCAGCCTTTGTCCAGTGCCGCCCAAGCCGTTCGCGATAGCGCGGTCTTCGACTTGTTTGGTCCGGCGATCATGCAATCCGGGCCGCCCAAGCTGCAGATGTACTACATGGGCCCCCAAGCGGCCCCGATCCTGCGCTCGACGCCCTATAACGACCAGGGCGCGGTATTCGACCGGGTATATCCGGGGCACAACAAGACGAACTGGTGGGATTTCTTCTTCCCGGACCTCTATCCGACGTTCCAGTCCTGGATCAAGGCCCCGGCCAGCCGTCCGGTGGATTCTCCCATCGTGATGCTCTCTCCGTACCGCGACGGCGTCACCGGCAAGACCATCGTCAGCTTTTTCCAGCCGCTGTTGACGCCGGACCGCAAGGATGTCGACGGCGTGGTCGGGGTCGATTTGACGCTCGACCAGATGGCCCAAATCATCGAGACGGTCAAAATCGCCGATACCGGCTTTGCCTTCCTGGCGCAGTCCAATGGCAATGTGCTGGCGGTGACGCCAGCGGGCCAGCGGACGCTTGGCATCACGACCGACTCGAGCGGCTTCAGCCGCCTGTTAAGCGGCAGCAACCAGCCCGGCATCGCGAAGCTGAACCTGCCCGCCGATGGCACCCCGTTGATGCGGCACGTCGCGTTGGAACAGAACGGCCGGGCCGTGCCCTATGTGGTCGTCATGAAGCGGCTCAGCCCGACCAACCTCTATTCGGGCAAGGGGCCGGTCACCGCAGATGCGCTGTCGCTCGGGCTCATGGTCCCGGAAGGTGAGATCTATGCCTCGCTCACCGCGGCGCAAGCCGAAATATCCGACTCCGCCAGGGGCATTATTGCCCTGCAGATAGGCGCGGTGCTGCTTTCCCTGCTGCTTACGCTCGGCGCCGTCTACGCCATTTCCGGCCGCATCACCGCAGGCCTCTCGGCGCTAGCCGACGCTGCCCGGCGGCTGCAGAACAAGGACTATTCGGTCCGTGTCACCGTGCCAACGCGCGACGAGGTGGGCGCCGTCGGGGTCGCCTTCAACCGCATGGCCGAAGAGATCCGCTTCCACACCGAAAACCTCGAGACACTGGTCGATAAGCGGACGCAGGACCTGCACAAGGCCAATGAGGAAATCAGGGCGCTCAACAGCCGGCTGACGAACGAGAATCTGCGACTGGGAGCCGAACTCGATGTCGCCCGGCAGATCCAGATGATGGTGTTGCCCAAGCCGAGCGATTACAGCGCGATCCCCAACCTCGAGATTGCCGGATACATGGCGCCCGCCGATGAGGTGGGGGGCGACTATTTCGACGTGCTGCACAGTGGCACCAGCATCAAGTTCGGCATCGGCGACGTCACCGGACACGGGCTCGAAAGCGGCGTCCTGATGCTCATGGTGCAGTCAGTCGCCCTTGCGCTTCAAGAGAAGGGCGACGACGACCCGAAATCGTTCCTGGAAGTGCTGAATCGCGCCATCTACAGGAACGTCGAGCGCACTCGCACGGACAAGCACCTATCGCTGGCTTTCCTCGACTACCATCCCGGCAAGGTCACGATCGCGGGACAGCACGAGGAAGTTCTGATTGTTCGTGCCGATGGCCGAGCCGAACGCGTCGATACGATGGATCTGGGTTTTCCCATCGGACTTCAAAGCGACATCAGTCCGTTCGTCAGTACAATTGACCTCGAATTCTTGAGCGGCGACACCATAATTCTTTATACAGACGGTATTACCGAGGCCGAGAGTGAAAACGGCGTACTGTTCGGCCTGGAACAACTGGAAGAGAGCGCCGTCCGTCACCGCAACGGTAATGCCGAAACCGTCAAGAACAGCATTATCGCCGACGTGATGGCCCATATCGGCACCCAGACAATTCATGACGATATTACTCTTGTGGTCCTGAGGCACAGATAAGCATGAGCGTGTCGTATGGTGAAAATTTCAATCTGCTGGACCGGAAGCCGTTCTCCAGCACAGTGCGCCTGGTTGATGGTCCGCTGGGGCTGACCTGGCAGCATTCGAGCATTACGGCAGAATATTTCGGCGAGTTCTACGGACTGCATGCTGCCGCCGGCGGCTTCCAGTACAATCTTGTACGCCACAGCGTTGTTTATCTGGTCAACGAATTGCTCGAGAATGCGCTGAAATTTCGCGCGCCGGGCGATATCGAGATCAGGACGGCGTTTGCCGATGGTTCGTTTGAAATCGTAGTCAGCAACCTCATCTCGGGGGCTACCGCCGAAAGGTTTCGTAAATTGCTGGCCGAAATTGTTGCTCGGGATCCGGGCGAATTGCTGATCGAGCGGATCGAGGCAAACGCCGCCGACGAAAATTCGAGTGGTTCCGGACTTGGCCTACTTACGCTGATGAACGACTATGAGGCGCGCCTCGGCTGGCGTTTCGACCAGGCGGGAACCTCGCAGATTACACAATTGCGGAGCTACGCCGCCCTCGAAGTGCGGTGATGTCTGAACCGAGTCCGGGTGGATCCATGAAGATCAAGACCAACGAATATAGCGTGTGGAGCGAGGGCGCCACGATCCACTACGAAGGGACGATGCGCTTGTCGGGCACGGACGCCTATGCGCCGATCCTGGCCATGATGCAGGATATTCTCGGAACCAAGCCGGAAAAGGTCGTGCTGGATCTCACCGAACTCGAGTTTCTCAACAGCTCGGGCATCAACCTTTTGGCCAAGTTCACTATCGATGTGCGCAAGCAGCCCGATATCGCCATGGAAGTGGTCGGGTCGACCAAAATTCCATGGCAGTCCAAATCTCTGCCGAACCTGAAAAAGCTGCACAAGGCCGTCGAACTGACGATGGTTTGACTTCGGCTGGAGCGTGATGAGACGATGAGACGGGCCTAAACTAGGGTGAAAACAGCCCCCACCCCTGACCCCTCCCTCAAGGGGGAGGGGGACGATGGCGCGGCCTTGCCCCAGTTTCCTGCCCCTTGAGGGGAGGGTGGCGGCAGCCGGTGGGGGTTGTGTCCCTGCCCAGCATGGTGCAGGCCCGTCTTGGTGTCTCTAACTCAAGCGGGCAGGGCGGTTGAGGCAACAGCGCGGATGGTCGTCAGGTAGCGCTGCACCAAACCCATCATGCGTTCGTAGCCGGTGGTCACGGTGAGCAGCGATTCCTGCTCGATCTTGGTCAGCGGCCGGCCCCCATGGGTGAGCTCACGGCGCAACTTGTCGACCATGCTCGAACGCGCGGTGGTCATGGTCACCAGGCTCGAATGCTGGAACTCGTCCGGAGCCTGCAATTCGTCGATGAGCATGGTCAGCACCAGATGCATGCTCTCGACCATGCTGGCGATGGAGTCATCGATTGGCCCGCCCGCCGTCCGCGCTTTCAGATGGGCGGCAAGCGCAAAAACCTCGTCCGCGAGATCATCAAGCAGGCCCTGCGCCACGCCTAGTTCCCCCAGCCGCGCGGCCGTCTCGCGCGGTGGCGAGGCGTCGACGAGTTCGCCGACAAAGGCCGTAATCTCCCCGCTTACGGAGCGCACCGCCCTTTGCAATATCTGGGGCTCGGGCAGCGGCTCGGGTGCGACATTCTCCTCGTCGCGGATCGACTCCAGGCCGTCGCGCAGGAGGCCGATCAGCAGCTGCTGCTCTCTCTCGATCAGCAAGACGCCGGTTTCGGGCTCGGTGTCGCCGGTCGCGTAGATATATCGCGGCTTGGCCAAATTCTCGTAGGGCGTCTCGGGATAGCGGCATTCGAGGAACCGGAGCACGGGCCCGCGGATCAACGACACAAGAATGGCCGCGACCAGTTGATAGATGACGAAGATTGAGGCCAGCTGGCTGCCGATGCCCGTCCCGACCGACTGCGCGAACGCCCGCACCAGCGGCACGCCGCTCCTGAGTTCGATTGCAAACAACGGCACCAGCACGACCGCGCCGAGCAGATTGGTAAGCGCCTGGAACGCCATAAGCTGGAGGGGCGTGCCATCCTCTCGGGCGGCCACCCGCCACAGGGCGACAGCCGAGCCGGCGCCGATGCCGTAGATCAGCGCCATGCCCTGCTCGAGATTCAACAGATTGGCCTGCGCCAGCGCCATTATCACCACAGTGGCCGCGGCAAATGATCCGGCCGCAGCGCCAATGCCGATGCCAAGCACGAAGGCGATGGCGAGGACGCCGAATGTGGCGCTGCCCTGCCCAAAAGCGATTGCGGCGGCTATGTTGGGCAGCAGTCGGGCTGCCGCAGCGCTGTCCTGGACGAGATCAATGCCGAAAAATAGCAGGCCCCCGCCGAGAAGCGCCGCGACGAGGTGACGGAACTGGGCCCGCTGGTCGAGCTCGAAATAGTAGAGCAGGCCGACCGCCGCGAGGAGGACAATGACGAAAGGATGCAGGTCGCGCGCTGCAAGCAGCACGAGAGCGCTCGTGCCGACATTGGCCCAGATGACAAGCGGCAGGATGGAGCGAACCCGGACCAGCCCCGCGCCGACTGCGTCGACGCACGCCGAAGTAACGGCACCCATGGAGAGCATTAGCGCCCCCAGCGCCACGCCCAGGCCGGCGATGAACACCGGGACATCCACTGCCCTGCCGATCCCACGTCGGAACCGCCGGGTGCCCAGCTGCCTCACATTGGTCGCCACCAGCCTCTGGCCGATGAACAGCAATGCCAGGCCCGCGAAAAACGCTAAAAAGACCTCCAACTGTCCCTCCTGCCGGCTTCGAGCCCGATCCACTTCAAAAACTTCGAAATGGCGAGGGCGGAGATTAGCGAAGCAGTGTGGATCGACAGTAAAGACGGGCCGGCTTAGGTTCTGAGGGCCGTCAAGGCTGCGAGGCGATCCGGATAGACCGAGAACAGCGAGAGAAAACCGCTGATCTCGAAGACCTGGCGAACATTGCCCGCGACGCCGCACACCGCAATCTTGCCGCCGACCGAGCGCATCTGCTTGGCTGCCAGCAGCACCACCCGCAGGCCTGCCGACGAGACGTAGACCAGCTCTTCCATATCGAGCAGAATCTTGGGGCCGGCATCCAGCGCGCGCCGTACCGCTGCTTCCGTTTCTACGGCATTGCTGCTGTCGATGCGCTCGGCAAGCACAATGACCTGAACGTCGTCCAGATTTTCAATTGCAACGGCCATAACGGTCTCCAGCTGAAATATCGTCAAATGGACCGGAGTGCTTGTAGCGGCACATGGCCCAATGCTAGATTATTCGTAGACTGCTTGAGCCGGCATCGCAAAGGGCAAATGGCCTCAAAAGTTCACCTGCTGTTATCGAACAGCGTAGAGGACATGGCAATCGCGCTGGATCGGGTAGATCTCCTGCTGAATAAAGCAGGCGCCGATGAGCAGATCGCATTCCGCATTCGGCTGGCGCTCGAAGAACTCATCACCAACAGCATCATGCACGGCTATCCTGAGGGCGGCGCGCATGAGATCGGCATCGAGCTCGCGATCGAGCCGGAGCGCGTGGCCGTCGAGATCACCGATGACGGCGTGCCATTCGATCCGTTCCGGCCGAGAGAGGCCGTGCTGACCGGGTCGGTCGAAGAGCGGCCGATTGGCGGCCTCGGGCTGCATCTGATCAAGCAGCTTATTCCAGAGCTAAGCTATCGGCGCGCGCGAGGCCGCAACATTGTCGGCCTGGCCTCTCCCTTGCAGCACACTGCTCCGACCGGTGACTAAGCCTATTCTCCGCAGGTAGCGAATCTGCAGATCAGGCATGCCTGCGGGCAGCCCCGCGCCGGTTGCAAAACGCGATTTGCATTGCCAGTGTAAAGAATTCAACAGCATAGGTGACCAGCTATCCGGCTTGAGCAATAGTTGGAGGCAGCGAATCCTGCAAGATAACCGCCGGATCGAAAGGTACGTCATTTGCGCTCCTATCTCGGTTCGGTTCTCGCCATCGTCGTGGTCATCTTGTTCGCGGGGGCTGCCGGGTTTTATTTCCTGGAGACCGGCGCAAATCCCAATGTGCACAATTTCGGCGACGGCATCTGGTGGGCCCTGGTGACCATGACGACCGTCGGCTACGGGGACATTTATCCCGTGACCCCGGTCGGGCGGTTCATCGGCGCCGCGCTGATGATCACGGGCATCGGCACCCTTGGAATTTCGACCGCAACGATTGCCGCTTACCTGGTCCGCTCCAACCGGCTGGATGCGTTTCGCGTCCGCGGCATGGACGGTCACGTGGTGATTTGCGGGCTCGGGGCGCCGGGGCAGCTTTTGGCGGAGGCGCTGCACGCGCAAGGGCGGCAGGTGCTGGTCATCGAAAAGGACGAAGCCAACCCGCGGATCGCCGCATGCCAGGACGATCGTATCCTGGTGGTGATCGGGGATGCCACGCGGCCGGAAACGCTGCGGCGGGCGCGCCTCGATCGAGCGCGGCAGCTGATCGTGGCGTGCGGCTCGGACGGCACCAACATGCAGGTGACGGCGCAGGCCTATGCCCTGCCGCGCGTTGGCAACAATGCCCTTTCGTGCGCCACGCAGATTGTCGATCCGGAGCTCTGGTACGCACTGCGGACTTGGGAGCTAGCGAGTTCCGGCAGCTTCCGCCTGGAGTTCTTCAACGTCTCGGAACTGGGGGCGCGGGCGATGCTCGCGCGCCATTCGCCGTTTGAGTCCAAGCGCGCACCGAACCCCGCGCCAGCGGCGGCCGCCACGCCGAGCGTGCTTCTCGTTGGCGCCGGCCCCGTCGGGCAGCACGTGCTGCGGCATATCGTGCGCAGATCCAAAGACGAGCTGGCGAACCAGACGAAGGCGATGAAGATCACCTTCATCGACCGGCAGATCGAGGCGGCACATGAGCATTTGTCGTTCCGTCATCCGGAGCTCAAGGAGCTTGCGGAGGTGATCCCGCTTTCGATCGATCCGCGATCGGCGGAGTTTCAGCGCGGTGCCTTCCTGTTCGATCGGGATGGCCGATGCACGGTGAGCATCGCTTATGTCTGCTTGGAGGAGGAGGGCTATGCCCTCGCAACCGGGCTGCTGCTGCTCAATCACTTGCGGCGACATCGGGTGCCGGTGATCGTGCAGATGTCGCGGGAGGTCGGATTGTCCGCCCTGTTGCGCGCCGTCAGCTCGGCGGACGATCAGGCGCTCGACCAGCTTCAGTTCTTCAACCTGCTCGAGGAGGCATGTACGCCGGATCTCGTCCTCGGCGGCACTTACGAGATCCTCGCCCGGGCGCTGCACGAAGACTATCTGGATCAGCTCACCGACAAGACCGGCAATGCCGCCGCGGTCCCCTGGGACGCGCTGCCGGCCGAAATCAAGGAGGCTAACCGCATCGAGGCGAGCCACATCGCCGTGAAGCTGCGGGCGCTGGACCTGTTCCTGGTGCCGCTGACGGCCCTGGACGCCCTGCCGCTCGCCTTCGCCGACGGCGAGGTCGAGCAACTCGCAAGGCTTGAGCACGAACGCTGGAAGACGGAGCGGTTGGCGGCAGGGTGGACTTGCGGACCCCGCGACGCGCAGAAAAGGACCAACCCAAACCTTCGCCCCTGGCCGGAACTCGATGAAAGCGTTCGCGAAATGAACCGCGCCGCAGTCCGCCGGCTTACCGTTTTCCTGACCCGAGCCGGATTCACCGCCGTCAGGGCCGCCGCGTGAGTGGCACGCCAGCCGCTCAGCGCGAGGCGTCCAAGCAAGCTCGAGCGTTTTCGACTCGAGGCAAGTCAACAGGGCTAGACAGGTTCGGTTATGCTGACCCAACAGAGATTCCCGCCTTCGCGGGAATGACGGCGGTGGATGTGGCACGGTCCTCCCCGCAAACCCCGTCTGCATCCAAAAAAGCACCCGGTCATTCCCGCTTAGGCGGGAATCTCTGTCTTACAGCGTGCTCGCCGAACCCGTGCGCCCACGAGATCTCGCGCGCAGACACTTCCCTAAGTCGATCAAAGCCGTTAGAGCGTTTCCAGGAAAAGTGGCCACCACTTTTCCGTTTCGGAAACGCGACACAACAAAGAGTTAGAGAACGTTCAGTGTTTCCACGAAACGGTGAACGGCTCTAGCCCGGCAGCACCAGCGGCTTGCGGACGAAGAGTTGGCGCCAGCCCCCCAGGTCCGCGGCCATGGCGTGGCCGAAAGCCAGGAGAACCTCGGCTGCATTCGGCAGGCCGATCGCTCGGCCGGCATTTTCGACCATACCGCCGATCTGCGCGGCCACATCGGTCAGGTCTTCGAGGGTTGCCTCCGAGCGCCGCACCAACTCGCCAAAATTGCTCTGCGCCCGGATGCCGGCGAAGGCGGCGCCGAAAGCCGGCAGGCCCGCCGCGAGGATTGAGGCGGATGGCTTGATCACATATTCGAGCAGTTCGTGGAACCACTCGGCCCACCCCGCTCCGCCCTCGGCATGCGCGCCTTCGCCATGGGCGCCCTCTGCCACGCCGGAGTAGGCAACCAGATCAATTACCCAGCCGGCGAGGAAAATGGCCGTCACGGCAATCGTTGCAACGAAGCAGGCATTGCCGATCCGGTGAAGCGCATGGTCGATGCCCTCGAGTTCGGCAATGTTTTTCCGGTGGTAGTCCTGCTGCTCGCGCAATTCAGTGCGAAGGGTCGTGCCGAGCACACGCCGCAGATAGTCGGAATCGAGCACCGCATTAGGCAGTCCGAGCTCGCGGAATGTCGCTCGGGCATAGATCACCGGCAGCGTCGCGCCGCCGCCCTTGCCGGAGTTCGCCCCCTCCGTGAGTTGCTTGAGGCTGCCGACATAAGCCAGCGACCGGCCGAGCCGCAACAATTCCGACATCTCGCGCGTCTCGAGCCAAAGCCGGTGCCACTTTTGCCGGCTGCCCAATTGCACCAGCAGGACGACGACCAGGATGATCAGCAGTTCGACGGTTGCAAAGCCTGCCTTGATGTCGAGGACGGCGGGGGAATTGGAAAAGAACAGGTAGCAAAGGCCGACCGGAACGGCGAGGCCGCCCAGAAGGAAGGTCGTTACATAGGCGCTGCGATAGAGCTGCCCATAATACCAGGCGAGCGCATCCGCCCAAACCGATCGCGGCAGCAGCACGTCCCTGACGCGTGCGTCGAAGCCGGGGCCCGGGCCGCCGTTCCGCCCGGTCACGCCGGCAAGAAACGGCGTCCAGGCCTCGGCGAGCTTATGATAGCTCGCATAGCGCACCGGCCATTTCCAGCGCCGGCCGCCCCCCAGGAGGCGCAACAACGAGTAACCGATGGCCAGATGCAGTGCACCCGGCCATCTGGAGTGGAAATAGACCGGCAGCGGATCTTCCTCGCCCAAATCGTCATCCGTCGCCGCTTCCTCGGCGAGAGCCGGCAGTAGCATGGCCTTGAGCGTATCGGTCAGCACGGTTTCGGTCAGCGGTCGCGAGTGCAGCAGCGGGGCAGTGGCTGCCCGTTCGCCCTCGAGCAGGCGGGGGGCGCCACGTTCGGCGGGATTGATCCACACCACGAGGCAGCCCAGGGAAATCGCCTGCTCGACGACGGCCCCGGTGCCCCCGGGGCCGGCTGCGGCCTGTCCGTCCCACACGGCAATCAACACATCGATCTGGCGCACCAAAAAATCGGCCAGCAAGCCATATTGGGCGGCGCGATGCTCGGTGGTGGTGATTTCGGGCGCGAGCCGAGGCAATTCCGTGACTGACGACATGCGCCCTAGCAATCGCCGGTATTGGACGAGAGCGGGCGAATCCTCCCCGGCGCCAGTGAAATCCAGCGCATAGTCGGCCCGCGGCATGGGCAGCACGGCTTCGAGCCGCCAGGCGGGTGGCGCCGCCTCCACGGCCAGCCGGTCAGCCCCCTCGGCGAGGCCGCTCAGCAGGCGCACCAGAGGCGCCTCCGGCGTGTAGAGCGCCGCGCGCCCGGAACGGGCGACGGCGGCTAGCCCGTCGTCGATTTGGCGGTAAATGGCCCGCAAGGTGTCTGAGACCGGGCCGACGTCCTGCTCGGCAAGCTTGTTCGCTCGATGGCCGGCGACGCCGACCGAAAGTACCAGCCGTGGCCGGGGGATACGAGGAGGCTCTTCCATGCCGTTTCACCTTCTCGGGTGCACTATGAGGCAGACGGAGATCGAAAGCGTCAGAATTGGCGCCGTACCTTCTGCTGGAAGGCCGCCTGTTCGTCCGGCTTGGGGATGTGCATGGCCAGTCGCTTGTGCAGGTCGTTCACCGACCGGGCTTCGTTGGCCGCCTTGCGCACGAGCACGTCGGCGATCGGACCGAGATAGACGGCGAGGGCGGCGCGCGTCGATTCAAGCTCGTCCCGCGAAAATATCGGCGATGTCATCGGCGCGGCCGCAACCGGGACTTCCTCGCGACTAGGTGCGGGTTGCGACGCCGGCTGCACGGCCGCCGTAGCGACGGGCTCGCTCATGCCGGAGGCGCGGCGCGCGGCTGCTACCAGATGCTCGAGCGCGCCATCCCAGACGCTGAACGCGTCGACCCATTGGCGGGTCGCCAACTCATAGGCCAGCGCTCCTTTGGGCGCGATATCGACAATGCGCACCGGGATCACGTGCGATTTGTAGAAACTGGCTAGCGAAACTTCCTTGTGCACCTCCTGCGAGTCGTTCGAGTTGGGCGAAAAGACGAGCACGAAGACCTTGGCGCCCTGGATCGCCGACACGATCGCTTCCTGGTAGTTTTCGCCAGGCCCTACATCGCGGAAGGAGACCCAACATCTGAGGCCGCCCTGCTCGAGACGTTGGCAAATCTGTTCTGCACTCTGCCGGTCGCGTGACGAAAAACTAATGAATACCTTGTGGTCGCTCATTCTCTTCCTCAGTTCATCGTCTGCGATAAACGATTGTCCAGAAAGTCAATAAATTCTATATGACGCCAAACAGGCAATAAGTTCATTGCAGTGTGAAACAAGCAATGGGATAACGCAATTGGCGCGAACGCTTGCATCTACTTTTCCGCAGGCAGTGTCCGGGTTTCTGGGTCGACGCAACAGCCGTGGGGGTAGGGGTGAAGCTCGCCGTCAAGTTCAACCTGGTCGCACTTGCTGCTTTCGCCGTCGGTTTCGGGCTGACCGGCGCGCTGGTGAAACAATACTTCGACGGCAATGCCCGCGAGGAGGTATACCGCACCGCGAGCGTCATGCTGGCGACGGCAAATGCGGTGCGCCACTATACGACTACTGAGATTCAGCCGGTGATCGGGACCGAGAAGGACGGCAAGTTCCTGTCGATCGCCATTCCATCCTTTGCCGCCCAAACCAATCTGCATGCTCTCGGTGCCGAGTTCGCCGATTTTCGTTACAAGGAGGCGACGCTCAATCCGACCAATCCGACCGACCGCGCAGCGGACTGGGAGGCCGACGTCGTCAACGATTTTCGCGCCGACCCGGCTCGCAAGCAGATGATCTTCGACCGCGATACACCGACCGGCGCGATGATGGTGGTGGCGCGCGGTCTCAAAGTTGGTGATCCGTCCTGCCTGGGGTGCCACAGCGTCCCCTCCGCCGCACCGGTCAGCATGATTGCCGCCTTCGGCACGGCGAACGGGTTTGGCTGGCATCTCAACGAGACGGTCGGCGCCCAGATCGTCTCCCTGCCGCTGGCCCCGGTTCTGGCTCAGGCTACGCAGAGCCTCGCCATCTTTCTGGGCCTGCTGGTGGGCGTGTTCCTGGTGATGCTGCTGATCCTCAACCTGCTGCTGCACTTCCTTGTCATTCGGCCGGTCAGGACCATGGCTTCCATCGCCACCGAGGTCAGCCTCGGGAAGGCGGAGGCCGAGGAATTCAAGGCGGCGGGGAACGATGAAATTTCCGCCCTGGCCGCGGCCTTCAATCGCATGCGCCGCAGCCTCGCGAGCGCCATGGCGATGATGGAGGGCGAGGAGGCGGAGGCAAGATAGCCGCGCTTGGAAAGCTGAAATTCCGGAACGATCGGGCGGCCTGCTTTGCTGGTGCCGGGCGGATTTCACCTGCGTGCTGCCACGGTTTGGGCTCACAGCGTCACCCCGCATAGGGTCTGGACAGAAGGAGGCGCCGGCGGACCGGCACCTCCGTTGAGCGAGACGCTGCCCGATCAGGCGCCAATTGTCTCGAGGTCGTAGGTCTCAAGCGCGATGACCTCCTCCCAATAGCCGGCATCCTGCAGCGACTGGCGCACGGCGGGCTTGGCCGCTACGATGAACACCTTGTCCTCGAGGTCGAGCTTGGCACTGGAGAAGGCGATGGCCCGGGCGGCGAGGCCCGAGAGGCTGTCGAGATTTTCGGTGCGGATCACCAGGGTCTTCGGCCGGGTCGCAACGATGTGGTCGAATTTCACCCGCAGCGGCGGTTCGGCCAAATCGTCGATCGCGCCCGACAGCGACAGGATGGTCACGTCGCCTTCGACATCGATGTCGATATCGAACTCACCCGTTACCGGCACCAGGCGCACGCGGACCTTCAATTCGTCATTGCGGGCGTCCTCGAACATCGGATTGCCCGACCATGCCGGCCGGAGCAGCAGCGGGTGCTTGGCCTGCGAATTGCTGCTCGGCAGCGTCACGGTAAGGTTCTTGGCGTCGAAATCGATGTGCCGGACGCCGTTGATCCACACATCGCTGATCCGCACGCTGCCGGGCGGCAGCAGGTCGGGGGCGACGCGCAGGATGTTGTCCTTGAAGGCGCCGACCTTCGGCTTGAAGTAGAAATCCATCGGCTGATGGGTGACCAGAAGGTTGCCGTAGACGGCCGCAAGATAGCAAAGCTCGAAGGAGTGGTAGCCTGACATCGAGTGGCTACCCTTGAGGCGCTCGGTGCCAAGCAGGTACGGAATGCCGGTCGCAAGTACGTTGAAGTAAACGGCGCCGGAATCGTTGTCCGGGAACCAGGCATTGTAGAAGGACGAGAACTCGCGGGCGTACTTGACGTATTCCGGGTCCTTCAGCGAGCCGCCCATGATCAAATAGGCAAGGATCGCCTGCTCCTGCTGCCACCACGCCTTGCGGTCGTGCCAGATCAGGCGGTGGAAGTTCTCACCCGGCTGCTTCTGGCGCTCGACCATGTCGTAGAGGCCGCCGCGCTGGGGATCCATGCCCCATTTCGGCATTTCCTCGGCGATCTTGCGGGCAAAGGAGACATATTCGTCGCGCGGCGCCATGTGGTGGACGCGCAGGAGGTTCCACGCCACCTTCATGTTGTGGCCGACAATGGCGCGGTTCTTCTGCAGCGGCGTGTCGTGATCGTACGACCAGTCCTCGTTGAACTTCTCCTGCATGAAGGGCGAATTTTCGTAGTCGGGCATGTGGTCGGCGATGCTATCCGCCACATAGGTGAGCATGTCGGCCCAGCGCTTCTCACCCGTCGCCAGATAAAGGTTGATGAGGAATGCCGGCGCGTGGTCGCCCACCGAGTTCCAGTTCTTCTTGGCTCGGTTGTGGCTCAGCGATTCATGCCGCGGATCGAGATTGATCGGATCGATGTGCGAGAAGTACCCCCCCTTGACCGGATCGAGGAAGTACTTGTCGAACAGATTGCACGTCGCCTCGGCGTCCTTGAGGATGCGTTCGTCGCCCGTGATCCGGTAGGTCTGGATTGGCCCGGCAAGAGCATAGATCTGCTCATAGGCCGGGATGGCATCATAGTCGTCGCCGAATTCGGAGGCGTAGATCTTGCGGACGTGGTCGCCGCGCGTGTCCATGGCGTGGTACCAGAACACCTCGCCCTCGCCGGCCGAGGCGCGCATGTGCGTGCGCAGGTATTCGGTCCCCTTCTCGGCGACCTCGAGGTACTTGTCGATGCCGGTCATCATATAGGCGGAGGCAAAGCCATAGATCATGCGGGAGATGGTGTCCGTCTCCTGGCGCGTCGATTCGATCTTGCGCCCCTCGACCGTCAGGTGCGTGCGGTAGAGGCTGAAATCCACCACGCCATCGGGGAACTGCGCGCGGTAGTAGAACTCCGCGAGTTCGTGGACCTGCTTGATCCACCAATCCTGCGCCTCGAAGCGGAACTCCTGCGGCTCGCGGCCGACGAACACCAGGTGCTTGGCCTCGAATGTTGTGCCAGTCGCCTCCGGATAGAACACACCGTAGACGAAGAGGTAGCGGCCCGGCTGCAACATGTCGACCAGCGCGGCGCCCGGATCCTGCCAAGGCTCGCCGAGGTTGCGGATCACCTCGCCATAGGCTTCCGGCGTAAGCTTCACCTTGTAGATGCGGCCATCGGATGTCTTGACGCTGAACGTGCCCGAAGCCCGGTCCGCGGTCTCGATATAGCCGGCGATCGTGTCAGAGAAGGTAAAGTTGAGCTGGTTCGCCGGTTCGGCAACTGTCTCAGTCATCGGTCTAGTCCCCCAATGTGTTGAACGGCGCCCGGGGCGCCCTCAAAGAGCATTCTTCGACACGAGCACCACGAGGCTACGCTGCGTCACGTAATAGCTGTCGCCTTTGATCGGGATTTCCTTGCCCGCACTGGCGATGTCGTTCGGCGAGGGCAGGGCGGTATCCACTGCCCGGAACCAGCGGCGACCAGGCACGGTGGGGAGCTCGAAGGCGGCGTCTTGCCAGCCGGAGTTCAGCATCACGTGGATGTCCTGGTTCTCGGCTGCGCCGCCGAGGGTGAATGCCAGCGTTCGCGCCGCAGGATCGCTCCACTGGGGGGCGTTAAGCGAGGTGCCATGCCAGGTGACGTCGGCAAGGCCGCGCCCGTTCGTCTCCCCGCTGAAGAACCGGCCCGAGTGCAGCACCGGATGGCGCAGGCGGAAGGCGATCATTTCGCTGAAGAAGCGCACCACGTCGGCGTTCTGCTCGGCCAGGCCCCAGTCGATCCAGGAGATTTCGTTATTGTGGCAGTAAGCGTTGTTGTTGCCGCGCTGGGTGCGGCGATGCTCGTCGCCGGCCACGAACATGGGCGTCCCCTGCGACAGCATCTGGATGGCAGCGAAATTGCGAACCTGCCGGGCGCGCAGCTTGTCGATTTCGGGGTCCGTCGTCTCGCCTTCCCAGCCGCAGTTCCAGCTATTGTTGTCGTTGGCGCCGTCATTGCCGCCTTCGCCGTTCGCCTCGTTGTGCTTGTCGTTGTAGGAAACGAGATCGTTGAGGGTGAAACCGTCGTGGGCAGTGATGAAGTTGATGCTGTTCACCGGCAGATGCTCATGCGACTCGTAGATATCGCTGCTGCCGGAAATGCGTGAGGCGAGCGCGCCCAGCATGCCGTCATCGCCCTTGACGAAGCGGCGCACGTCGTCGCGATAGCGGCCGTTCCACTCGGCCCAGCGATAGCCCGGGAAATAGCCGATCTGGTAAAGGCCGGCCGCGTCCCAGGCTTCGGCGATGATCTTGGTCGGGGCCAGCGTCTCCGATAATTCGATGTGCCAGATCGCTGGCGGGTGCGCCATGGGCGCGCCGTCTTCGCCGCGGGCCAGGATCGAGCCTTCGTCAAAGCGGAAGCCGTCGACATGCATCTCGCGCACCCAGAATTGCAGGCTAGACAAGATCATGTGGTCGGTGATGGGGTGGTTGCAGTTCATCGTGTTGCCGCAACCGGAATAATCCATGTAGTATTGCTTATCTTGCGGCACCAGGAAGTAATAAATGTTGTTGTCCAGCCCGCGGAAATGAATTGTCGGGCCGAGATGGTTGCCCTCGCTGGTGTGGTTGAAGACCATGTCGAGGATGACTTCGATTCCGGCTTTGTGCAGCGCCTTCACCATGTCGCGGAACTCGCGAAGGTGGTTGCCGGCCTCAGGGCTCGTGCAATAGCCATGATGCGGCGCAAAGAAGCCGACCGTGCTGTAGCCCCAGTAATTGCAGAGGTCCGAGCCATCGACGGGGCTCTTCCGCAGCCCCTCGGTGTGGTCGAACTGGCAGATCGGCAGCAATTCCACTGCCGTAATGCCGAGTGACTTGAGATAGGGGATCTTTTCGATGACGCCGGCATAGGTGCCGGGATTGCGCACCTTGGAGGTGGGCGAAGCGGTGAAGCCGCCGACGTGCATCTCGTAGATGACCGTATCCTTCATCGGCCGGCCGAGCGGCGTGTCGCCTTCCCAGTCATAGTCGTTGATGTCGATGACGACGCTGCGCATGGAAGCATCGACATTGTCGAATGGGTCACAGGCGCGCCCGCGATCCCAAAGGGTCAGCGTGTTGCCATAGGCGTGGGGATCCGCCAGCACCTTGTTGGGATTGAAGCGGTGACCCTGCCCATGCAAATCGCCGGGCCCCTCGACCCGGTAGGCATAATGCACGCCTGGCCGGAGGCCGCGCACATAGCAGTGCCAGAAATGGAACGTGTTGTTGATGCGCCGGTCGAGCCGGATCACCTGGAACGGCTGCGGGTCATCGTGGCTCGAGAACAACAGCAGCTGCACACCCGTGCCGCCCTGCGTGAACAGCGAGAAATTCACCCCGTCGGCGTCGACGCTCGCGCCCAGCGGATGCGCCTGGCCCACTTCCACCGGGTATTGGAAGTTTTCCTCGGCCTTCTCCGCGGCCCGCACCTTAACATTCACGTTCATCAGCGCCCCCTTTGACAATGCGCGGCCGCTCCAGCCGGCGCCTTGTTCGCTTTCCGCTCAGCCCCTGGCCGAAATCATGTCGATGATCTTGCGCGCGAACATGTGGCAGTGCCCGCCTGTTCGTGCCGTCACCAGGTCCCGGTCGACGACGACGTCCTGGTCGACATAGACGGCGCCCATGTTGACGACGTCGCCGTGAAGGTTGTTGTGCGCCACCACGTTGCGACCGCGGACCAGTTCAGGAGTGGGCGCAAGCAGCCACATGCCATGGCAGATCACCCCCTTGACGATGTCCGGTTCGTCAAAGGCCCGCTTCAAGAAGGTGCAGGCGGGTGGGAGATTGCCGACCTTTTCGGTGTAGCGCAGCCGGTCCGCGACGATAGCCGAGGGGACGATGATCGCGTTGTAGCTGCGCAATTCGTCGTCGCTCATCTCCTCGAAGCTCTCGTGCACCTCGAACGGGGCCTTGTACTCATGGCCGGTGAACGTGATCGAAGGCTGGCCCCAGAGCCTCGTCAGGAAGTGCAGCTCGTAGCCTTCCTCGGGAAAGCGGTGCTCGTAGTAAAAAATCTCTTTCTCATAGTAGTCGCTTTCCATGAGTACGCCGATTTTCTTGGGCACCGGTATTCACCTCCGAATCGTAGTCATGTGACTGGCACGCCGTGTCGGCATGCACTGAATCTCAAATCGAAAGTCCCGCGCCGTCTGGTGTGAAGACGGCGTCGACGCGCGCACCTACCCGCAATTGTCGGGGGCCAGGGCACTCCGCACAGCGCGCCTCTTGCGCCAACCTCCCCCGCCGATACTGAAGTGTCAATCGAAAGTTAAGTCGTAAAACTGTCATGGGTTGGCGATGTATATCGAATCTGAATGTTGGAGGGGCGGAGGAGCGGATAGGGCTTGTCGTTAGCGTGTCCAGTTTTGTTCAATTCGCACATGGTGTTGAGGACATCAGTCGTTGTCATTGGAATGACAGCTACGAATGATCTTAATGGCTGAAATGCATTCCCGGCGCTGGCATAATCGTGCAAGTTGAGTCGAATGCCGCACTATAGGGTGGCATCGACGGCTATTGTAAATGGCTTTTCGACTCAGTAGGCGCGCTAGTGTTCACGACTGGTCTTGTGGAAGAAGATTTTCGACGCTAGCCTTGCCGGAGCTATTTATCTGAACTCGCCCGTCCGGGCGGATTGGGGGCAAAGTGACTAAGATTCTAGCGGTTTTGTCCGAGTATGGTTTTTGGGGCGAAGAGCTCGTCGGCCCTCTCGAAGTATTCGACAAGCGGGGGTATGAGACGCATTTCATGACCCCGACGGGAAAGCGCCCGCATGCATTGCCGCCGAGCATGGAAGTCGGCTTCTTCGATCCGCCCCTCCGCAAGGTCGTCACCGACGAGTATTACGCGACCAAGACCCGCGAGTGGGATGAGGGTGCGCGCCTCGAAAACCCGATCAACCTGTCGACCTGGTTTCCGGTGCGGCCATATTTCAGCAGCGACGAGTTCGCGCATGGCCTCGAGGCCTATTACAACAAGCGTGCCGAGTGCTGGGAGCAGCTCAAGGAGTATGACGCCCTGCTGATGGTGGGTGGCAGCGGTCCCATCGTGGATATGGTCAACAACCAGCGCCTGCACGATGTCATCCTCGGCTTCCACGCCCTCGACAAGCTGATCATTGCCGAGTGCTACGCCGTGACCTGCCTGGCCTTCGCCCGCGAGTGGGACGATCGCAAGAGCATCATCCGCGGCAAGCACGTCACCGGCCATGCGCTTGAATACGACTACAAGGACGGCACTGGCTTTCTAGGCGCCGACATAAACATGGGCCCCCCGCCTTATCCGCTGGAGCTGATCCTGCGCGATGCAACCGCACCCGATGGCCAGTACCACGGCGGTGTCGGCCATACGCAGTCGACGGTGCTGGACTATCCGTTCCTGACCGGCCGTTCGACGCAGGACTCCCGCCTTGTCGGCGAGACGGCCGTAAAGGTCCTCGAAAGCGGCCTGCGCCGCATGGGCTGGTGAGCCATGACGACGGTATCCGAGCCGGGTGCGTTGAAAACGCGGGGTAAGACGGGGCGGGAACTGCTGATCGAGCAGTTCCTTGCCGATGGCATCACCTACATGTTCGGCAACCCGGGTACCGTCGAGCAGGGTTTTCTCGATGCCCTCGAGGAATATCCGCAGTTCAAATATGTGCTGACGCTGCAGGAGACGATCGCGGTTGCCATGGGCGACGGCTATGCCCGTGCCCATGGCGATGTCGGCCTCGTGCAGCTGCATAGCGGCGTCGGTCTCGGTAATGGCGTGGGCATGATGTACCAGGCCATGCGCGGCCATGCGCCGCTCGTCGTCGTCGCCGGCGAGGCCGGGATCAAGTATGACGCCATGGATGCGCAGATGGCGGCCGATCTGGTCGGCATCGCGAAACCCGTGACCAAATGGGCGACGCGTGTCGTCGATCCGGCTTCGCTGCTCAGGATCATCCGCCGCGCCATCAAGATTGCCCGCACTCCGCCGATGGGGCCGGTGTTCGTGGCCCTTCCGGCGGACGTTCTAGATGCCGTCATCGACGAGGTGCCGGTGCCCTCGACCCGAATTCGCACTCGTGTGCGGCCGGACGATGCTTCGCTTGCAGAGGCCGCAGCGCTTTTGGGCGCCGCAAAAAAGCCGCTCGTCCTCATGGGCGATGGCATCACTTTCAGCGGCGCGCAGGCCGAACTCGACACCGTGGCGCGGCTGCTTGGGGCGCCGGTCTGGGGGGTGAATTCCGCCGAAGTGAACATGGTTGGCGCCAATCCTCTCTATCAGGGCACGACCGGGCACATGTTCGGGCCGGACAGCCAGAGGATCACCCACCAGCACGACGCGGTGTTAATTGTTGGCACCTATGTGTTTCCGGAAGTATTTCCGGCGCTAAGCGATGCCTTCGCGCCCGGCACAAAGATCGTCCACGTCGATCTCGACATGTACGAGATCGGCAAGAACCATCCGGTCGATATCGGTCTCCTCGGCGATCCCAAGGTGACCCTCGCCGCCCTGGCCGAGATTCTCCACGCCAGCATGAACGAGGCCGGCCGCGAGCGGGCCAGGGTTCGTGCGCGGGACATCGCCGAGGCCAAGGCGGATGACCACGCCGCGGCGCTCGAGGGCGATTACGATACCCGCAACGCCATGCCCCTGCGAATGTCCCGCTTCGTGCAGGAGTTGGCCGAACAGCTGCCGCCCGACGCCTTGGTTTTCGATGAGGCGCTGACCAACTCGCCCTCGATCACGCGCTATCTGTCCGAACTCGGCCCCGGCCAGTTCTTCGTGACCCGCGGCGGCTCGCTGGGGGTGGGCATCCCCGGAGCGATCGGGCTCCAGGTTGCGCATCCGGACAAGAAGGTGATCGGCTTCACCGGTGATGGCGGCGGCATGTACACTATCCAGGCGCTATGGACCGCGGCCCATCACAAGATCCCGGCCAAGTTCGTGGTGTGCAACAACCGCGCCTACAAGCTGCTGAAACTCAACATTTCGGAGTATTGGCGCGAGCTCGATATCGAGCAACACACTTATCCGCATTCCTTCGACCTGTTCCCGCCCGAATTGCGCTTCGACCTGATGGCCCAATCCATGGGCGTTGCTTCCGAGCGGCTGGAAAAGCCGGAGGATGCGGCCGCCGCCATCAGGCGCATGCTCGAGCATGACGGACCCTATCTCATCGACCTGATCCTCGGCCACGACGGCTGAGCCCCCTTGTCGTCAATCAAGACGGAGTTTTGCCAATGGACGCCGCGCCGCTGCAGTTGAGCGAGATCGAGACCCTCGCACGTGCCTGGTATCGCAAGCTCGATGTGCACGCCTCGCTCCTCGAATTGCTGCCGATGCTGGTCGACGAGGGCCTCGAGATGATCTTCCCCGAGGCGACCGAGCGCGG
>DATJHO010000055.1:0-29306 GCA_035493835.1 Devosiaceae bacterium
ACCGGCATCGGGTGGAAACGCCAATTCGCTGATTATCTTGCTGCATGGCCATGGGTCAAACGGCGAGGACATGATTGGGCTTGCCCAAGCCGTTCAGTCACAATTTCCGGACGCCGCCTTTGTAGCCCCGGACGGACTTCAGTCGATGGGGGGCGTCGCCCGGCGCTGGTTTCCCGTTACCACCGCGTCCGAGGACGAACTTGCGGCGGGCGCCAATGCTGCTTGCCCGGTTGTCGAGGCCTTTATCGACACCGAGGGGAAGCGTTACGGCGTCGGCCGCGAGCGAACGGTCCTGGTTGGCTTCAGCCAGGGCGCAATCGTGGCGCTGCATTTGGCGATCAAGACCCAACGGCCGCTCGCCGGCATGGTCGGCTTTTCCGGCATGCTCGCCGCGACATCCGTCGCCAACACCACAGGTCCGACGACGCCGATCACGCTTATTCACGGCGCACTCGATCTCGTGGTTCCTGCATCGGCGGTGACACGGGCCGAAACCACGCTGAAGAAGGCAGGGTTCGGCGTCACGACCTCTGTCTTCGATGGCCTCGGCCATAGTATCGACCAGAGGAGCCTCGGCGCCGGCACCAACGCGATCGCCCTAGCGCTTGCTGCCACGCGATACGGCACGGCCGAGCCGTTTCGCTCGAGCGCGGCCCGGTAGGGCCTCGGGAATAAAATGGCTGTGAACATCAACTCGCTTCATGCGCGTATCCTCTTCGACAGGTGTTCCGACAACAACCGGTCAGTTATTCCGGGGGATCCGGTTATCTGAGAACATTGCCGCAAAGGCGTGGTTTTTGTGTCAGGCGCAGTTGTTCGGCTCGCGACCGGGCAAGGTTGACCGAAGCAGCCTAGGCACACTGACGGCCATCGGCTGGAAGCATCAGTGGTTGACGCATCACCTAAGCATGCCCATGTTGTGCACCAGGAGGTGAAAGCCATGTCAGCACCCAATACCGCTGTCGCCGATGTCGCTGCCTGGGAAGCCTATCAGCGCATGCGCGTGCTGCTGAGTGCGCAGATCGGGCGGGAGCTTGCCAAGTGTTCCAACCTGTCCGAGGCCGAGTTCGATATCTTGAGCGTCCTTGCCGATGCCAAGGATGGAACGCTGAGGGCGCTTTCCCTGCGCTGCGGTCTGGACTGGGAAAAGAGCCGCCTGTCGCACCAGATCGGCCGCATGGAAAAGCGCGGCCTTCTGCGGCGGCAGGCTTATGCCGGCGATGGCCGCAGCACCCTGATCTGCTTGACCGACTTCGGACGAGAGACTTTTGCCGAGGGCAAGGCTACCCATGAACGGGTCGTTTCAGAATATTTCACCAAGGTTCTGACCGCCGCTGATCTCGCGGCTCTCACCCGCATGGCCGGTAAGATCGTGGCGCGGCTGGAGCAAGTCGACGCGCGGCCTCACCACGCGAATGATCTCCATCCGGTCGACGATCTGGAAGACGAGCCCGCCTAGAGCGCCGGATGTTCCGATGGAATCGGAACGGCGCTCTAACCTTTTGTTTGCGCATCGGATTGGCCCGAAAAGTGGCTGCCAGTTCACTGGACGCTCTAGACGGCGGGCTCGCTTTCCCTGGTCGTGGCGTTGAGGGCGTCTTCCAGCTCGGAGCGGGTCAGCCGGGCGCCGAATACCGGGGTGCCGATCTGCATCGCCCGGGCAGCTTTCAGCGAAGGCGCCCGAGCCCTTGGCGTGCATGCGGCGCTCGGGGATCACTTCGCGATCGAAATGGGCGAGCTTTTCGATCAGCCAGATGTCGTGGAGCAAGGCGGGACCGCGCCGGCCGGCGGTCTGGATGTTGAGATTGTCACTGACGGGCGCTCCGGTCGCGTGCGTCAGTTTTGCCGGTTTTTCGGCCATTAAACGGTCCTTTTTGGCTGGAGGTTGCTGGAAAGAAGCGGTCAGCCCCGCCAAGCCGAGCCGCGGATCACGCTGCAGAAATTGCCCCGATGGAAATGGGGCTCCTTGTCGGCGATGACGTCGGCCTTGACGTTGCCGAAGGTGGTCTCCGGCTTGTGTTTGATGCCGTCATAGAAGGCCTGGATGATCTCTTCTTTGAAGTGCTCGGGGCGCGGATGGGCGTTCACCACGGCCTCGCGCTCGGCAGCGCTGTATTCCGGGTAGGTGAGACCCAGCACGTCCATCTCGACTCCCGCCGTCACCAGCACCACCACCGGATGCATGTGCTGCGGAATGCCCGGCGTAGTGTGGAGCGCGATGGATCATCAGCTCGGGATCGATCGAGGGGCGGCCGATGCTGCTGTAGAACGGCTTCAGCTCGGCGCGCACCCGCTCGAGATCGAGGAAGCCGTCGATCCGGCGCAGCAGGTGATCGGCCGGCACATGGTCGTCGAGGCAGAAATCGTAGAACAACTGCGCCGGCGCCACTTGCGTGCCCATCTTGATCCCGCCCCCCGAAGCAACAGCAGGATGGAATCACATGCCCTCGCCCGAGCAACCGCCGACTAAATCAACAGTATCGGCGCAAAGCTGCCTTTGGCAAACTGCGCGTTCAGGCGGACAGAGCCTCACTACTGCCGTATTTTCGCGGGGAACAGCCCATGACCCTTTTGAAGGCGGTGCTAAAGGCGCTCTCGGATGCGTAGCTGAGGGACAGGGCGATAGAGGCAATCGTGTCGTTTGAGGTGAGCAATCGCTCTCCTGCCCGGACCATGCGCCAGCGCGTCAGATATTCCATTGGTGGCGTCCCCACCGTCTCTCGAAACCTTACGGCAAATGTCGTCCTTGACATTCCGACCTGTTCGGCCAGCGCCTGCAGCGTCCAGCGCTTTTCCGGACTTTTATGTATTGCCGATAGGGCGGCTCCCATCTGCGCGTCGGCTAGGGCAAACAGCCAGCCCACGCTTTGGGAAGCGTCGACCAGATGCTGGCGAAGGGCCTGGACCAGCATCATCGTGGCCAATTGCTGCGCAATAAGGAATCCACCCGGTTGCGGTTCGCGAAGTTCCTGCCGCAGGCGCTCCAGGCACCAGCGCAGGGTGGCCTTGTCGGCATCGCTACGGATGTGGACGATCGGCGGCAGCATGCCGAGCAAAATGTCGGTATTGCTGCCCGCCAGGCCAAAATATCCAGCGACGCTGAAGAAATCCCCGCCGCCATTGTGAGTGATGACGTCGCCATCCCGGATCTCGGGATTGAGCTGCTTTGGATCGGCGGCTGGCAGGGCCAGATCGCTTGTGACACGAAAAGGCAATCCCTGGGGCAGCATCAGGCAATCGCCTGCATGAACATGTATGGGTTCTGGAACGCCTTCGACGCTAAGCCAGCAGTCGCCCGAGACGGCCGCGTAGATCTTGATGCCCGCATAGCGCCCAAAGCCGATCGACCAGTCGCCTCCCGCATCAAACCCAAAAGACATTGGTCTCCGCAGTTTCAGCAGCGACAAGACATCAGACAGCGGATCCATGACTATTCCGAACGATTGAGAAGACAAAACGCACGATGAAGCATAGAGCGTTCCAGCACGTTCGCCTAGCCTGCTGCCCATAGCCACCACCGCTTGGTGCTGGCGAACAGCAGGAGCAGACAGATGGGTGTTTTCGTGACCGGAGCAACAGGATGGGTGGTGGGCTCCGCCGACATCGCCCGAAGCCAGGGGATTTCGGCCTACATCGATGACGGCCGCAACCATAGGCCGGCAGTGCATCGGCTCGACGCAGCCCGTCTTTACAGACTGGCACTGGAGAAGGGCGTCGCCGGTGCCCGATACCACGCTGTCGCCGAGGCGGGCGTGCCGTTCAAGGATATTGCCGGTGCCATTGGCCAGGGCCTCAACATACCGATCGTCTCGAAGTCTGCGGCGGAGGCGGAGGCGCATTTCGGCATGTTTGCCCGCTTTGCCAAAATTGATGTCCGGGCATCAAGCCAACAAACGCGGGTAAGATTGGGATGGGTTCCGGAAGAGAAGGGACTGATCGCCGACATTGACCAGCCGCGCTATTTCGAGGTGACCAAATGAGTGACGCAGGACTGTTGCTCGCTGGAAAACGCGTCGTCATCATTGGCGGTGCGTCTGGCATCGGCTTTGCCGTCGCCCAGCTGGCCCACCTGCAAGGGGCGGACATTATCATCGCATCCAGCACCCAGGCAAAGGTCGAGACCGCCGCTGAACGACTGGTCGGCGCCAGGGGTCAGACTGTCGATTTGCGCGAGGAGGCGAATGTTGCAAACTTCTTCCAGAACCTTGGTGCTTTCGATCATCTGGCGATCACGGCCGGCGACTGGGGCAGTCCAATGTTTGTCTCGTCCCGGGATCTGGACCTCGGCCAGGCGCGAGACAGTTTCACGGTCCGCTTCTGGGGACCGCTCGCCGCGGCCAAGCATTGCGTGCGAACCATAGCTCCGGACGGATCGATCACGCTGACTGGCGGGATGCTGGCAGTTCGCCCGAGGCCGGGCGCGCCTCTACCGACTGCCGTAGGCGGCGCGATCGAGCACCTGGCCCGCGGTCTTGCGATGGATCTAAGCCCGATCCGCGTCAATGCCGTGTCCCCCGGCCTTGTGCTCACCGAGCATGTTCAGAAAATGCCGGAAGAGATGCTGCAAGAGATGGTAGCGCACCTGCCCGTGCCGCGTGCCGCCACACCGGAGGAAGCGGCCAGGGCCTATCTCTACTTCATGCAAAATAGCTACGTGACCGGCCAGATCCTGCCCGTCGACGGCGGGGGCATGCTGGTCTGATCGCCAGCGTCTCGGGCTGCGGGTTCGCTTCTGCTGCGGTTCAAACGTGCAGTAGACAGCCAGGATGGAGACATCGCCGCGGCTGCACGCCGATTTTCGAGCAAAGGCATCGACGCCGTTCTGGCGACCGTCGGCGCGGGTCTCGAGCAGGGGATCGAGACCGTGAGGAAAGGCGGCCGCGTCGCATATCCCAACGGCGTCGAACCGGTGCCCAAGGAGCGCCCCGGGATAGAGATCATCTCCTATGACGGCCAATCGGGCGTGCGCGAGTTCGAGGCACTGAACGAAGCGATCGAACGGGGCAAGGTGGTCGTGCCGATCGCGGCGGAGTTTCCGCTGGATCAAGCGGCGAGAGCGCATGAACGCCTCGCTGCCGGCCAAATGCTGGGAAAAATCGTCCTGCGCGTGCAGCCGGATTGATCCGTGCCACGCCGATCAGCAATCCGGTTCTCCCCTTTGACGCGCGTCATCGACGGCCGTTGACGGTTGTCAATGAGCCGGCGGCGTGCACCGCGCTATAACCTTCAGCGCTATTTCGACACAGGACACTCCAATGGACATGCACGCGCAAGCCGATGTTGCCAAGAGGAACCCGTATTCGGGTTTCGACCGCTTGCCGATCGGGGGTGAATGGCGACAGGGAAAGATGCGTGCGCTGAAGGACATCGATCCCTACACCGACGAGGTCCTGCTCGAAATCCCGCAAGCCGATCGCGGCGACCTTGATGACGCGTATGCCGCGGCGGCGCGCGCCCAGCGGATGCTCCTGCTGTTCCGTCTGACCGCGCTCCGAACCGTCACCCTTCCCTGCGTGCGAGCAACCCGGCGCATGTCCGGGAGAACTGCGTGGCGCTCGACGTGCATCTGTCGGCGCTCGACTTCGCCGAGTTGGACCACGCGTTTCGCCTCCCACCCAAAAGCAGCCGCTCGCGGTGCATTGAGGCGGCGATGGGACACCGTGCGATGAACCGGTGAGGATCACGATGCCGAAGGTCGACCCGCGCGATGAGAGGATGTTTCCGAAATTCTCGCAGCCGGAAATCGAACGGCTTCGTCGCTTCGGCCACCAGCAGCATTACATCCAGGACCAGCCGCTGTTCGTGACCGGAGAAATCGCCCCCGGCATGTTCGTGCTCAAGAGCGGTCGCGCCCAGGTGACGCGGCGCGATCCGCTGGGACGTCTCGCTCCGATCGTGGAAGAAACTGCCGGCGATTTCGTCGCCGAAGTGGAACAGCTTTCCCGTCGGCCGGCGCTGGTGGACGTTCACGCGGCCGAAGATGTCGAGGCCGTTCTGATTCCGGCCGAGAACCTGCGCAGTGTCATGATCGCGGAGCCCGAGCTCGGCGACCGCATCATGCGCGCGTTGATTTTGCGCCGAATCGCGCTGATTGAAGTGGGCGCTGGCGGACCGGTGCTGATCGGGCCCGAGGACTCTCCCGATGTCGTGCGGCTGCAAGGTTTCCTCGCCCGGAACGCCTATCCTTGTCAGGTGCTCGATCCTGCGAGGGATCGCGATGCCGCGGATCTGGTCGACAAATACGCGCCGGATTCGAGCGACCTTCCCCTGGCGGTGTGTCCCAAGGGCTCCATTCTGAAGAATCCTAGCGAGGCAGAACTGGCACACGCACTTGGAATGGTCAGGACGGACATTCATGATCGGACCTACGACGTCGCCATCGTGGGCGCAGGCCCGGCGGGTCTTGCCACCGCGGTCTATGCGGCGTCCGAGGGGCTTTCGATCGTGGTGTTCGATGCACAAGCGTTCGGCGGACAGGCTGGTGCCAGTGCGCGGATCGAGAACTACCTCGGATTCCCGACCGGCATATCCGGCCGGGACCTTACCGGGCGAGCCTACGTGCAGGCGCAGAAGTTCGGTGCCGAAATGGCAATCCCCACCGGTATCTCACGCCTGGACCGCGGTCAAAATACACTGATGCTGGAATTCGGCGACGGAGGCCGCACCAAGGCTTCGGCCGTGGTGATTGCGTCGGGCGCAAGCTACCGGCGGCTTGACGTCCCTAATCTGCGCGAGTTCGAAGGACGAGGCGTCTGGTATTGGGCGTCGCCGATCGAAGCGCGGTTGTGCCGGCACGAAGAAATCGTTCTTGTTGGAGGTGGCAACTCGGCGGGCCAAGCCGCCGTGTTCTTGCACGACTACGCGGCCAAGATCTGGCTGCTCGTGCGCGGGCCGAGCCTTTCCAAAAGCATGTCGCAGTATCTCATCGATCGGATCCATGCGACCAGCAACATCGAGGTTCTGACGAACACTGAAGTCGTCGCGCTCTCGGGCTCGCCGCAAGGACAGCTCGATCGCATCCGGTGGCGCAATCCGCTTTCAGGCGAGGAAGCTGAAAAGTCCATCCGGCATCTGTTCCTTTTCATCGGTGCTGATCCCGCGACGGGCTGGCTGCACGGCTGCGTTTCTCTTGACGCCAGAGGCTTCGTGCAAACGGGTGCGAGCGTGCCGCAGGAGGTCCGGTCCGCTGACAACGGAGCACAGCCGCTGTCGCTGCAATCGAACGTCCCCGGCGTTTTCGCTGTCGGCGACGTCCGCTCCGGTTCGGTCAAACGCGTCGGTGCTGCGATTGGCGAAGGAGCCGGAGTGGTGGCCCAACTGCATACCTATCTCGACGGCACACCGAAGCGCGCTGCAGTTGATGCCTCATCGGCGGCCGAGCTCCCGCCGGGACGTCCGCCCAAGCTTCACAAGGCGCCATAGCCGCGATCCGTTGCCTGCGCTCTACGTCCGCGTCCGCGCCGCTGCCAAATTTGACGAACGCAGTTCTTGGGGCTCCGGGCGGGGCCGCCCCGCCGAAGAAACTCTCGCCATGCATGTAGGCCATCCGCGATGCGGCCGGCGACCGGTACCGCGAGCAAGCAAAGATCCGCCCCGAGGGACAACACCGGTCTGAGGCCATATGGCAAATGACAGCCTATTGGCTCGGGTGGTCAGGCTCTCCGGAAAAAGGGCATGCCGTCGGCGGTTGGCGAAGTCAAGTTCAAGGGACACATTACCCCGGAGACTAGGCTCATTGGGCATGGGGCTGCAAGCGATGCATTGCCAATACGGACAGGGATGCCTGCTCGGCCGGCCGCTCGATCGCAACCTCTCGGGCCTCGGCTGATGCGAAGGCATGGCGAGCAGCATGGTGCCCCGCCCAGCGCCACCGCCACCCTCGCCATCGATGCAGTGCCGCAGCCCCCATGGTCGATTCTGCCGCCAGTTCAGCCTCAGGCGGAAATGACTGAACTGGATTTCTCGCGCCCCACGATCTCGGGTCGAAAGATCTCTTCGGCCACGTGTACGGCCTTCTCGATGATGGCGTTGATCGCATCGGTGTGATCGGCATCGTCCCAGACCGTGTCTTGCCATGCGGCATCGCGAGCGATCTCGGCCTTGCTGGTCTCGCCTTCCTGCCGTGTCTGGATTAGCATTTTTGCTGCCGTGCCGATGTCCCCGTGCACCTTCTCGATCAGATCGTAGGGAGCGACGGCCTCAGGGCCGAACAGAGCCAGCACACGGTAGCGGCGCGCCCGCATGCGGCCGAAGAACTCGCCGTCATCGGCCAGCCGCTTGAGGATGGGAAAGTAGAGGTCTCGCTGCTGCTGCACGCCGGCCGTTTCACCCTCGCGTCCCGGACGATCCGACGATTCTTCGGGCTGTAGCGCACGTGAGCGCACCCACTTGAAGATGTCGCGAGCCTCGTAGAATTCCGCCAGCGCCGTCTCGGCGACCTTCATGCGGCGGCGGCCGCCTTCTTCATGCCGCCACGCCGAGAGGCTGAGAATGCCTTGCCAGGAAGCGGCAACCGCGGAGAGCGCCAATACCCATTCCGCGAGATTTCCTAATTCCATCTGCTCAATCTACCGCTTTTCCATAGGCATGAGCAGCCGTCCCATTCCAGCGTCTATTTGCTTTTCGTGGTGGCGTTCGAGCCGCTGCTCGAGGCTCCGCTGCCCGACATGTTGCTGCCAGTGGCCGGCGCGTATTTGAACTCCGGCAGACGCTGAAAATTCCGTCGACGAAGCTGTAGGCGGCGAACACCAGCACCAGGGACAGCATGGTCACCCCCGGCAAGAAGAAGGCGATAAGGCTGAAGAGGATCGCAAACGCGCCGCGCAGCGCCAAGGCCCACCAATTGTCGGCAAGGGCGCCGTTCATGGAATCCACGCGGGGCCCCATCGTTGCATCTGGATTGCTCACCGCCTTCTCCTCAGGTTGGGCTTTCGCTGCCGCGGACGGTGATCAGATTTTCGACCTGCGCAATGCCCGGCGCACGGCCGGCGGCTTCTTCGGCGGCATTGCGGGCCGGCCAGGAGTCGACGGTTCCTCTCAGGATCGCTTGCGTCCCCCGGATCTCGACGTCGATCTTGGCGTGACTGGTCAGATGATTGCGTTTCAGCGCGGCGCGGATCGATTTTTCCACGTCGACCGGCAGCATCACGGGCTTCACCCTGACCGCATTCTTGACTTCGGCCACCCCGCGCACCCGCCCCGCGACGCGTTCGGCGCGCAGACGGTCAAAATACCACCGGACTTCGCCCTCGATCGTCACGGTCCCATTGCTGACGGTTATCCGGAGCTCGTCGGCGGCCTCCGGCAGTTCGTAGGCCAGTGCCCGCACGACATCCCGGGCGATCTCCGGATCCGGCCGCTGGTCGAGTTCAGGCAGGCGAATCTCGAGGTCATTGGCGATTCCCACCACGCCGGCGACGCGGCGCGCCGCATCTTCGGCCTGCCACTTTTCATTGAAGCTGCGAACATAGCCGGTGATAGCGACCACCCCATCCTTGACGTTGACGACGACGTCGGCCGGATCCGTGCCAAATTCCCATCGCAACTCGTCCTCGACGTCCTCACGTATGATATTGTCGGGCTTCATGCTTTTGCCTCTAGGTTCATGCCGAGAAGCTTACGATGCGGACCGGCGCGCCGCGTTGATGGTCGTCAAGTTCCCCGCGGGGCGCCGGCTGGAAGCGCCACCCGCCGGCGCGTACCGATCAGGCGGATCGCTGCCGGAAGAACGATTGCTCTCCGGCCAGATTCTCATCTTCGTCGTCGTCATGACCGCATCGCGGGAAGCGCACGCGGCCAGAGGGATCAGGGGGAAATGGTGATCCGGTTGTCGACCTTGGTAACGCCGGGAGCCTGCCACGCGGTGCGTTCGGCCTCCTGCCGCTCGGCCCACGATCGAACCGTTCCGCGAAGGGTAACTTCGCCGCCAGTGCTCTCGACGGTGATCCGCCCTGCATCAATCTCGGCGTTCCGCTTGAAGGCCTCCTCGATCTTGGCTTTGATATCGCCGGGCGCCACGCGTGGCTTCAGCATGATGAGGTTGCTTATCCCTTTGACGCCCCTGACGCGCCGGACTGCGGCCTCGGCGCGGCTGCGCTGAAACTCCCATTCCACGTCGCCTTCGAGCGTGACCCAGCCACCTTTGGCCACCACCTTGAGGTTTTCCGACGAATAGGGAAGGTCGGACTTGAGGGCGGAGACCGCATCGCGAGCAATTTCGGGATCGGGACGCTCGCTGCCCGTTGGCAGCCGCACTTCGAGATCGTTGGCCACGCCTCTGACGCCGGCGACCCGCTTGGTGTCGACCTCGGCTTCCCATTTCTGCGAGTAGCTGCGCACGAAGCCGGTCAGAGTGACAACTCCGTCCTTAACCGCGACGCCAATGTCCGTAGCGTCGATGTCGGGATCCCACTTCAGCTCGTTTTCAACATCGCGTTTGATTTCAGTGTCGGCTTTCATTCCAGTACCTCTCGCTTTCGGGAGTTGGCTCGCCGCCTGTAAAGGCGGAGGTATCGTGGGAAGCTATCGGCGGTGCTCCCCGGTAGCGTTGACGGGCGTCAGTTTTTGTTGGCCGCGGGCGCTCACCGCAAAAAAAGCCCCGCGGCGGGGGCCGCGGGAGTTGGACAGGAGACGATTGTAGAATTAGCCCCGCTGCACCGGGATAGGCTTGGAGTCGGCTCGGGCCTCGTTCGTCTTGGGAATGATCACCGTGAGAATGCCGTTCGACAGTGCCGCCGTGGCCGCCCCCGGGTCGATCCCCGGCGGGAGCTGCACGAAACGTTCCAGTCGATCGAACTGGCGCTCGTGGATGATGAATTCCCGCCGGTTGGTTTCGCTGTCGGCCCGGCGCTTGGCACAGAGGAGGAAACCGCCCCGTCCGATGCTGACCCATCCTGCTGAACAGTTGCGCTCGATGAGGCGGGTGAACATGCCGCTGAGCGTCTCGATGCCGGCATCACGTCGGGCAGCAGCACGTCGCTCACGTCGCCCTTCAGCACTCCGGCCTGGATGGCGGCCCGATGGCAACCACCTCATCCGGGTTGACGCCCTTGTGCGGCTCGCGCTTGAATAGGTCCTTGACCGTCTCCTGCACCTTGGGCATGCGGGTCATGCCGCCCACCAGCACCACCTCCTTGAGATCTGCCGGGGTGAGCTGGGCGTCCTGCATGGCCTGCCGGCAGGGGGGCACGGTGCGCTGGATCAGGTCGTCCACCAGCTCTTCGAGCTTGGCGTCGCGCAGGATGGCTTCGGCCTTGCGCTCCTGCTCCTCGGTGCGAACCCGCACCAAGAGCACGATATCACCGGCCTGCAGTTGCAAGTCTAGCGCCCGTGCTTGTTGGCGCCCGATGGCTTGGGTGGCCAGGGCCCCGAGCCCGCCCGTCACCGAGCCGGCGGCGGCCGCGGCGACGAGCGCAATGGCAAGCCCTCCGCCCGAGGCCACGACCCCGGCCGTCGCCGCCATCGCGCCGAGGGAAACAGCGTGCCGGCCACGGTCGCAGTCGCCGTCGTCACGTCCGACGAAGGCGCGGTGCGGCGCACCGGGCGCGGAAAACCGTGATGATGCAACTTATGCGCCGCTGGCGTCCCCAATGCATTGACGGGCGTCATTTTCCGGAATGGAGGGCGATTGGGCACGATTTGATCGCAGGGCGCCAGGGCAATACCCCGATGCGAGAGCGCGGTTTTGTGGTAGGTTTATCCTAGAGGACTGCGAAATCGTCCGGCCATGGGTCAATTGTGGCCGGAGGCGGGTTTTGGCGGCCGGCATGAAGTTCGTTCAACGACTTTGCCCCGGCGAGGCAGCAGCGTCGCCATGACCGACTGCAAACCTTTCAAGCGCACAGTCGCTAACCTGTAGTACTATCCTGTCCTAGGAGTACTTTCCTATGGCTTGGTTGGACTCTCTTTCTGATCCTGCCGAACTCAGGCGCTGCGTGCGCGGGCTGATCGCCATGTCCACGCTGCACACCACCTGGACCGGCCTGCTACCGCAGGAAATTTGCGACAGAGCGGTGGAAGCACTAGCGTCGACGTTGGATGCTGACCTCGTCTACATGCTGCTGCCGTCGCTCAGAGGTGCTGCTGCGATCGAAGTCATCCGAGGCAGGGCAATTGCGGTTTCAGGCTCTCCCGAGAAACTCAAACGCTCGCTAATCCGATGGATCGATGCGACCCCGTTGCCAAGGTCCGGGCAGATCAACAATCCTTACGGTAAAGGGCACATGAGGATCGCGGCTTCGCCGATCGGCCTTGGCCTCAACTCGATGGTGGTTGCCGGTTCAGCCGAGGCAAATTTTCCTTCGCCCTACCAACTGCTGCTGCTCGATTTCGCGTCCGTTGAGGTGGCGATCGGGCTCCATCGCTGGCAGTACGAGCTGGCGCAGCGGAGCTATCAGACGCGGTTCGGGCGCTCTTCCGATCTGGTCGCTCTGGCCGATCTCGACGGGAGGGTGCTGTATATCAATCCTGCCGGGTCAAGCCTGTTGGGCCTGGCCGGCACCCGCGAAGCCGAAGGCCGCGACATCATGGAGTTTGTCGCCGAGGCCGACCGGGAGCAGGCCATGAGCATCGCCTGGTCCACGGCGCGGGAAATTGGGCGCTGGTCCGGCGAAATCCGGTTGCTGCACGTGACCGGGGAGCGGATCCCGTTCTCGATAGAGTGGTTCCTCATCGAAGACCCGCGCACGGGACGCGCGATGAGCATGGCGACGGTCAGTCGCGATCTGCGGCCGCAGAGGCGCGTCGAGGCTGAATTGCGAACGCTCAACGACACGCTCGAGCAGAGGGTGCTGGACGGTGTGGCCGGCCTCGCCTTGGCCAATCGGAAGCTGAAGGCGGCGATTGCCGAACGCCGGCGCGCCGATGCGCGCGTGCGCGAGGTGCAACTCGAACTGTTCCATGCATTGCGCCTCAGCGCCACCGGGCAGATGGCTGCCACCCTGGAGCACGAATTAAGCCAGCCCTTGTCCGCAGCCAGCAATTTGCTCGGCGCGGCGCTGCGCCTGCTGGCCGATGGCGGGCCGGAGGATAAGGCCGAAGCCATCGGCGGGGTCGAGGAGGCGCTAGAGCAAATGGCCCGGTCGGGAGTCATCATCCAGCGCCTGCGCCATTTCATCCGGGACGGAAAGGCTCCTGTTAACGCTCAAGCCCCGAACCTCCAGCGTGAAATGAACGACAAGGACTTCGTCATTCATGTCGTCGACGATAACACCGCGGCGCTGCGTTCGCTGGATCGGTTGCTGCGGGCGAACGGATTTTCAACCCGTTTCTACGACGGACCATTTAGCGTGCTCGACAACCTGCCGAGCCTTGGGGCCGGGTGCCTGCTGATCGATATCCAGATGAAGGGGATGACCGGCCTGGAGCTGCTCGCGCGCCTGCGTGCAAGCGGCATCAGGCTGCCCGTGGTCACGATGACCGGGCTTGGCGAAATCAGCCTTGCCATGCCTGCCATGAAATTGGGCGCAGTCGAGTTTCTGGAAAAGCCCTTCAGCGCGGAAAATCTGCTTTCTGCCATTGCGGCTGCGAAATCGCTTCCCAGCACTCTCGACTTGCTTGCAACCGAGCGGGCGATTGCAGTGGCGCGGGCGGCGGTCTCGACGCTCACCTTCCGCGAAAAGCAGGTCTTGATCCGGTTGTCAGAGGGCAAACCGCAAAAGGTCATAGCCTATGAGCTCGGCATCAGCCCTCGCACTGTCGAGGTGCATCGCGCCCGAATGCTGCGCCGGCTCGGAACCCCATACCTGGCTCACGCCATTCGCTTGGCGGTGTTGGCGGAACTGCCGGGGTGATGGCAGCAGAGCGGAACAGCACTATGCCTCCTCCAGGTCCGCATCGAACTCGCGAAGGTGGAAATTGCGTGGGCCGTCCATGTCGATCACTCCCGCGTTTCGGAGAGAGGTGATGGCGCGGCATACCGTTTCGACCGAGATACCCAGTTGATCGGCGATATCGTAGCGAGACACGGGGAGAGCGATATCCGATTCGCGTTCCCGGAGGCGGCCGTGCATGTAACGAAAATATCCATGCACCTTCTCCTCAGCGGTCATCGTGCCGACCAGCAATGTCTGTTCGTGCAGCCGCCGAATGGTCCGGAATGCCTGCTCGCGGATTTCCTGGGCTACGAGATGATTGCGATCGGCCAGCGCCTCGATCCGCGGCCGGGGATAAGAGGCGGTGACCGTGCCCTCGGTCAGCGCTTGTACAGCCATCCAATGATGCCCATTGACCACCTCTAAGCCAAAGAAATCGCCAGGCAGCAGAATATCGGCGATCTGCCGCCTGCCGTCCCGTCGCACCAAAGACTGCCGTGCTGATCCCGAAATGACGCAATACCAATGTTTGGACTCACTGTCCTGTTCGATTATCTCCTGATCGCGATGCCAGTATTTTACGGTTGCCATGGACTGCAGTGCGGCGGCGGCGGACCATGTGAGCTCCAAGGGTGCGTCAGGGACGGTATGCCGGCCCGGGGCTAGGTAGTTTCGATTGTCCATTTTGCCCTCTCGGGTTGCCAGTGCAGCGCGACGCTCCGCCCCCGGCTGGTGACTGCGGACGTGAGTATCGCTCCGGCCAATGAGGATTCAAACCTGGGGCCTGCCCGTTACGGGCATGCCCGTAATCGCGCTCCGTCGCCTTCTGCCCTCTGCCCCCGGCTCTGTTGTGCGTAGGCAGGCTTTTCTATCGGCGCGCCAAAATGCCCTCACGGACCTTTTCTAGTGCGGTTCACTATCCTAACTGAGGGTCGCGTCGCGAGATGAGCGCGCACTCCCTCCGACACCAATAGGACCATAGCATCCAAAATGACCTTGCTGCCCCGAGTCACCGAACTCACTCGCGAGCGCCTCGCTCGTGAACTCGACAATATCGGCCCCACCGCCATCGCCGCCGAAGCCGCCATCCTTCTAGGAGAAGAAAATCCTGAGCTTCTGGACATGGCAAGGCGCTGTGCTGGCGACTCCGGCGACGCAACCAGGGTGATGGTTGGATTCGGGGCATTCTATCGGCTGCTGACGCTGGAGGCCCGGACCGCTGCCAGCCATCCGGCCTTTGCCGCCTTGCCCAGAGTCTCAGCGGAGAGCCGAAATCTGCTGGTCCACCAGATCGATGCCAAAGGCGCCGAGAGGTTCACTACCGATACCCTGGAACACATGCAGACGCACAATCCCGAATTGCTGCAGATGGCTCACAGTTTCGCCGCTCGGTTGGAGGCCTACATCGTGGTGATGCAGGGGTTCTGCCTGATCTACGAGGCATTGATCATCCAGTCCGTCGCCGACCGTCGCCGGCTGCACTGACCCGGGAGCTGTTCCGGGCGCAATGGGGGTCAAGCCGCGCCGGGGATGCGATCAATCCGGACAACATGTCGGATGACGAGATCAAGAACCTTCTGGCGGCGGAGTAGGCGGTGGCCCGCAAGTTCCGCGAGGCTCGCGCCCTGCTGAGAGATCTGCTCGACCGGCACGAAGCAGGTGTCGAGAACGTCCGAGCGTATCCCGACCACGAAGGGTTTCGTGACGTCGTCGAGGTCGACCGCTTTGCGCGTGAGATACGGGCGGCCGTCGCTCTTGGCGCTGTCGTGGAAGTGTGCAAAACCTAGGAATTTCAAGGCGTCGAGATGGTCGACTCGTGATCCCTTGGCAAGGCTCCCAAATCGACTCGGAATCCCTTGGCGAATCGACTCATCGCGTGTTGGCACATCGAGGGGAATCAGCTACCTAGCCGACTCGCAATTTATTGGTGCCGACACCCGCCGGTCGCCGGCAATATGTAAAGGATTGCCGATGGCCGCCCTGTTGATGCGCAAGATTCCCGCGCCCGTCCGCCGCATCGCTCTGGCCGCGCTCGTGGTGGCAGGGCTCGCCCCGGCGCTTGCGGGCTGCGACATGTTCGGCACCAGCGGCGGCGGCGAGTTGTCGCCGGGGCTGACGGCCTCGATGTCGTCCCCTGGGGCCAGCCTCGACCGGGCGACCGCGCTCGACCTCATTAACCAGTATCGCGGCACGGTGGGCGCCAGCGCCCTCACCGACGACCCCAGCCTCGATGCCCAGGCGCAGAGCCTAGCCGCGACCTATGCCAAGAACGACAAGGCCCCCACGGCGCCGTCCGGCATCGTGGGCCTGCGCGCCAGCGCCGGCTATGCCAATTTCGCCGAAACCTTTTCGGGCTGGCGCAACAGCCCGGCCGACGCCGCAGTGCTCGCCAGTGCGCAGGGCACCCGCGCCGGCATCGCGACCGTCTACGACCCGAACTCGACCTATGGGGTCTACTGGATCCTGGTCCTTGGCGCCTGAGGCGCCAGAAATCCTCGACGCGCGCGGGCTGAAATGCCCGCTGCCGGTGCTGAAGGCAGAAAAGCGCCTCGCGACGCTGCCACCCGGCTCAGCGCTGATCGTGCTCGCCACCGACCCGATGGCCAAGGTGGACATCCCGCTGTTCTGCCGCCAGCGGGGGTTTTCGTGCACGCAGGAGACGGATGGCGAAACGCTGCGATTCGTGATTGGCGTGCCGGCTGAAGGGTGAGGCGCTTCCTAATCGCGTTCCTCTCCCCGATCGTCATGGCCGGGCTTGACCCGGCCGCGACGAAGGAGGAGCGGGAATCCTCCAACCCGACAGGATAGCCCTTTACTTCCCTGCCCCAGCGTCACTGTCGCCCTGCGCCGGCTGTGTATCCGCGGCGGTCGTTACCCCAGTAGCGACAGCGGCGGCCGTAACCGGGCCGAGATCGGTGGCGGCGTAAGTGTTGCTGGGAATCTTGTCGGTGAGGTAGTTCGGCGAGCCCTTGAGGCCGAGCCGGAAGGCCTTGAGCCGTGCGGTGACATAGGCCTTGGCCTCCCTGCCGCAGAGCAGCGGCTTCATGTCCATCGGCGGTTCGCTCGTATTGTCGACGATGTCGACCACGCTGCTGCCCGAATCCTTGTAGTCGCCGGAAAAGCCTTTCGTCAGCATCTGCCCGGCCAGTTGGTCGCGCTCGCGCGACGACGAGCCGCCCAGCACCACCGCGAGCAATTGCCGCCCGTTTCGGTTGACCGTGGCCACGAGGTTCAGCCCCGAGGCGCAGATGAAGCCGGTCTTCATCCCGTCCGTGCCCTCAAAGCTCGTCAGCAGCATATTGTTGCCCTTGAGCGGCACCTTGTTGAGCGTGACGATGTGGGTGCGATAGATCTGATCGTATTCCGGGAAGGTGCGCCTGAGGTCGATGGCAAGCACCGCAAGGTCGCGCGCCGTGGTGACCTGGCCATCATCGGGGAGGCCATTCACATTGTCATAGTGGGTGCGGACCAGCCCGAGCTTGGCCGCGGTGGCGTTCATTTCGGCAGCAAAGGCATCGGTACTGCCGGCGACCGTCTCGGCGACGGCCACCGCCATGTCGTTGGCCGATTTGACGAGCATCACATAGAGCGCGTCCTTGAGCGTCAGCGACTCGCCGGCCTTGAGCCCCGAGCGGGCCGGCGCTTCGTTGACCGCCTTGCGCGACATGACGACCCGCGTATCGAGCGTGACCCGGCCCGCGGCCAGCGCCTGGAAGGTCACATAGGCCGTCATCAGCTTGGTCAGCGAGGCCGGGTGCCACGGGGCCCCGGCGTTCTGCTCGTAGAGCACGTTGCCGGTGGTCATGTCGACGAGGAGCTGCGGCAAGGTGACGCTAGGGAGCGGCTTGGCGGCAGCGGGC
Organism: Devosiaceae bacterium; assembly: GCA_035493835.1. Taxonomy (GTDB): domain Bacteria; phylum Pseudomonadota; class Alphaproteobacteria; order Rhizobiales; family Devosiaceae; genus DASZTU01. The sequence continues at coordinate 17,672 of DATJHO010000055.1, forward strand.
TTCGCCTTGGCGGCGGGCCTTTGATGTGCCGGATGCGGAATGGGCGCCGTATGCTGCGTGGCCGCCGAAACCGGGCCGGCCGCTCCCATGGCAAAAAGCCCAAGGCCAACAACGAACAAGATACGCCGGGCTTTGTGCACGAGGGTCGGCTCCGTGAATGTTGGTGAACAGTTGGCCCCTCATACCAGCCCGGATTGGCGACCTCAATGCGGCGCTGCTGCAACACAAAGTGAGCCGGACAACCTTCCACGGATTAAAATCGGAGGCGCATTCAAGTCGCACTCTAGGCACAAACGATAACCGTCTCTATATCTGTGCGTGACGTATGTTCAAGGAGGCAAGCCGATGTCGCTCAAGGACACCAGCGAGAATTCCAACTGCCGCGCCATGTCGGACGTTCTCAATCGCATCGGCGACAAGTGGAGCGTGATGGTGGTGGGGATGCTGTCGCATGGCACGCTGCGCTTCAACGAGCTGAAGCGCCACATCAATGGCATCTCCCAGCGCATGCTGACGCTGACGCTGCGGAATCTCGAGCGCGACGGGCTCGTCACCCGCACCATCTATCCCGAAATTCCGCCGCGGGTGGAGTATGGCCTGACCGAGCTCGGCAACACCTTGCGCGAGCCGATCGGGGCGCTCTGGGATTGGTCGGCGGCTAATCACCAGGCGATCGTTGCCGCCCGGATGAAGTATGACGCGGCCCATGGCGAGCAGGAACCCGCCGCCCCGGCGCGCAAATACGCAGGCGCCGCGTAACAGCGGCTGCCTTGACCGGCCGCGCGGAACGTTTGGCTCCCCCGCGCCGTTCTCCGCCATCATTGCCTGCGCCAAAAGAGGCAACAAGCCGCGCAGGACGATACGGATGGAGGAGCTAGAATGCAGACCATTGCGGGTCTTTTCGATGACTACGCTGATGCGTCCTCGGCGGTGCGCGAGTTGCACGCGGCAGGAATTGCCAACGCGGATATCTCGCTGGTGACATCCGACCAAGGGGCGGCCGAGCCAGCCAAGCCCAGCAAGCTCGCGACCGATGTCACTAATGGCGCCGAAGGCGGCGCCGGGGCAGGCGTGGTGCTCGGCGGCGCGGGCGGCCTGCTCGCAAGCATCGGGGTGTTGGCTGTTCCCGGCGTCGGGCCGGTGATTGCCGGCGGCTGGCTGCTGGCGACAGCGGCAGGAGCTGCGGCCGGGGCAATCTTCGGCGGCGCGACCGGCGGCATCATTGGCGCGCTGGTTTCGGGCGGCCTGCCCGAGTCCGATGCCCATGTCTATTCCGAGGGCCTCCGCCGCGGCGGGAGCCTGGTGACCGTGCGCGTGCCCGATGACAAGCTCGATCAGGCCCGGATGATCCTCGAGGATAATGACAGCGTCGATATCCAGGAACGCCGGGCCGTCCTCGAGGGCGAGGGCTGGCACGGCTTCGACGAGAGCGCCCCGCCCTTGGCGCCGAAACAGCAAATGCCGCGCTCGTCATCGGTGCCGCCGGCGATTTGAGGGCGCGCATCGCTTCCCCCTCGAGGGGAGGAGTGAGGTAGGACTTGTCTGGGCTTCGGTCCAGCCCCTGCGTTCAGTCTATCCCGGCCACCCGTTCGCCTGGAAAGGCTGCGCCGTCCAGCCCATTGCTGTGTTCGGCGGCCGGCGAAGCAAAACCTTCGACGGCGGTGCGCGTGCGCGGCAGGGCAAGCGGATGCTCGGCCTTGAGATAGCCGATAAGCTTTTCGCGGATATCGCAGCGCAAGTCGAACAAATGCCCGCCATTGGCAGCGCTGACCAGCACGCGGACCTCCATCGTGCGTTCGCGAAAATCGGTGATCTGTACCGCGAAGACTTTCTTGTCCCAGAGCGGGGAGGCTTCGACGACCTCCTTGGCCTTGGCGCGAAGCGCCTCGATGGGAGCCTGGTAGTCGAGATACATCATCACATAACCGAGCAGGTTCATGCTTTCGCGCGTCCAGTTCTGGAACGGCTGCTCGATGAAATAGCTGAGCGGCAACACCAGGCGCCTGAGGTCCCAGGTCCGCACCACGACATAGGTGGAGGTGATATCCTCGACGGTACCGAAATCGCCTTCGACGATGAGCGAATCGCCGATCTTGATCGGCTGGGTAATGGCGATCTGGATGCCCGCAAAAAGATTCTTGAGCACCGGCTGCAGGGCGAGACCGGCGATGACGCCGGCCGCGCCCGCGGAAGCCAGAAGGCTGATGCCGTATTGGCGCACGCCGTCAAAGGTCATCAGCCCGGCGCTGATGGCCGTGAGCCAGACGAGAAACCCGGCGACCCGCCGGAGGATATGGGTTTGCGTTACGTGCTTGCGGGCGAGGAAGCTGTCCGCCGCGTCGGCCTTGAAGCGCCGGATATAGAGCCCCATCCAGATGTTCAGCGCCGTCCACGTCACGTCCGCGATGAGCGCGATAATGCCCAGTTGCAGGATGTGCTGAACGAAAGTGGACTGGTCGCTCGTCAGCGGCGCGATATCGGTCGCCAGCACCAGCGCCAAGACGATCAAGGTCAGCCGGGTGGGATTTTTGAGGCGCACCAGCAGCGCCTGCCAGAGGGCATCGCGAGACTGCACCAGCCGGCCCAGCCCGCTATAGGCCAGCCGGTGGACCATTATCGCCAGAACGAGGCTGACGACGACTTCCAGCAGCCCCACGACCCACGCGGGGACTGCGGCCAAGGTTTCAGTCACTGCTTGCAGCTTAACGCCCCCCTGGTGCCATTGCCGGCCGATGACCCATAGCCGGCAGATCTAATCCGAACAGGACATCTTGGCGGATGCAAGGTGGATGATTGGGGCCGATCCTCAAGGAAGGCAAACGCCGGTTTATGGTGCGGGCGGTCGGAATCGAACCGACACTCTTTTCAGAACTGGATTTTGAGTCCAGCGCGTCTACCAGTTCCGCCACGCCCGCCGGCGCCCGTGATCGGATCGATGATCACGTGCAAAACCGGCGCGAGTTAAGGCAAAACCCCCCTTGCCGTCAATTGGCCATCGCGTTTCCCCGCTGTTACCCCCTGGCGGCGCTTGCCTTGGCCCGGCGGCAATGGGCACTATGGGGCACAAAACAATCGGAAGCATTTGCCATGGCCAAGCGCTTTCCTGCCCTTGAGCAGAAGCATCTCGATTTCATCGCCCGCCAACACGTGTTTTTCACGGCCTCGGCCGCGGCGAGCGGGCACGTCAACATCTCGCCCCGCTCGACCGATGCCTTCCGGGTGCTTGGGCCGAACCAGGTCGTTTATCTGGATCGGACTGGCAGCGGTAACGAGACCGCCGCGCACATGCTCGCCGATGGCAGGCTGACCATCATGATGTGCGCCTTCGACGGGCCGCCGCTGATCCTGAGGCTCTATGGCCGCGGCCGCGCCATTCGCCGGGGGAGCAACGAGTATCGGCGCTTGCTCGAAACGCATTTCGGCAATGCCGAACCGCTCGGCGCGCGCCAGATGATGCTGCTCGATTTCGATCTCGTGCAGACATCCTGCGGCTACGGCGTGCCGTTCCATGACTATGTCGGGGAGCGTCCGACCATGGACAAATGGGCCGAGGCAAAGGGGCCGGAGGGAATCGAGGCCTATTGGCGTGAGAAGAACCAGGCCAGCCTCGACGGATTTCCCACCGGGCTGTTGGATGACGCCGAGACGGCCGAGTAAAAACCGCTGCCTCGCTTGAGGGAGAATCTTATGGCTAGTGACGGAAAAATCCGCGTCGGCATCGCAGGGTGGAATTTCGCCGACTGGCGCGGCGAGTTCTATCCCAAGGGCCTGCCCCAGAAGCAGGAGCTCAACTATGCCAGCCGGGCGCTCGGCGCCATCGAGATCAATTCCACCTTTTATGGCCATCAGAAGCCGGAAAGCTTTGCCGCCTGGGCGGCCGACACACCGGAAGATTTCCGCTTTTCGGTGAAGGCCCACCAGGTCATCACCCACATCAAGCGGCTGAAGGAGGTGGAAGGCTCGCTCGCCAACTTCTTCGGCTCGGGCGTGCTGGCGCTCGGGGCGCGCCTCGGGCCGTTCGTCTGGCAGCTGCCGCCCAATCTCAGCTTTAACGCCGAACGCATGGAGACTTTTTTCGCCTTGCTGCCGCAAACGCCGGAAGCCCTGGTGGCGCTGGCCGAAAAGGCCGATGGCGTGAAGCGGCCGCCCTTCACCGAGGCGACCGGCATTGCGAGGGTGCGGCACGCCATCGAGGTGCGGCACAAAAGCTTTGCCGACCCGGGGTTCATCGATTTGCTGTCACGGCACAACATCGCCCTGATCACCGCCGACACGGCCGAATGGCCAAACATGGATGTGACGGCGGACTTTGCCTATCTGCGGCTGCAGGGGGCGCCCGGGGCCGATCACTATGAGGAAACCGAGCTCGACCTTTGGGCGGAGCGCCTCAAGGCGCTGGCCAGCGGGGAAAGGCTGCCCGGCGGGATATTCGCCGGCGCGGGCGTGGGCGACGGCAAGCCTCGGGATGTGTTCGCTTATTTCGTCTCGACCGACAAGGTTCACGCGCCGCGGAATGCCATGGCGGTCATGCAGCGGCTGGGAGTGGAGCCGCCCAAGTAATCTGGGACGTAACGCGCTGTTCATCGAAGGTGAGCGGTTCGCAGGCCCCTCGCAATTGACGCGAGCGGGCGTCTCGACTAGTCGGAAATAGCGATCAAGGAGCAAGATATGCCCAGCACACTTTTCTCCGCCCTCGACAAGAAGGCTGCGCTCCTCGCCTTCGTCCTCGGGCTCGCGACGATCCTAGGCGCCTGGTCCACGCAGATCTGGGGCGGCCTCGTGCCGTGCGAGCTCTGTTTGGGGGAGCGCCTGCCCTATTACTGGGGACTGCCGGTGCTCGCCGCTATCCTCATCCTCTGGAACCGCCTGCCACTCGCCGTCTGGTATCTCGGCATGGTGGTGGTGGGCGCGATCTTCGTCTGGAGTGTCTATCTCGGCGCCTTCCACGCCGGCGTCGAATGGAAGTTCTGGCCCGGCCCCTCGGCCTGCACCACCTCTGAGTCCGGCGCGCTCGATCTGAGCCAGCTCAACGATCTCAACGCCGTCAAGGTAGTGCCCTGCGACGTAGTGCAGTGGCGCGATCCGATCCTGCAGCTGAGCCTTGCCGGCTACAACGCGCTGATCTCGTTGGCGATCGTGCTGCTGGTGATCGTGGCGCTGGTCGACCAGGCGCGGCGGGGGCGGCGCCGGTTGGCGGCGGCCTAGGCGTCGGGAAAGAAGAGTCGCTCGTAATCCCGTGCCGAATGGATAACGCGGACGATGAAAACCCCGTCCGTCCGGACAATATGCAAAACCAAATAGCTTCCCGTGGCCGCACGCCTCAGATGCGAGTTGCCGAGTTTTCTGGCGACCGGGAACCGCAACGGGATGTCTACAAGTCGGGCACAGAATTGCTCAATGCGTGCAATCTGAAGTTCAGCGTGGGCTAGCCTTCGCGATATAGTCGCCAATCTCGGCAAGGTCGATCCGACTCCGGGCCGAAAAGATGAGCGCCATCAGCTTTCCTTGTCTGCCATTGCCCGATACTTGGCACGCAGTTCCGCGAATACCTGTTCCGCCGGATACACCCGGCCCGCCTCGATGTCGTCCAACCCCAACTGGAGCGCCTCATCGAGCCGCTTCAGCGCCGCCTCGCGCTCTTGCACCAGGCGGGGACGCCCTCGCGCAAAACTTCGCTCTTGGAGTTGTAGCGGCCGTTCTTGACGAGATCGTCGACGATCGACTCGAGCTTTTCGCCCAATTCCGCGCTGATGGCCATGGTCAGCGGGCGCCTTACGGCTCGAGTTCGATATCCCAGTAAAGGTAGTCGAGCCAGCTTTCGTGGAGGTGGTTGGGCGGGAAGGCGCGGCCGTTATTGTGGAGGTCATGCACGGTCGGCTGGTACGGCGCCTGCATCGGGAACATCTTGATCTCGCGCGGGAGACGGTCGGATTTCCTGAGATTGCACGGGGCGCAGGCGGTGACGACGTTCTCCCACGTGGTCCGGCCGCCCTTGGAGCGCGGCAGCACGTGGTCGAAGGTCAGGTCGTCCTTGCTGCCACAATATTGGCACTGGAAGCGATCGCGCAGGAACACGTTGAAGCGCGTGAAGGCCGGGTGTCGCGCCGGCTTCACGTAGTCCTTGAGCGAGACCACGCTCGGGATGGGCATCTCGAAGCTCGGGCTCTTGATGACCCGGTCGTAGCTCGAAACGACCTGTACGCGATCCAGGCAAACCGCCTTGATGGCGTCCTGCCAGGACCAGAGCGATAAAGGATAGTAGCTGAGCGGCCGATAATCAGCGTTCAGCACCAGGGCGGGGCAGGACTCGGGCGACACATGAACGGTCACTTGAGCCCCCCGATACAGGAATCTCTTGCGTCCATGCCTTATATTCTAAGCCTACTGTGACACGGCTGTGAAGACACGAAAGCTTTTTGCTGGAAGTGCTTCGTCAAAGTGTCGCAGAGACTGCTGCAAGAAACTCGCCGGCGAACGCCAAACCATCCGCCGCGATGGTGTGTCCCGCCCCGCTCTCGACATGGTAGCTGACCGGAAAACCGTTGCTGCGCAGGGTAGTTGCAGCAATTTCGCTGAGTTCGGGATCGACCACCGGGTCGCGGTCGCCATGCACGAGGCAAATCGGCGGGCGCGCGGCGGAATTTTCGGGGAAGCCGGGCGGTGCAATCAGTGCGCCCGAAAAGGCGAGGATGCCCAGCAGCGGCGAATCAAGCGAAAGGCCGACATTGAGCGCCATCATGGCGCCTTGGCTGAACCCGGAGAGAACGGTCTGCTGGGGGCCGAGTCCGGTCTGCCGCCACAGATCATCCAAAAATTCCGCAATGGCCGGCCGCGCTTCTTGCGCCCCTTCCCGGTATTCCGGCCGGTCCCAATCGATTGCGAACCACTGAAAACCGCTGGGATTGTCCCGGCAGGGTTCTGGCGCATTGGGGGCGACGAACAATGCACCGGGCAAGAGGTCGCGCCAATAGGCGGCCAGGCCGATGAGATCGTTGCCGTCCGAACCATAACCGTGCAGCAGCACAATCACCTGAGTCGGTGAGCCGCCCTGCTTTGGGGGCACCATTGGCCCCGACAATTTGACAGCCACGCCTGTCCTCCACGTTCCAGTGGAGGACAGCCTGCTCCAGCCCGGCTCAAATATCCAGCCGGAACCCGACGCCAAGGCCGTGCAGATCGTGTGCGCCTAGCTTACCGGGGCGGTCCACCGCGTGGTCAGCAAGCGGCGGAGCTTGCGTATTTGCCGCCGCTCCTTCGCCGCCACCTGCCAATTAGGCAAAATCTTGCCGGCGTTCAGCCGCCGCCGTCGCCGCCGCCTCACCAATTTTGGCCGACGCGAAAGCCGCGCCGCTTTCGGCCACACCGAAACATCTGCCCGCATTCCCCACTCCCTGAGATCGAGCCTTCAGTTGGAGCCGCTCCCCCAGTCGTCAATAAGGGCTCCAGAGCTATTAACTCGCACACTTTGGCTGATAGCGCGCCTGAAATTTGCACGCGGGCCGATCAACTCCGAACGGCGGGAGGACAGGTGAAGTCCATCTGCCTCAGGCGAGGATACCCTCGCGGTCGCGCAGGGCATGGAAATAGCGCCAGAACAACAGCGCCGCCGCCCCCCGGTGCGGCGACCAGGCCGATGCGATCTCGATCAGTTCTCCCGTCTTGGGTATCGCATTGAGCTTGAGCCCATCGGCGACTGCCTTCTTGAGGGCGAGGTCCCCGGCCGGGAAGATGTCCGGATGGCCGACGCAGAACAGCAGGTAGATTTCGGCCGTCCAGGGTCCCACCCCCTTGACCGCCGTCAGCTGCGCAATCGCGGCCTCGGCAGAAAGCGTTTCCACCGCCGTAAAATCGAGCGTGCCGGCAACCACCGCCTCGGCGACCGCCCGGATTGAGTGCACCTTGGCGACCGACAAGCCCGCCTTGCGTAGCGCCGCTTCCTCGATGAGCAGATAGGTCTGCGCTTCGCTGGCTCCCTCCAGCGCAATCAGCCGGGTCCAGATGGCACGCGCACTGGCGGTGGAGAGCTGTTGCCCGCATATTACCTTGGCCATGCCGGCAAACCCCTTTTGGGTCGTCCGGAGTTCCACCTGACCGGCGCGGATCCAAACCGGCGCGAGCCGCGGATCGAGCTTCACCAGGGCGGTGAGGTGCATCGCCAGGAGTTCCGGCGTATCAAGCGGGGCCTTGAGCATCGCCTCGGTCGTATCAGCGGCAGCAGCGGAAACCGACATCGTGACCCACACCTCGATCCTGCGCTTTGCGCCAAGCCCTAACGGTTTTCTGCATCTCGGGCACGCCTATTCCGCCCTTCTGACCCACCGGTGGGCCGAAATGCTCGGCGGCCAATTCCTGTTGCGGCTGGAGGATACGGACCTCACGCGCTGCAAACCCGAATTCAGCGATGCCATTCTCGAAGACCTCGCCTGGCTGGGCCTTTCCTGGCCGGAGCCGGTGATGCGGCAATCGGCGCGATTTCCGGTCTATGCCGATCATGGGGCCCGGCTGCGTCGCATGGACCTGCTCTATCCCTGCTTTTGCTCGCGGACGGAAATTGCCGCTGCCGCAAACGGGGTCGATCCCGATGGCGCCCCCCTTTATGCCGGAACTTGCCGGCATTTGTCGCCCGAAACTGTCGCCGAGCGCCTGTCGCGGGGCGATCCCGTGCAGTACAGGCTCGACATGGCGGAGGCGATCGAGCGGACCGGCCCCCTGACCTTTACCATCGCCCAGCCGACGCCCCTCGATCGCCCGCAAATCCGCTACGCCCGGCCGGAGCGCTGGGGCGACGCCGTCATCCAGCGGAAGGGAACACCCACCAGCTATCATTTGAGCGTGGTCATCGACGATGCGGCGCAGGAAATTACCAACGTGACCCGCGGCCGCGACATGGAGGCTTCGACCGACCTCCATATCATGCTGCAATTCCTGCTCGGGCTGCCCTCGCCCATCTACAGCTTTCACAAGCTGCTCCTCGACCCGGAGGGCAAGAAACTCGCCAAATCGAAGGGTTCGCCCAGCCTGAGGGATTTGCGGACGGCCGGCTGGAGCGCGGAGAGGGTACGGCGGGAGTTGGGGTTCGAGTGAGGCAGTGCCCGTTGCTAACCCCACCCCTGCCCCCTCCCCGCAAGGGGGAGGGAGACCATGCGGCACGGCACTGCGTCGCAAATACTCAGCATCTGCGGCCTGCCTCTCCCTCCCCCCCTGCGGGGAGGGGTCAGGGGTTGGTGGGGGTGAGCGGCTGTTGCCTCAGTTTTGAAATCCCTCACGCCGCCTTGCGCTCGTCCCCAAAGAACGGCGTAACCGTCGCTGCCATTGCCACCTCGAACGGCGTTGCGAATTGAGGCCCAAGGATCGCGTCGAGCCGAGAATCCTTCAGTTCCATCGAGTTCTGCCAAAGATAGTGCATCTTGGCGACTTCGCGCATGACCGGATTGACGAGACCGATCACCGTCAGCAGCGGCCAGGGAAAGCGGGTGACCTTCAGCGGCATCGGCGCCGCCTTCTGGATTGCCGCGGCGAGTTCCCGCGAGGTGACAAAATTACCGGCGAAGTGGAAGTTTTCGAACGCCTTGAGCTCGCGCCGATGCCAGGCGAGCTTTTCGAAAGCGCGCCCCAGATCCGGCAGGTAGGCCCAGCTATGGGGCATGTCGAGATCCCCCAGCACCGCGATCTTGCCCTTCTGAGCCATGATCGCCTGGTCGAAATAGCCGGTGACATGGGGCCCGAAGAAGTCGCCGGCGCGAATGATGATGACCTGCATGTCGCCCCGCTTGGCCGCCTCCTGCAGCATCGCCTCGCAGCGCACCCGGATTTCGCCGCGCGGCCGCTCGGGATGCTGTGGGGCATCCGGGGTGAGATCGCGCAGGGAAGCCGCGTAATTATAGATGTTGCCGGGATAGAGCATTGTCTTGCCCGAGGTGCCCATCGCCTCGATCACCCGCGCCGTCTGGGCCTCCATCGCCCCGTTGAACCACTTGTCGTAAGGCAGGTTCAGCGCGTTGACGACGACCTCGCTGTCTCCGATCGCCCGCTGCATGTCCGCAATGCTGTCGGCATCGCCCTTGACGAACTCGATGCCGGCAATCGGGTGCTTGTTGGATCGCCCGAAACCGATGACCGTCCAGCCGGCATCGGCGAATGCCTGCGCTACGAACCGGCCGGCGTGACCGTTGATTCCCAGAACCGTAACCTTGCCCTTGCTCGCCATTTTGTAACTCCTCGCTCGCTCGAACTTGACGAGACAAGTATGGGGCATGCATTATTGGCGTTACATTCTCCATCACCGTGGATTTGACATTCAAAAATGAATAGATCCCCCGACTGGTCGCTGTGGCGCAGTTTTGGCGCGGTCGTGGAAACCGGCTCACTCTCGGCGGCGGCGCGAAAACTTGGCCTGAGCCAGCCGACGCTCGGGCGCCATATCGAGGCGCTGGAGCAGGCACTGGGGCTCGCGCTGTTCGAACGCACGCTGCAGGGGCTCAGGCCGACCGATACGGGCCTGAAGCTCTATGAACCGGTTGCCGGAGCTGAGCGGGCGCTGTCCGAGGCCGCGCTGATGGCCGAAGGCTCGAGCGCGGCGCTGGGCGGCACCGTGCGCCTGACGGCGAGCACGGTCATCTCCCACTACGTGCTGCCGCCGATGCTGAAAAACCTGCGCGAGGCCTTCCCGGCGGTTGCGATCGAACTCGCCCCCTCCGATTCTGCGGAAAACCTGCTCCTGCGCGAGGCCGATATCGCCGTTCGCATGTTTCGCCCCACGCAATTGGAGCTGATCACCAAAAAACTTGGCAACATCCCCTTCGCCTGCTGCGCGCACGAAAGCTACCTCGCCCGCCGTGGCAAACCCGAGCGCTTCGAGGATTTGCGGCGGCACGATCTCATCGGCTTCGACCGCTCGGACCTGATCATTGCCACCGCCAGGAACATGGGATTCGAGCTTGGCCGGGGCGATTTCAACGTCCGCACCGACAGCCAGACGGCGATGTGGGAATTGCTCAAGGCGGGCCTGGGCTTAGGCTTTGCGCAGCGGCGGCTGGTCACCGACACGCCGGGCATGGTGGTGCTGCTGCCGGAGCTGCAATTTCCGCCCCTCGAAGTTTGGTTGACGACCCACAGGGAACTGTTCACGAGCCGGCGAATTCGTGCCATTTATGATGCTCTCGCGGATCGGCTCGTGGCCTATCTCGGCGGGCAACAACAAGGTTAGGCCGCTCAATGCAATTGGCCCTGAATATCCTCATCGGCATCGCCATGGCGGCAGCGGCCATCATCGTGCTTTTGGGCTTCTTCAATATGGTGCGCGGCGGCAGCGGCAATATGAGCCAGAAGCTGATGCGCGCACGCGTCATCGCCCAGGCGGTGGCGATCGCCCTGCTGTTGGCGGCGCTCTATTTCTTCGGCGGCAATCATGGCGGCACGGGGAGCTGAAAATGGTGAAGCTCAATCGCATCTACACCAGGACCGGCGACGACGGCACGACGGGATTGGTTCGCGGCTCGCGGCGGAAGAAAAACGATTCCCGCGTCGAAGCGTTCGGCACAGTGGACGAAGCCAATTCGTGTGTTGGCCTCGCTCGGGTCCACACGACCGGCATGCCCAAGGTCGATACCGTCCTCGCCCGCATCCAGAACGACCT
>DATJHO010000056.1:0-47382 GCA_035493835.1 Devosiaceae bacterium
GAACTGGCTCTCGCCGAATCCGGCGGCTAGCCGCCCGACCAGCACGATCGTGAGGCTGGTCGCCGGTGACAGACCCGGCATGGCGGCGATGAAATAGAGCAGCCCGGCGAGCGCGCTGACTACGGCGCCCTGGAGGGCCGACCGCTTGCCGCCTTGTCGATCGCTCACGCGACCGGCATATCCCCGGGTGAGCACGGTCACCAGGAACTGGACGCCGACGACCAGCCCGACGATCAAATTGCTGAACCCGAGCCTGTCATGCACGAACAGCGGCAGAACCGACAGCGGCAGGCCGACGGCGAGATAGCCGCAAAACAACGCGGCGATAACAGCAGGTCGTTGGACCAGGTCTTGCCCTCGCACGGGCGGGCGGGATCGATGCTCACCATGCATCGGAAGCGGCTGCTCCACGGTCTGCGCAGTCGGAGGACGACTGGTCGGGCCGGGTCCCGGTGGCTCCGGAATGATGCCTGGGATGTTGGGGCGGAACTCAAGGATGCGGCCCGGCATGATGTCCGGCATGCCGATGATGGGGGGACACGACCTTATGATGAAGATCCTGTTCGCCATCGCCGATGCCAACGGCGACGGTGCTCTCTCTTGAAGAGGTGACGGCGATTCACAAACGAATTTTTGACAGCATCGACGCCAACCAGGACGGCAAGATCACGCCCGAGGAAATCGGGAAGTTCATGCAAGAATAGTCCGGCGGTGTCTGCCCGGAGGGGGCCCTTGGCTGACGACGGTCGCGCTCGAGATTGGTGCGCGCATTCCTCTATTTCTTCGGGGCCGGTTGCTGTGGTTCGACTGAGCCAGCGCCTGCGATGGCTGCCGTTGCGATTAGCGCCGGTCTTGCAGAGACTCGACAACGAGAACGGCGAGCGCCCCCCGCAGTCCTCGCCCATCATGCAGCGCCCACCGACCTTATCTTGAACAGGGCGGCGCAATGCCGTCGGCATGATGAGCACGCGGAAGCAATGGTGCGGTTGAGTCCGGCGTTGTCAGCTGCAATTGGGTTGATGAGCAAGAGCAATGGGAAACGGGTCGTCCATCAAGTAGGCAATTGATTTGAAGGACAAATCTCAGATAGACGGCCCCCCTTTCCAAACCTTATTGGGCGAAGCCTTTTGGCTGCAGACACCTAAACGGCGCGGAAACGCAAAGGGCGGAGAGCAATGCCCATCCGGTCCTGTCGCTCTTCTGCCCAAGATCAACTGGGGTGGCGGGCCAACGCCGATCGGCCGGCGCGAGTGCGTGTCGCCGCCGGCGACGGCCAACCCTTCAGGGGGCGCCAGAGGAGGCACCCCCTGAAGTGCGGGCTACTGGGCCTTCGCCACCTGTCCGCGAATCTCGCCGTCGGGATACTTGGCAGTGTGGACGTTGAGATAGAGCATGCCGGCTTCGAGGTCGGCTGCCTCTTTGGCGGTCAGCGTAGCCCGGCCTTTGATCGGGCTACCGAGGCTGCCCTTGAGCGGCACTTCTGGCGGCGCGTTGGTGCCGGCTGCCGCCGGGCCATGGAAGTGAGCCGCGGTCGCCTTGCCGGTCAAACCCTTGTAGGTGATGCTCCAGGTCAGCACCTTGCTGGTGGTGTTGTAGCTGATCGTCGCGGTGCCCGTGCCAGTCGAGGTGTCGGTCGGACCGACAGCCGCAGCCGTGAGATCCGCGGAGAACTTTTCAGTCGCCGCAAATGCCGGCGCCGCAGCAAACGTGAGGCCAAGGGCAGAAGCGATAAATGCAGTCCGGAATAGCGCAGACATTTGAATCCCTCTATGCGGTTTGTGCTGTCTTTTCGAGCGCGTCCGAACCTACGCCTCGGGAACGCGGGGTTCTATGGAGAGCTCCGGCGCACAATGTCGCAGGAGCGCCCAACCACTGCGCATCGTCCACAAGGCGCGCCAAAGGCGAGCGCTTTGACGTCAGCGGCATGTGCAACCCGCCTGAAGTCGTGACCCGCCGAGACTTGGGCAACAACCTATAGCGCGCCGATCGGCCATCGAAAGGAGCGTGCGAAGTGGCAGGCGACGTCTTGGCACAATTCGCCGGACCGAGGTGGAGGTCGTAGACGAGCGTGACGGCTGCGCAGGGCGCCGGCATTGACGTCCGCTATTCGCTCGTAGCGACCGGAAGCGGCCGGTCGTCTAGCTGGCCGCCGACACGAGGCAAGGCATCGTAGCGGTAACTAACGTCAGCGTAAGGCGCCAAGCGGCTCCAGCCCCTCCATGTCGGCATCGGAGAGCAAGACGTCGCAGGCGGCAACATTCTCTTCGAGATGCCGCATTGAGGAGGTGCCGGGAATGAGGATGACGGCGGGTGACTTCCTCAACAGCCACGCGAGCGCCACCTGCGACGGCGTAGCATTCACCCGCGCGGCAATGTCAGTTATCTCGGTTGATCCGGCAATGTTACCAATACGCAGCGGCCAGAACGGGATAAAGCCAATGCCGTGCTGCTCGCAATAGGCGAGCACATCATTGTGCCGCCGATTGGCTAGGTTGTAGACGTTCTGCACCGTTGCGATATCGACCACCGAGCGCGCCCGCTCGATTGCCTCGATGCCAACTTCCGACAGGCCTATATGGCGGATCTTGCCTTCGTCGCGGAGCGCACGGAATACCCGCATGGTTTCTTCGACCGGCACCGCCGGATCGATTCGATGTAGCTGGTAGAGATCGATGCGTTCGACGCCGAGCGTTTTGAGGCTCCCTTCGATCGCCGCGCGAATATGCCCTTCGCTGCCGTCCATCGACATCCCCGGATTTTCACGGGTGGCTGGGCCGCTGCGGAGCAAGCCGCCCTTAGTGCCGATTACGAGGCCGTCGGGGTAGGGCGAAAGCGCTTCGCGGATAATGCGCTCGCTGTCGCGCGGCCCGTAGACGTCGGCGGTGTCGATGAAATTGATATCGAGCTCGGCGGCGCGCCGGAATATGTCCCGGGCATTTGCTTCATCGGCAGGCGGTCCCCAGACGCCTGGGCCGGTGAGCTGCATGGCGCCGAAACCCATGCGATGAATCGGCAAATCGCCGCCGATCAGAAATGTGCCGCTGTGTGATGCCGTGGTCATTGGCTGTTTCCCTTTGCAATGGACGGCAGAACCTATAAGTGTGGAGTATAGTGCACGGTCAAGGGGCAAAAGTGCTGATTTCCGAATTCGCCCAAACGACCGGGCTAAGCCGCGACACCGTGCGGTTCTATGTCCGGCTCGGCCTGCTCCTGCCGGAAAGCAACGGCAAAGGCGGGCGCAATCCCTATCAGTCATTCACCGCCGCCCACGTCCGAGCGGCGCGGATCATCCGGGTGGCGCAGTCGCTCGGCCTGCCTCTCAAGGACATCGCTGCCATTGGCGCGGAACGGCGCGCTGGCCGCATGACGCGGGAGCGCAGCATCGCGGTTCTCGCCGGGCAGTTGGAGGTCCTCGAGGCGAAGGGGGAAGAACTTGCAGCCATGACCGCATATCTCAGGGCCAAGATCGAATGGCTGGCCGGTGGCGAAGCAGGGCCGCCGCCGGACTTCGAGAAATAGCCTAGGGCTGCGCCGCTTCACAAGCGTCGGTTACGACGCTGGTGCTGCTGATGATCATGATGATGACGGTGGCGACAAGAAGAGCGAGGCTGCGTTCCTAGCCTGTGGCACCGTTGCCTTCGGCACCAGCTTGCCTACTGCCGTACCATTGACGCCGGCCACCTCATCGCTTCGCGCCCTCTTGCCCTTTACTGGCCAGGGTTTGCATCCTTGTCCCCCGCCCGCCTCGGCTGTACTGCACGGCTTCTGCAATTTTTTTCGAAAGCCCCGGTCCCGCTTCGGCCGGGGCGGGCTTTTTCATGCGTGGTCACGCTTGCGCCTGCCGCGTGGCCGTCGGAATCGATCGTTTGTCGATCTCGGTCATGAGCGGGCGGCCGCTAGTGAAGGCTATGATGTAAATAGGCGAGGGGTCCCGATGCCGATCAGCGTGCTAAACCTTTGATCCGCCCGACTATCGAGGGGTCCACGGACTGCGCCGCTTCACATTCTGTTCGCCGGATCCGACGGCGGCGGACGGACGTGGGCGACCGTCGCCACGCTGCTGACCACCGCGAAGATGAACGGCGTCGACCCCTTCGCCTGGCTCGCCCTGACCCTCGAGCGTCTCGCCGCCGGTTGGCCCAACAGCCGGATCGAGGACCTCATCCTTGGAACTACGCCGCCTGAACGGCCTCAGCTCCACGCTTACCGACTACACGCATCATCCAAAAATTCTCTTGCATCCAACGGGGCGCCTGCAGATGCACCAACGCCGTTCGCCCCTTGAGTTTCCTGCCGTCTATCCGTGCCCGTTTGCTGTTCAGGGTCTAATTGGGATCGGAACGGCTTGTGATCAGTGCGGTATTCTGTACTGACAAGGCGTCCGTTGAAAACGTGTCCGACAGAAAGTCTATCAATGCGCCGACACGCCTGGGCAACTGCTTGCGAGACGGGTAGACGAGCTGGACCGGCGCCCCGGGAGCATCCTGTCCGGTCAAAACCTGCACAAGATCGCCTCGCGCAACGGCCTGCCTGGCGTAGATCTCCGGCGCCTGGGCGATGCCGATGCCGGCAATCGCTGCATCGACCAGCGCCTCTCCATTTGTGAAGCTGGCGACGGCGTCGCGCGTGTCGATTGCGATCTCTGCTCCGTCTGTAAGGTAGTGCATAGGCCTGGGACGGCCCGACGGTAGAAGGAATGCGATCAGGCGGTGGGCGAGGAGGTCGCTCGGAGACCGAGGGTAACCATAGCGTTCGAGGCAATTCGGGCAAACATAGGTACCTTGCCGGATATGTCCGAGAGGCTTTGACACCAGATCCGCACTTGCGAGCTGGCCGAGCCGCAGCGCCAGATCCACACCTTCCGCGACCAGGTTCACATGATGATCGTTCATCCGCACCTCTACCTTTAGTCTCGGATGGTGTGCCATGAAGCGCCCGAGATGCGGCATGAACAGCGCGCGGCCGATGGACACCGGCATCTCCAGTCGGATCAGCCCGCTCAACTCCGTCGGATCACGGGGAAGCGCGCTCTGCATGTCATCGAGTTCGGCCGCCCATCTGCTCGCGCGGGCATAGAGCATTGCGCCTTCCTCGGTCAGCCTTACGCTGCGCGTCGTGCGGTGGAAAAGGCGGACCCCCAGCCGGTCCTCGAGCCTGGCGACGGATTTCGAGGTAGCGGAGGACGCCTGGCCGAGGGACTCTGCGGCGCGGCTGAAGCTCAATGCCTCCGCGACACGCAGGAATTCCTCAATCCCTGCCGCCTTCTGCTGCAATCTCCCATTGCTGACCATGGGGAACAAGTCTCCGTAAAATGAACGGTATTGTTAATTTGGAATGCCAAAATACCATGCTTCCATCAGGATAGCCCAGGAAGGATCCCGTTTATGAAATCTGTCGTTGCAACCGAGCAAGGAAGCCCGGACGTATTCCGCGTCGTTGATCTGCCAACGCCTGAGCCGGCGGCAGGGCAGGTCCTCGTGCGCATCCTTGCCAGCAGCGTCAATCCGATCGACACCAAAGTACGAAAGGCGAAGCTTCCCATGGCGCCGGCTGCCTTCCCAGCGGTGCTTGGCTCCGATTTTGCGGGGATTGTCGAGGCGGTTGGACCAGGCGTAGGCCGTTTCGCTCCAAAGGATGAAGTGTTTGGCTTCGCAGGCGGGTTCCGCGGGCCGGAGGGGGATATCCCCGGCGCTCTCGCGGAATTCGCGGTCTTCGATGCTGATCTCGTTGCCAAGAAGCCGAGGAATGTTGACTTTCGGACCGCGTCCGCGCTGCCGCTGGTGGCGACGACCGCGTGGATGGCCCTGTTCGATAAGGTGATTATCACACCGACTACCCGTGTTCTTATCACGGGGGGCGCCGGAGGTGTCGGCTATATGGCCGTGCAATTGGCGCGCGCTGCAGGTGCCGACGTCGTCGCCCTCACCAGATCCGCGGAGAGCCGGGAGGCTGCGCTTGCGGCGGGCGCTCGGGCATGCGTGGACCTGTCCCAATCCATGCCGCAGGAGATCGTCGAAAATCACACCGGAGGGCGCGGCTTCGACGTGATCTTTGATACAGTCGGCGGGGCTGCGCTGGACGCTGCCTTCCAGATGGTCAAGCCTACGGGCGATATTGTTACGGTCGTCGGGGCAGCAACCCACAATCTTGCGCCGCTTTATCTGAAGGGCGCAAACTTGCACATGGTGCTGGTGCTCGCCCCGATCATGTTTGGCCTCGCCCGGCCCCGGCAGGGGCAGGTCCTCGAGCGGATTGCACGGATGGTCGAAGATGGCACGCTCCGGCCGCGTCTGGATCCGCAGCGCTTTACACTGGCAGAGGCCGCCGGCGCACATCGAAAACTCGAAGCGGGCGAAGCAAAGGGCAAGTTGGTTATAGAGGTAGCCGCTGAGGTCTGAGCGCCTGGAGGTGATGGCATCGATTGCATCGGTGCCATCCCTTATCAGTTCATGTTGACGCGATCAGAGCAGTAATTACGCGCCCGACCTGCAACGCGGCGATGAGATCGCCCATCTTCAGGCCGCCCGAGCGGAGGGGCATCGTTCTGTCCTGTATCGGCTATCCTGGAGAAATCGCTGGGCGAAATCAATCGCGGTCGTTCTGCGCGTCCCGCAACTTCGTCCGGTTAGTTGCCCTCAAGGCGTCCGTCGACTTTGCCATAGCTCCGCTTGACCGCAGCCCTGGCGATCCGGTGGCAGCTTCCTCCTGACGGGGATCGCCCGGCCTGCGCGACAGAACCAACCGTCCGGCTATTCAACGCTAAGTTCGCGCAACAGACGCGCTGGCCGTAATGACACCGCCCGGAGAATTGTGGTGGCTCCAAGAAGGCCAGTGATGGCGATGGCGCCAAGATTGACGGCGGCGAGCGTGACCCCGTCGACGGTGAAATCGACATCGGGCAGCAGTTTGGTCAGCAGCCACGCGAGCGCAAGTCCGACCGAAGTTGCCGGTAGCGCCGCGAGAGCCGCCAGGAGCAGATGGCGGACCACGGAGCCCGCCAGCACTTGGGCCCGCGTGGCGCCGAGAACTTTGTTTATTACGGCATCCGCCTGACGCTGCCGGTTGCCGCTGGCAAGGCTGCCCAGCAGCACCAAGAGGCCGTTGCCGACGGCAAGCCCGCCGACAAGCGATGCGGCGAGGGAGAGCTGACCGAGGGCGGAGGTGATCTTCTCGAGCGTTTCGCCGATGGCGATGAAGCGTACATCCGGGAGCTCGGCGGCGAGGCGCCGCTCCACCGCCTGCTCATGGCCGGGGCCGGCGGTGACCGCGCCGAGAAGGGTCGTCGGGTAGGCCTCGAGGACACCGGGTGAAAAGGCCGCGAGAAAATCAATTCCGCTCTGCCAAGAATAGTCCCGGAAGTTGGCCACCTCCGCGCTGATGGAGTCTCCGAAAACGGAGAAGGTCAGCCGGTCGCCGAGGTTTAGCCCCAACCCCGAGCGCAGGCTTTGATGCAGCGAGACCAAGGCGGGTCCCTGATAGTCGGCTGGCCACCACCGCCCATCGACGAGCCGCGAAGCCGAGGGCAACTGCCGCCGAAACGTGAGCGGGATATTGCCCGACAGCAGGAATGAGGCTTCAGGTCCGCGCGGCTGCAATGCGTTGGCAGGAATGCCGTTGATGGCGGTCAACGCGCCGCGCAGCATGGGCGTCGCGGTGAAGCCGACGATGTCGTTGTCCTGGGCCTTGAGTTGGTCGAGGGTCGCCACCTCGTCCTCGAAGAGATCCGACGCGACGAACGTTGGCGCGCTGAAGACCGAGGCGCCGAGGTACTCGTTGCGCAAGTTGAGCTCCACCGAAAGAACCACGACCAGCATGGCAAGCGCGAGGCCAACCGCGACGATAACCGACGAGGCGTTGGAGCCTGTGCCCGAAATGTCGCGCAAGGCATGGCGAAGGAGGCCGTTCGGCGGCTCGGGCAGATGCACGATCGCGTAACGGGCGACAGCGAAGGCTGTCCGCAACAGAGCCACCGCCAGGGCGCTCGCCATGACAAAGGCGGCCACCAGCATCGGATCGCCCGTGATAACGATGGCGAGCATTCACTTGCGTCGTACCGCCATTATCGTTGATTTCCAAGTCGAGTTCAACAATTCGGGTGAAGTGCTGACGGCAGTCGTGCCGTTCAGGAGACAGGCTTCCTCCTGACCGTGCGGCAGCGGTCAGAGCCACATTGGGTTCGTCAAAGCCGTCGAATGCCGCCCAACCGGGGCCGCCTGCGTAGACACCCCGCTACGCCATTCGGCTATCGATAAGCGGGTGTGGGCTCCGGCTCGATGTCGGGTTGAGGCCGTGGCGGCACGTAGAGACCAGGAAACCAACGCTCAACGACGTCAGCAGGGAACGCCAGCCTGATTGGCGTCCGGCTGTCGTCCGAGACAAGGACGCGACGGTTCACAAGAGCGGTGAGTATGGTTCTCGACTGCCTTTCTCTGTACCCGGTGATCTCCTCAATGCGCGCGCGGGAACTCGCCCCAGACGATGGTCTCCCGAAGCAGCGGCCACGAGCCGCGCGGCAATCGCTTTGCATTGATCTCTTCTTCTACCCAGACATGGATCCTGTTGGCGAGCTCGCGCGGCGCGATCAGGTGGCGCATGAAGCGCGCCTGATCGAGACACGTCGCCATGAAGAACGCGCAGAACGCGCTCAGCCCGGCTGCCGTCAGGTTTCCTCTGCCATCGCGATCGCCGCGCCTCGGTTCGTCGGCGGCCATGAGCCGGCTTTTATACGCCTCCACCCTGCGCGCCAAACCTCTCGATACCGGCCAAGTTCGGACCCGATGCCTTGTTCACGCAGCAGCGCGTGCGAGAACAACCGCGCGACGCGGCCGTTGCCGTCCATGAAGGGGTGTATCCACGTAAGCCGGTGGTGAGACGCCGCGATGCCCAATACCTTCCGCGGCTTGGAGATCATTTTACTGGTGTATGCCTCCACCAGCCGGTTCAGCATTGGAAGAACGGCGTCCGGCTCAGGAGCCAAATGCCGCCCGACCTTAACGTAATATTTCCGCAGTTCGCCGGGGATCATGAGCACCAATTCGCCGCTCTGGGGATCCTTTGCAGTCAACAGGCTTTCCGGCAAACGAGAGCAGAATTCGCGATGGAGCCAGCAAATGCCTTCAACCGAAGTTGCCGAGACCAACCAAGACCCCAAGCCGTTCATCTGGACCGGCGACCCAGACCGCATCCATCGCCGTCAGGCGAGGGCACCAGTGCTAGATCCCTTCCAATGGGCATTCCGTCGCTCAGATGAACGATGGCTCTCGGCGAGAGACAATCGTAACAAGGCCAGAACCGGAGTGCCAATGCAGATGGGCAAAGGCGAGGGGACGTCGGGGACTTGTCTGCACTTTGTTGTATCCGGCAATTTCGCGGGCTGCATCGGAAACACTTCAGAAGCAGCATGACGGAAATGTAAGCGGAGTACCTGGCAGTCACGAGCTAACAACAACCAGCGCCAGATCGGTCGTTGCCAATTTCGGAGCGGCAGCTGGCGGGTCGGATTTTGTAGACTTGACGGAGTTAACCTATGCGCACCCTCTTGTTCGCAGCCCTGAGTGGCGCGATGGTATTAAGCGTGATCGGCGCGGCGACTGCCCAACAGGGCGTGCCGGGGAGGCCGCCGGGCTTCGCTCGGATCATCCAGCAGTTTCACAGCCCGGCATCGGTGGATGAGGAACTGGCGCGGCTGGCGAAGGACCTGAAACTCTCCCCGACCCAGCAAAAGCAAACGCGGGTACTGCTTCTCAAGCACCAGAGCGAGATTCAGGCGCTGCTCGACAAAAACCCCACCGCATCGCGACAAGCCCTTGGACCAGAGATCCATGCAATTAGCGACAAGACGCATCAAGCAATTCACGCGCTGCTGACCAAGTCGCAGAGGCAGCTCGAGCAGCAAATGGTGCAGCGCCTCAATGATGGGCAGGAGAGCAGGCGACCGGTCTGAACCGCGGCGCGGCTTGTCCATGCCTTGGAGGATGATGAGCATTGCCCATTCGGCATAGAGGCGCTCCCGGAACAGCGAAGGGTTAAGCCCGCCAGCATTTTGGCGGGCTCGATCGTCAGCACGACGTTTACTCGGTTAGGTGAAGCAAAAAGTCCTTGATCGTGGAGCGAAAGACATCTCCGACGCTCCTCTTGGGGCACTGGGGACGGTTGTTTGCTTCCATGATCTAAAATCAAATACCCTGCAGGCAACCGCCGGCCTGCAGTGGCCCAGCGAACAGCTCCCAGTGTTCCGACGCCCCCCTCGAAGGTGAGGTGGCGCTTTTTGTGAATGCCGAAGCCCGGCATGCCCATTGCCTTCAAAAAGAGCCCTTCGTCATCGGCTCCATACTCATGCTCTCGTTGAAGCTGTTGTTCGAGGCGTTGTCGCTGGCGTGACGCCGCGCCCCATCACGCCGCCCAGCCCGACCGTGCAGCGGGCGACTGCCTTGCCGTGGTGGTTGACGACCCCGTTGGAGGCGTTTGCATCGACCTTGCGGAAGGTGCCTTCGATTCCCTGGTTCTGCGCCGACCGAGCGATAGCCCAACGACCCACTGGCGAGCCAAAATGCCTAATAATACGCCATTTTCAAAAATGCTGCTTTTGCAGGCTTGACAGTTCTCGGTACCGGCTTAGTCTCATGAACCAATAGGGGATTGGTTCACTCATGCGGTCGGTCTGCGGATGCTGGAACTGACGGACAACGCCATCGTCGTTCGCAATCGGCTTATGGAGCTGATCCAGAGCGGTGAACTCGGCCCGGAGGGTCGGCTGCCCACCGAGCGAGAGCTGTGCGAGCAGTTGCGGGTGAGCCGGCGGGCCGTTCGATTGGCGCTAGAATCGCTCGAGGCGGAAGGCTTGATCTGGCGCCGCCAGGGCAAGGGCACGTTTGCCGGCCTTCAGCCAGACCCGACGGGGGTGCTGGCTGCGGCAATTGCCGGCGCGGCGACGCCGGTCGAGGTGATGGAGGCGCGCCTGGCGATCGAGCCGACGCTTGCCGCGCTCTGCGCCCAACGGGCGCTGCCGGTTCAAATTGCGCGCATGCGCCATCTTGCCAGCCGCATTGCCGAGGCGCGCGACCCTGACTCCACGGAACTCTGGGATGGCGCGCTGCACCGGCTGATCGCGCAGGCGGCGGGGAACCGGCCGCTGGTCACCATGTTCGCGCTGCTCGATGAGGTGCGCGCCACCGAACAGTGGCAGCAACTGAGGTCGCAGGTCCGCTCGGCGGAGACGCTGGCGGTCTCCACCCGCGAACACCATGCCATCATCGACGCCATCGAAGCCGGGGATCCCGAACTGGCCGCCGAGGCGATGCGCGTCCACCTGACGACGCTGATGCACAATTTGCTGGCGCTGGTGGCTAAGCTCCCCAGCCCCGCACCCACCTCCCCGAATCCAATCGAGCCCTAGGAGCATTGCCGTGAGCGAGCCCGCCATCACCGTGGCCGACGTGGAAGCAGCCGAGCGCATTCTCGGCATCCTTTATACGGCGGCCGAACGGCAGCAGATGGTGGGCAACCTCGCCGGGCAGATCGAGTCGGCGCGGCTGCGGCGTGCAGTGTCGCTGCCGAACGCGGTGCCGATGGCGACGCGTTTCGATCCGCGGCTGCCGACCACCCGCATGCCGGCGCCGGGTGGCGTGTTCCGGATGAGCCCGCGGTCCGGGCGCCCTCTGCCCGATAGCGCGGAAGATCTGGCATTTGCGCCGGTCACCGAGCTTTCGGGCTGGATCGCCTCGGGCAAGCTCACCAGCCGAGAACTGACCGAAATTTATCTCGACCGCATCGACACGCTCGGGCCAAAGCTTGAGTGCTTTGCCCTGGTGACGCCCGAACTGGCACGGGCGGAAGCGGATGCTGCCGACGCCTTGCTCAGGGCCGGGGTCAATCTCGGACCGCTGCACGGCATCCCTTATGGGCTCAAGGACCTGTTTGACACCAAGGGGATCGTCACCGGCTGGGGCGCCGAGCCCTTTCGCGAGCGCATGCCCGAGGCGGATGCGACCATTGTCAAAAAGCTGCGGGCCGCGGGCGCCGTGCTGCTCGGCAAGACGACGCTCGGCGCGCTTGCCTATAACGACATCTGGTATGGCGGGCGGACCCGCAATCCGTGGAACCTGAATGAAGGCTCAAGTGGATCGAGCGCCGGTTCGGCTTCCGCCACGGCCGCCGGGCTCTGCGCCTTCTCCATCGGCACCGAAACATTGGGTTCGATCACCTCCCCCAGCCAGCGCTGCGGCACGACGGGCTTGAGGCCGACCTTCGGGCGGGTGTCGCGGGCCGGCGGCATGGCGCTCTGCTGGACGCTGGACAAGATCGGGCCGATCTGCCGTTCGGTCGAGGATACGGCGATTGTGCTCGCGGCCATCAATGGCGGCGACCTCGCCGATCGCTCCTCGATCGAGGCCGGGTTCCACTTCGACGCTGGGGCCGGCATCGAAGGACTGCGGCTCGGCTACCTCCCCGAGGCGTTCTCTGACGCGGAAGCCACCGATGTCGATCGCGCGGCGCTCGAGGCCGCGCGGCGGCTCGGCATCGAGGTCGTCGAGGTGGCGCTGCCGGACCTGCCCTATGGCGCGCTGATGAACATCGTCTATGCGGAGGCAGCCGCCGCCTTCGAGGACTTGACGCTGACCGGCCTGGATGATGCGCTCACCTGGCAGGAAGATGGGGCCTGGCCCAACACCTTCCGCAAGGCCCGGTTCCTGTCGGCCGTGGACCATGTGCAGCTCGACCGGCTGCGCTACCAGGTGATGCAGGCGCTCGACGGCCTCTTTGCCGGTGTCGATGCACTGATCGGGCCATTCATGACCGGGCCGATGCTGGTCGCCAGCAATTTTACCGGCCACCCCTGCCTCCACTTGCGCGCCGGTTTCATCGACAGCGGTACGCGCGGGCGCGCCTCGCTGGGCGCCGGCAAGTTGACCGTTGGTGAGGTGGGCCCCGGCAAGACCTTCAACGTGCCGCAGGGCATCTCGCTTTGGGGCCGGCTGTTCGAGGAAGGAACCATCCTCAATCTCGGCATGGCGCTCGAGCGGGAGCTGGCGGTAGCGACGCGCCGGCCGACCTTCGCCGCCTGAACGACTCTGGCCGGCGGCAAGGAAGCGCCGGCCCCGGACTGCCCTGGAGGCGGCTCGCCAGATCCGGGGAAGCAACAAAAGACTCCGCGTGCCCGGCTCGAGCCGGGCCCCGCGGAACAGCCATCACCTACTCCGCCGGCCGTCTTTTTGGCCCATCTTTTCGAAGCAACAGGGGCATAAAAAATGAAACGCAGGGAATTCATGGTCTCGACGGCGATGCTCATGGGGAGCACCGCCATTTTCGGATCACTGGTGTCGCAGACGGCGCTGGCAGCAGACACGCCGAAAACGGGCGGCACCCTGGTGTGGGGGCACTCCGAAACGGTGCAGAACCTCGACATGCACCAGACCGGCACCGCCTCCTCCAGCCGCGTGCTGCAAAACGTGCACTGCTCGATCGTGACCGTCGACAAGGAACTCAATGTCATCCCGATGCTCGCGGAAAAATACGAGCAGAGCCCGGACGGGCTGACCTACACCTTCCATTTGCGCAATGACGTGAAGTTTCACGACGGCTCGAAGATGACTTCGGCGGATGTCAAATATTCGTTCGAACGCGTCAAGGACCCCAAGACCGGGGCGGTGAATTTCGAGGTTTTCAACGCCGTCGAGGCCATCGAAACACCCGACGATTACACCGTCGTCGTCAAGCTCAGCAAGGTCAACGCGCCGTTCCTTTCTCGGCTTGCCGAGAACGGGGCGGGTGCGGTGATGCCCAACGGCTCCGGGCCGAAGCAAGGTACGACGCCCATCGGCTGCGGTCCCTTCAAGTTCGTGAGCTATGAGGCCGGCCATCAGGTCGTGCTCGCCCGCTTCGACGACTACTACGACGGTCCGGCCTATCTCGATGGCCTCACCATCCGCGAGATCACCGAGCCGACCGTCCGTCTCACCGGATTGCAGACCGGCGAACTCAACATGATCAACGACATACCCGCCGACCGCATCGACCAGTTCAAGGACGATACGAAGTTCCAGACGCTGATCTGGTTCCCGCTGAATTGGGACTTCGTGAACATGAATCACGATTTCGAGCCGTTCAAGGACAAGAACGTCCGGATGGCCGTCGATCTCATCATCGACAAGGAACAATTGCTGCAGGGGGCGCTCTGGGGCCAGGGCAAGACGACCGCCTCCCCGAGCTATCCAACCTCGGCCTCCTACGACAAGGCGCTGAAGCAGCGCCCCCAGGATATCGAGCGGGCCAAAAAGCTCCTCGCAGACGCGGGCTACGGGCCGGGCAAGCTCAAGCTCGTGTTCAAGGCGACGACCAACTACCCCTACCATATCGAGGCGGCGCAGATCATGGTGGAGTGGTTCCAGCAGGCTGGCGTCGAGATGACGATCGAGCAGCTCACCTGGGCGGACTGGCTCAGCCAGGTCTGGACCAACAAGGACTTCCAGATCTCGATGATGAACTTCTTCACGCTCTGGGAGCCGGACTTTCTCTATTACAGCCTGTGGAACTCCAAGGGCGCGTTCAACTACCGGCATATCAATGATCCGGTAATCGACGGGCTGCTGGAGAAGGCGCGGGTGACGGTCGGCGACAACGCCCGCAACGACCTCTACATGCAGGTGCAGCAGCGCATCTCGGATGAAGTGCACGACATCATCCTCTGGTTCCGCAATGGTTCCATCGGCGCGCAACCCTCGGTGATGGGGCTCGACACCGTCGTTCATCCCAACGGCAGCAATCTCAACTTCCACAAGGTGTGGCTGAAGGCCTGAGGTCTCTCCGTCTCCGGCCGGCGCGCCCGTCGCGCGCCGGCCGTACGCTCCCCCGAGGCACAGTTACCCATGAGCTATTTCGCCAATCGCATCCTCTCGATCATCCTGACGCTGTTCCTCATTTCGGTGATCACCTTCGCCGTGACCAACATCCTGCCCGGGGATGTCGCGAGCATGATCATGGGCACTCAGAGCAATCCGGAGGCGCTCGCCGGGCTCCGGCAATCGCTGGGCCTCAACGATCCGCTGCCGCTCCAATACGCGCACTGGGCCTATGGCATGCTGACGGGCAACTGGGGCAACTCGCTGATCTTCAAGGTGCCCATTGCCACGCTGCTGGGAGAGAAGATCAAGGCGAGCGCGCTGATCGTCGTGCTTTCGATGCTGATTGCGCTGGCCTGCGCAATCCCCCTCGGAGTGTGGTCAGCGGTGCACCGCGACAAGTGGCAGGATACCGCCAGCAGCAGCACGGCGCTGCTCGGCGTCAGCCTCCCCGATTTCTTCTGGGGCATCGTGCTGATCCTGTTGTTCGCCCGCTTTCTTGGATGGCTGCCGTCGTCGGGCTTCGTCGATCCGGCGGTCGATTTCCCCGGCGCCCTCCAACATGCGCTGCTGCCTTCGATCGCCTTGGGCCTCGGCCTGATGGCGCATCTGACGCGCATGACCCGCTCAACCATGGTCGGCATCCTCGGGCAGGAGTTCATTCGCGTGGCCCGGGCTAAGGGGCTCGCCGAACGCAGCGTCGTCTGGCGCTACGCGCTCGCCAACGCCATCGGCCCGGTAATTACGGTGGCGGGCCTGCAGGTGGGGTATCTCTTCGGCTCGATCATCGTGATCGAAACGCTGTTCAATTACACCGGCATGGGCTGGCTGACCTATCAGGCGCTGCTCAACCGCGACGTGCCGCTGATCCAGGCGACGGTCTTCGTGATCGCCGCGGTGGTGATGCTCGCCAACCTTGCGGTCGACCTCATCTACCTGCTGATCGATCCCCGCATCCGGCTGAGCTGACCACCATGAAACGCTTCCTCACCTCCAAGGGCCTGATCGGACTTGGCCTCGTGCTGCTCATGCTGCTGGTTGCCGTGCTGGCGCCATTGGTCATCCCCAATGACCTCGCCAACCGGATGTTCATGACGGCGCGCCTCAAGGGCCCGTCCTTCGCCCATCTGCTCGGAACCGACCAATTGGGCCGCGACCTGCTGTTCAGGGTGATGCTCGGCGCCCGCACGTCACTAACGATCGCCGTCGCGGCGGTTGCGACCAGCCTTGTGCTAGGCCTGCCGCTGGGCCTCATCTCGGGCTATTACCGTGGGCGGATCGACAATGTGCTGATGCGCCTTGTCGATACGCTGCTGAGCTTTCCCGCCCTGCTGCTGGCGCTTGCCATCAGCGCCATGCTCGGCCCGAACCTCCAAAACACCATCATCGCGATCGGCGTGGCGTTCACGCCGTTTCTCGCCCGGATCGTCCGCGGCGAGGCGCTGCGGGTTGCCCAGATGCCTTATGTCGAGGCCGCCCGTGCCGCCGGAACCGACGACCCGATGATGATGATCCGGCACATCCTCCCCAACATCATGCCGCAGGTGATCGTGCAGGCGACCATCAGCCTCGCTTTTGCGGTGCTGGCCGAGGCGGGGCTTTCCTTCCTGGGCTTGGGCACGCAGCCGCCCAATTCGTCGTGGGGCCTGATGATCCAGACTTCGCGCGATTATCTCGACATCGCCCCCTGGACGGCGCTGGTGCCGGGTGCGGCGGTGGCGCTGACCGTGCTCGGTCTCAACATGTTCGGCGACGTGCTGCGCGACGTGCTCGATCCGAGGGCAAACAGATGACGATTGAAACCAGCATTCCGGCTGACACTGGCGTGGAAGCAGGCGCCACCCCGATCGTGTCGATCGAGGGGCTGCGCGTCGAGTTCAAAACCGACGGCGGTCCGGTCGTTGGCGTCGAGGACGTGAGCTTTTCCATCAACCCGGGCGAAACCGTGTGCGTGGTGGGCGAATCCGGCTCCGGCAAGTCGGTTACCTCGCTGTCGCTGCTGCGGCTGGTCGAGTTCGGCGGCGGGCGCATCGCCGGCGGCAGCATGCGCTTCGCCCGCCGCGATGGCGCCGTGCTTGATGTGGCCAAGGCAAGCGACGCCGAGATGCGCGCCATCCGTGGCAACGAGATCGGCATGATCTTCCAGGAGCCGATGACATCGCTCAATCCGGTGTTCACCATCGGCCGGCAACTGATCGACGGGTTGATGCTGCACAAGCACCTGACGCGCGAGGCGGCCGATGCCCGGGCGCTGGAACTGCTGCGCAAAGTTCGTATCCCCGAGCCGGAGCGGCGGCTGAAGCAATATCCGCACGAGTTGTCGGGTGGTATGCGGCAGCGCGTGGTGATCGCCATGGCCATCGCTTGCGAACCGCGCCTGCTGATCGCCGACGAGCCGACCACGGCGCTCGACGTGACCATCCAGGCCGAAATCCTCGCCCTCATCGACCGCTTGAAGCGCGAGAACGGCATGGCCGTGCTGTTCATCACCCACGACATGGCGGTGGTGGCGCAGATGGCGGACCGGGTTGTGGTGATGTATCGCGGCAATGTCGTCGAGCAGGGCCCGGTCGAGCAGATTTTCGAGGACCCGCGCGAAGACTATACGCGCGCCCTGCTGGCCGCCGTGCCACGGCTCGGCGCCATGCGCGGCAAATCTTCGCCGGAGCCGATGCCCATCCTAGGCGCAACGGCCGCGCCGCTAACTGCCGCGAGACCCGCGACGCCCAAGCCGGGGAGCAGCCGCGACATCCTGCTCGAGGTCAAGCACCTCACGACGCGCTTTCCCGTGACAGGCGGCCCGTTGCGGTTGACCGTGGCGAATGTCCACGCCGTCGAAGATGTGAGCTTTTCGATCAACGTCGGCGAGACCTTTTCGCTGGTCGGTGAATCCGGTTCCGGGAAATCCTCCTGTGGGCGTTCGATCCTGCGGCTGGTCGAGCCGACATCGGGGGAAATGACCCTCGACGGCTGGGATCTGCGCCGGCTGCGCGGGGCCGATCTGCGCCGCGCCCGCCGCGACATGCAGACCGTGTTCCAGGACCCGTTCGCCTCGCTCAATCCCTATCGCCGGCTGCGCGACCAGGTGGCCGAGCCGCTCATCAACTACAGGCTGGCCTCGGGGCGCGAACTTGATGACCGGGTTGCGGACCTGTTCGACCGGGTAGAGTTGCCGCGCAAGTTCTTGAGGCGGTTTCCGCACGAGCTCTCCGGCGGGCAGCGCCAGCGCGTCGCCATCGCCCGGGCGCTTGCCACCAGCCCCAAGCTGATCATCGCCGATGAGGCCGTGTCGGCGCTGGACGTCTCAGTCCGCGCCCAGATCCTCAACCTGATGATGGAATTGCAGACCGAGTTCGGGCTCTCCTTCCTGTTCATCAGCCACGACATGGCGGTGGTCGAGCGCATCTCGCACCACATCGGGGTGATGTATATGGGCCGGATCGTTGAGATGGGCCCCCGCGCCGCCCTGTTCGAAGACCCGCGCCACCCATATACGAAATCGCTCCTGGCTGCCGTGCCGATCCCGGATCCGCGCCAGCGCCGGTTGCACGACGACAGCGCCTTCCGGGCCGTGCCCTCGCCAGTGTTTCCGATCCGCCACGCGGCGGCGCCCTCGACTTATGATGAGGTATCGCCCGGCCATTTCGTGCTGGAACAGCCCTGACACCGAGAAATTCAATAGTGGCTTCTGGAGGATGAGATGCCGATCAAAAACCGCCTTTCCGAACTGCACGAGGAAATCACCGCCTGGCGCCGCGACCTCCACGAAAACCCCGAGCTGCTTTATGAAACGCAGCGCACATCGGCGGTGGTAGCCGCCAAGCTGCGCGAGTTCGGCTGCGACGAGGTGGTGGAGGGCATCGGCCGCACCGGCGTTGTCGGCCTGATCAAGGGGCGCAGCGACACCGCCGGGCGGGTGGTGGGCCTGCGCGCCGACATGGACGCGTTGCCGATCTTGGAAGCGACGGGCCTTCCCTACGCCTCCAAGAGCGCCGGCATGATGCACGCCTGCGGGCATGACGGGCACACGGCGATGCTGCTCGGGGCGGCCAAATACCTGTCCGAGACGCGCAATTTCGATGGTGCGGTGGCGGTGATCTTCCAGCCGGCCGAGGAGGGTGGGGCAGGCGGTCTCGCCATGGTTGAGGACGGGTTGATCGAGCGCTTCGGCATCAAGGAGGTCTATGGCATGCACAACTCGCCGGGCCTGCCGGTGGGGAGCTTCTCGATCAAGCCCGGCGCCTTTTATGCGGCGACCGACAATTTCACCATCGATGTGGTGGGGAAGGGCGGCCACGCGGCGAAGCCCCATGTGTCGATCGATACCACGCTGGTAGCGGCGCAGATCGTGATGGCGTTCCAGTCGATCGCCTCCCGCACCGCTGACCCGCTGAAATCCGTCGTGGTGTCGGTGACGAGCTTCCGCACGGAAAGCGAGGCCTATAACGTCATCCCGGAGCACGTCGAATTGCGTGGCACCGTCCGCACCTTCGACAAGGAGCTGCGCCAGCTCGCCGAAGAGCGGCTCAAGGCTCTCGCCACCATGACGGCCGCCGCCTACGGCGCCAAGGCCATTGTCGACTGGCGACCGGGCTACCCGGCCATGGTCAATTCCGATGTCGAAACCGGCTTTGCGGCCGAGGTGGCGCAGCGCGTCTCGGGTAAGCCAGTGGTCGAGGCCGCCGCGATCATGGGTGGCGAGGATTTTGCCTACATGCTCGAGGCTTGCCCCGGCGCCTATATCCAGATCGGCAACGGCAACACGGCCGACGTCCACCACCCGCTGTACAATTTCAACGACGAGGCGATCCCGCACGGGGCCTCGTATTGGGCCGAACTGGTCGAAACCCGCATGCCGGTGCGCTGACCGGCAATGTCTCCGAGAGGGCCATCGAGAACATGTTGCTCGGCGGCCCGCCGATCACTGTTCGTTTAAACCTGCCGTGTGCGAAGGAGAATTCATGTCTGTTCATCACTTGAACGCCACCCCCGGGACCGTGAACTGGGGGCGCTTCGCCGCCGAAATTCCACCCGTGCTCGAGGTGCAGTCTGGCGACACCGTCGTCATCGAAACGCTGAGCGGGCGGGCTGCCGTGTTCCCCCCCGAAGGGTCGGGTATGAATGTTTCGCCGGCGCTGCGGGCGATCAACGAGGCCGACCTGCCGATGCGCTTCGGGCACCTGCTGACAGGCCCCGTGGCCATTGCCGGCGCCCAGCCGGGCGACGTGCTCGAAGTCAGGATCGAGAAGGTCGAACTCGGCGCCGATTGGGGGTTTAACGCGCTATCGCCCTTCGCGGGGACCCTCGCCGGCGACTTCGTCATTTCCAAGCAGACGCTGACGCATATTCCCATCGATCAGAAGGGCCGGACGGCGCGCCTGCCCTGGGGAATCGAGCTGGAACTCGATCCCTTCTTCGGGGTCATGGGCGTGGCGCCGCCGCCCCATTTCGGCGAAATCACCTCGCGCGAGCCGCGCATTCACGGCGGCAATATCGACAACAAGTTACTGACCGCAGGTTCGACGCTCTATCTGCCGGTTTGGGCCGAAGGTGCACTGTTTTCCTGCGGCGACGGGCACGGCACCCAGGGTGACGGGGAGGTTTGCATCACCGCGTTGGAGACGGCGCTCACCGGCACCTTCACGTTCCTCCTGCACAAGCCGGACGAGATGAAGATCACCTATCCCCGGGCCGAAACCCCGGAACTCTACATCTCCATGGGCTTTCACGCCGACCTCGACGATGCGCTCGAGATCGCCCTCAGGGAAATGATTGCGATCATCTGCGAGCGCACCAGCCTGGGGCAGACGGAGGCCTATCAATTGTGCTCGCTGGCGGCTGATTTTGCAGTGACGCAATCGGTGAACGGCGAAAAAGGCGTTCACGGCAAGCTCGCAAAGAAGCTGCTGATGCGCTGAGGGCGAGGGGCAGGGGCGAGGCGCTGTCGCTCTTGCCGACGCGTCTGCCGCTCCCACCCTTTGCGCTGCTCGCGACTCCCGCGGTTGGGCGGCTTGCCCGTGGGGCCGCCTCGCTGCCCTCAAAAGGGAGGCGGTGGAGCGAGATGACGAAGGGAGACCGTGCGCCGCGCCCGCGGCCCGCGCGAACGGGCTTGGTTGGCTAAAGTGTATGCACTTTTCTAGCGCAGCCAGACCAAGAAATTACTACCACGACATGGCCATGTTGCTTTCTATCGGCTTGGTTCCGAATGCATTTCGTGATGCGCGGACCGATGGGATCTGCAACCTCTCTCCTCGATTTCCCGTCCAACTGTATTTGCTGTTGAGTGCCTATGAGCAATCTGTAGGCATAGCGCAAATTTGGTCTTGCTTTAGGCAAAAATCTGGTCCTTGCTGTCTGTACCAATTCAACATTGGTCCAGCAGACTGCGAGGCGGAGCGTGAAAGCGACGGACGAGGTCAGCGTGACGGCAAACGGGACAACGGGAGCGTTGGCCCATGTCGGTTAAAGCGGCACAGCCTGTCGTCGCGCCGTCATCCCGTCCCGGCGCCTTCGAAGCCCGCAACGTGCTGAGTGTCGATGGCCTTTCGATTGGCTTCAGCGGCGTGCCGGTCAACGTCGTCGACGATGTGAGTTTTTCCATCGCCGCGGGCAAGACGCTCTGCCTGGTCGGGGAAAGCGGGTGCGGCAAGTCGGTGACCTCGCTTGCCATCATGGGCCTGTTGCCCGCCAAGGCGGCACGGCTCTCGGCCGGGAGCGCCGAGTTCGAGGGTCGCGACTTGCTGCGCCTGCCGCGCCACGAGATGGAACATATCCGCGGCAGCCGGATGGCGATGATTTTTCAGGAGCCGATGACATCGCTGAACCCGGTGTTCACCGTCGGAAGCCAGGTGGCCGAGGCCGTTCGCCGGCACAGGCACGTGAGTCGCGAGGAGGCCCGGGAGCGGGCGCTGGAGATGTTCCGGCGGGTGGGCATCCCGAGCCCGCAAAAGCGGCTCGACGACTATCCGCACCAGCTCTCGGGGGGCATGCGCCAGCGCGTGATGATCGCCATGGCGCTGGCCAATGACCCGCAATTGCTGATCGCCGATGAGCCGACCACGGCGCTTGATGTGACGATCCAGGCCCAGATCCTTGATCTCATGCGCGATCTGCAGCGCGAGACCGGCACGGCGCTGCTGCTGATTACCCATGATCTGGGCGTCGTCGCCGAGATCGCCGACGAGGTCGCCGTCATGTATGCCGGCCGTATCGTCGAGCGCGGCACGGTCGAGCAGATTTTTGCCGATCCGCAGCACCCCTATACCATCGGCCTGATGGGCTCGCTTCCTTCGCTCGGGTTGAGGTCGGCGCGGCTTGCCACCATTCCGGGCTCGGTGCCACCGCCACAGGCTTTGCCGCCCGGCTGCCGCTTCTCCAGCCGCTGCCCCTTCGCCGACGCCCATTGCCGCAGCCACCTGCCGCCACTGTCGACCGACGGGGCGGGCCATGCCTGGGCCTGCTTCAAGGCGCCGCTCGATGTCATGTTCAGGGAAACCGCGTGATGCCCGTATCGCCTGAAAAGCCGATCCTCGAAACCCGCGACATCACCAAATATTTCGGCGGCGGCTCGGGGCGGCTCACCTCCACGCCGACGGTTTACGCCGTGGACGGCGTCACCCTTTCGATCAATCGAGGCGAGACCTTCGCCATCGTCGGCGAGTCCGGCTGCGGCAAGTCCACGCTGGCGCGGCTGCTGCTGCGCTTGATCGAGCCGACCGCCGGCCAGGTGCTCTACGACGGCAAGGATTTGACCGCGTTGCCCCCCGGCGAGATGCGGCGCCTGCGCGCCGACATGCAGATCATTTTCCAGGATCCGTTTTCCTCGCTCAATCCGCGGATGAACGTTGGGAAGCTGATCGAGGAGCCGCTGCTGGTCCATACCGGCATGACCGCCGCGCAACGGCGGGCGCGGGTGACCGAACTGCTGCAGCAGGTTGGCCTCAGGCCCGAGCACGCCAATCGTTATGCGCACGAATTTTCCGGCGGCCAGCGCCAGCGCATCGGCATCGCCCGCGCGCTTGCCTCCAATCCGAAACTGCTGGTCGGCGACGAGCCGGTCTCGGCGCTCGATGTGTCGGTGCAGGCGCAGATCATCAACCTGCTCGGCGATCTGAAGCAGGCTTTTGGGCTCACGCTGGTGATCATCGCCCACGACCTCGCCGTCATCCGGCACATGAGCGACCGGGTTGCGGTGATGTATCTGGGCCGGATCGTGGAAACGGGCGATGCCGAAAGCCTCTTCGACCGGCCGCTCCATCCCTATACGCAGGCCTTGATCCATTCCATTCCGGTCCCGGTGCCCGGGCGTCCGGCGCAAAAGACCAAGATCAGCGGCGATATGCCATCGCCTGTCGCGCCGCCCCCCGGCTGCCGCTTCCACACCCGTTGCCCGTTCGCCGTCGACATCTGTCGCCAGAAGGAGCCGGCGCTTGCCACCTCGGATGAGGAGGGGCGCTTCGTCGCCTGCCATCGCTGGCGCGACTTGCCGCATGCCGGCATCTCCGGCGTCGTCGCCGCCATTCGCACGCCTGAGGCGGAGCGCCGCTTCGCGCTCTACGCCGATCGCAGCAGGGCAGGCGCCGTGACCGATTGAGCCATCACGTTTGTTGCAACGCCCTTGGGGGGACCGCGGGCGCAAGAGGAAAGGGACTGGCCGCATGAAACTGAAACCGCTTCTCCTTGCCGTAGCCGTAATCGGGGGCCTGACCGGCCCTACCATTGCCGCCGATCTCAGAATCGGGCTGGCCGAGGATCCTGATCTGCTCGATCCCGATCAGGCCCGCACCTTCGTCGGCCGCATCGTCTTTACGGCCATGTGCGACAAGCTCGTGGACATCACGCCGGATCTCAAACTCGTGCCGCAGCTTGCGACCGACTGGAACTGGTCGGGCGACGGCACCGTGCTGACCATGGACCTGCGCCAGGGCGTGACCTTCCAGGACGGCACGCCGTTCAACGCGCAGGCGGTCGTCGACAACATCGACCGCTCACAAAAC
Organism: Devosiaceae bacterium; assembly: GCA_035493835.1. GTDB lineage: Bacteria > Pseudomonadota > Alphaproteobacteria > Rhizobiales > Devosiaceae > DASZTU01. The sequence goes on from DATJHO010000056.1 coordinate 23,834, forward strand.
CTGCCGGGTTCCAAGCGCAAGAGCGAGTTGGCGTCGGTGAAGTCGGTCGAGGCGACCGGCGACTACAAGGTGGCCTTCCACCTCGCCAGCGCCGATGCAACGCTCCTGGCGCAACTCGCCGATCGTGCCGGCATGATGCTGTCGCCGACTGCCTTCAAGAAGGAGGGCGCCAAATTCAGCGACAATCCAGTCTGTTCAGGCCCCTATGCATTCAAGAGCCGGGTGCAGCAGGACCGCATCGTGCTCGACAAATATCCGGGCTACTGGAATGCGGCCGCCTACAAGTTCGATACGGTCACCTATTTGCCGATTCCGGATGCGACGGTGCGCTTGGCCAATCTGCGCTCCGGCGATCTTGACCTGATCGAGCGCGTTTCGCCCACCGACTCCAAGACGGTCAAGGACGATCCCGGCCTCGCTTATGCCGACGCGGTGAGCCTTGGTTATCAGGGCATCACCGTAAATACCGACAACGGCCCGGCGTCCGACAACCCGTTCAGCAAGCAGAAGCTGCTGCGCCAGGCCTTCTCGCTCGCCATCGACCGCGACGCGCTCAACCAGGTGGTGTTCAACGGCGACTATGCGCCCGGCAACCAGCCCTTCCCACCCGATAGCCCTTGGTACAACAAGGTCGATCCCATTCGGCAGCGCGACGTCGCCAAGGCCAAGGAGCTGATGAAAGAGGCCGGCGTGAGCTCGGTCGAACTGGACATGACCGTCCCCAACGATCCGCTGAATCTCCAGATCGGCCAGGTCTTGCAGTCGATGGTCGGCGAGGCGGGCTTCAACCTCAAGCTCAAGTCCACCGAATTCGCCACCATGCTCAGCGAGCAGACGGCCGGCCGCTTCGTCGCCGATCTGGTGGGCTGGTCCGGCCGCGTCGACCCCGACGGGAACATCCACGAGTTCACCACCTGCAAGGGCGGCCTCAACGATTCCAAGTACTGCAATGCCGAGGTGGACCAACTGCTCGATGGCGCCCGCAAGACCACGGATGTGGCGGCCCGCAAGGCCAAGTACGATGCCGCCGACGTGATCCTGAACGCCGATCTGCCGATCATCTACCTTTACCACCAGACCTGGATCTGGGCGATGAACAAGAAGGTTACCGGCTTCGTCCCCTATCCCGACGGGATGATCCGCCTCGCCGGCGTCAGCAAGAGCTGACCTTCGGGTTTGGGCGACGCCGCGCGGCCGCTGCCCACCCCCTCCTTGTACCGATGGCTGTCGCCGCCCGTCGCCCGGGCGGCGGCTGAAACCGAGGCAGGCGGCCGCAGCAGGGCAAAGGCCGCCCAGCAATGTGCTCGATGCGAACCAGAGGACACCCCACAATGAAGCTGAAATCTCTCGCCTTCGCTCTTGCCATCTCCGCGGCGCTGACCGGGCCGGCGCTCGCGACCGATCTCAGGATCGGCATTGGCGAAGACCCCGACGCGCTCGATCCCGATCAGTCTCGCACCTTCGTGGGCGAGGTGATCTTTGCCGCCATGTGCGACAAGCTGGTCAACATCACCCCCGACCTTACCATCATCCCGCAACTCGCGACCGACTGGAACTGGTCGGGGGATGGCACGGAGCTGACCATGGACCTGCGCAAGGGCGTGACGTTCCAGGATGGCACCCCGTTCAACGCCCAGGCCGTAGTCGACAATATCGACCGGTCGCAGCATCTGCCGGAATCCCGTCGCAAGAGCGAGCTGACCTCCGTCAAGTCGGTCGAGGCAGCGGGGGAGTATCAGGTGAAGTTCAACCTCAGCGCGCCCGATGCCACGCTGCTGGCGACGCTGGCCGCCCGCTCGGGAGCGATGATGTCGCCAACGGCGTTCAAAAAGGATGGCCTCGACTTCGCCAATCATCCGGTCTGCGCCGGGCCGTTCGAGTTCAAAAGCCGGGTACAGCAGGATCGTATCGTGCTGCAAAAATATCCCGGCTACTGGGATGCCGATAAGATCAAGGTCGATACCGTCACCTACCTGCCGATCCCGGATGCGACGGTGCGCCTGGCCAACTTGCGCTCGGGCGATCTCGACATCATCGAGCGCGTCGCGCCGACCGACGCCCAGTCTGTCAAGGACGACCCCAGCCTCACCTACGCGGACGCGCCGGGCATCGGCTACCAGGGCCTGACCATCAACATCAACAATGGCACGGGGGCCGGCAATCCCTTCGCCAAGAGCAACCTCTTGCGGCAGGCGTTCTCGCTGTCGATCGACCGCGATGCCCTCAACCAGGTGGTGTTCAACGGCGCCTATACGCCCGGCAACCAGCCCGCCTCGCCGAAAAGTCCCTGGTATGACCAGGACCTCCCGGTGCCCGCGCGTGACGTCGCCAAGGCCGAGGCGCTGATGAAGCAGGCGGGCGTGGATCGTGTCGACCTCCAGCTCACGGTCCCCAATAACCCGCAGTCGATGCAGCTTGCCCAGGTGATCCAGTCGATGGTTGCCGAATCCGGGTTCAAGCTGAATATAAAGGCCACGGAATTCGCCACCATGCTCGCCGCCCAGACGGCCGGCGACTATCAGGCCGACCTCGTCGGCTGGTCGGGCTATGTCGACCCGGACGCGAACCTCAATCCGTTCGTGACCTGCAACGGCGGCATCAACGACAGCAAGTATTGCGATCCGGCGCTCGACAAGCTGATGCAGGCAGGGCGTGCCTCGACAGATCCTGCAGCGCGCAAGAAGGCCTATGACGCCGCACGCGTCATCCTCGATCGCGATTTGCCGCTGATCTACCTCTACCACCCGACCTGGATCTGGGCCATGGGCAAGAAGGTGACCGGCTTCGTGCCCTATCCGGACGGCCTGATCCGCCTCGAGGGTGTCTCGAAGAGCTGACCATCCGGCGGGCAGCCCCTGGCTGCCCGCCTTCCCACGGCACGTTCAGCGGACAGTTGAAACCATGCTTCGCTATATCGGCAAACGCCTGCTCATCGCCATCCCGACGCTGATCCTGATCTCGATCTTCGTCTTCTCGCTGCAAAAGCTGCTGCCAGGTGATCCGGCGCTGGTCATGGCGGGGGAGGAGCGCGACCCCAAGGTTATCGAATACATCCGCGAAAAGTACCGGTTCAACGATCCGCTGCCATATCAGTACTTTTACTGGGTGAACGGTGTTGTCCACGGCGATTTCGGCATGTCCCTGCGCACCAACCAGCCGGTTCTAACGCTGATCGAGCAGAAACTGCCCGTCACCATCCAGCTGGCGCTGATGTCGATGATCCTGGCGCTGCTGATCGGCATCCCCACGGGCATTCTGTCGGCCGTCAAGAAGGGGACGGTGGTCGACTATATTGCCAACATCGTTGCGCTTTCGGGGCTGTCGATCCCCAATTTCTGGCTCGGCATCATGCTGATCCTGCTGGTGTCGGTACGGCTGCACTGGCTGCCCGCATCGGGCTACGTCTCTCCCTTCGTCGATCCCTGGCGGTCGTTTGCCACCATGCTGATGCCCTCCTTCGTGCTCGGCAGCGCGATATCCTCCGCCTTCATGCGCCACACCCGCTCCGCGATGCTGAGCGTGCTCAAGAGCGATTATGTCCGCACCGCGCGGGCCAAGGGGCTGACCGAGACGATCGTGGTGCTCAAGCACGCCTTCCGCAACGCCCTGATCCCCATCGTCACCCTGGGTGCGCTGATCTTCGGCGAATTGCTGGCCGGCGCTGTGCTGACCGAGCAGATCTTCACCATTCCCGGCTTCGGCAAGCTGATCGTCGATGCCGTGTTCAACCGCGACTATTCGGTGGTGCAGGGCATGGTCCTCTGCACGGCGGTCGCTTTCATCGTGATGAACCTCGTTGCCGACGTCCTTTACGTCGTTCTCAATCCAAGGCTGAGGGACACGCTATGACCACCATGGCCGCCGAGTTGCATGGGGTCGTTGAGGCTCCGCCCAGCGAAAACCGCACATGGAAGAAGCTCAGATCAAACCGCAGCGCGCTGTTCGGTTTTGCCATCGTGTTCTTCTTCGTCGCCATTGCCGCGCTGGCGCCGGTGCTGCCGATCCCCGATCCCACCGCAACAAACTGGGGTCTGGTGCGCAAGGCGCCCTCGGCCGCCCATTGGCTGGGGACCGACGAACTCGGCCGCGACCTGCTTTCGCGCATGGTCTGGGGGGCCCAGGCCTCGTTGCTTGCCGGCGTCGTGTCGGTCTTCATCACAGTCGCCATCGGCGTGCCGATCGGCTTGGTGGCTGGCTATTTTGGTGGCTGGCTCGACCAGATCATCTCGCGCGTCACCGACGCGCTGCTGGCTACGCCCTTCCTGATCCTTGCCATTGCGCTGGCTGCCTTTCTCGGGCCGAGCCTCACCAACGCCATGCTCGCCATCGGGCTTTCGGCCATGCCGATCTTCATCAGGTTGACGCGGGGGCAGGTGCTGGCCGTCAAGACCGAGGACTATGTCGAGGGAGCCCGCGCCATCGGGCTCGGCCATTTCCGCATCATCATGCGCTATATCCTGCCCAACGTCTTTTCTCCCATCCTGGTGCAGTCGACGCTGAGCATAGCCGTCGCCATCATCGCCGAGGCCAGCCTTTCGTTCCTGGGTCTCGGCCAGCAGCCGCCGGCGCCGAGCTGGGGCTCGATGCTCAACGTGGCCAAGGATTTTCTCGAGCAGGCGCCATGGATGGCCATGTGGCCGGGCATTGCGATCTTCCTGGTCGTCATCGGATTCAACCTATTGGGCGACGGCCTGCGCGACGCGCTGGACCCGCGCGAAACAGAATAACCACCGAGGAAAATGATGAGCACATTCACGACCCGCCCGGAAATCGTGGGGACTTTTGGCGTCGTCGCCTCCACCCACTGGATCGCCTCGGCGGTCGGCATGAGCATTCTGGAAAAGGGCGGCAATGCTTTCGACGCCGCTGTTGCCACCGGCATGGCGCTGCAGGTGCTCGAGCCGCATCTCAACGGCGCCGGTGGCGACATGCCCGCCGTGCTCTATTCGGTTGCCCGTGGCAGGGTGGAGGTGATCTGCGGGCAGGGACCGGCGCCCGCCGGCGCGACCATCGATCACTACCGTAGTGAGGGGCTGGCGCTCATTCCCGGCGACGGCTTGCTGTCAACTGTTATCCCCGGCGCCTTCGACGGCTGGATGCTGATGCTGCGCGACTATGGCCGGCTGTCGTTCCGCGAGGTGATGGAGCCGGCCCTCGGCTATGCCGAAAACGGCCATCCCGTGCTGCCCAGGGTCTCAGCCACCATTGCGGGCCTCGCCGAATTCTTCCGCACCGAGTGGCCGACCTCCTTTGAGACCTGGCTTCCGGGTGGCGCCGCACCAAAACCCTGGTCCAACCTCAAGCGGCCCGCGTTGGCCGAGACGTGGCGGCGGCTGATCGCCGAGGCGGAGGCGTCACAGGGACGGGAAAACCAGATCGAGTCGGCACGGCGCGCATTTTATAACGGCTTCGTCGCCGAGGCCGTCGACAAGTTCTGCCGGCACAATGAGGTCATGGACGGCAGCGGCGCCCGGCATCGCGGCGTGCTGACCGCCGAGGACATGGCCAATTGGCGGGCCGCGATCGAAGCGCCGACGACCTTCCAGTATCACGACTGGACCGTAGCCAAGACCGGGGCCTGGGGGCAGGGGCCAGTGTTGCTGCAGGCTCTCGCCATCCTCAAGGGCTTCGATCTTGCCGCGATGGATCCCACCGGACCGGATTTTCTGCACACGGTGATCGAAGCCGAAAAGTTGGCCTTTGCCGATCGCGAGGTCTATTACGGCGACCCGGCCTTCGTCAGCGTGCCGCTCGAGCATCTGCTCTCGGAAAACTACAACGCTTCGCGCCGCGCGCTCGTCGGCGAAACCGCCTCCTACGAGCTGCGACCGGGGCTGGTGCCGGGCTACGAGGCACAGGTCGAGCGGACCATGCAGATGCTGGCCGGCATGTCGCCGGCCGCCGGGGGCGTTTATGAGCCGACCATGGCGCATCTTTCCGAGCGCCGCGGCGATACCGTCCACGTCGACGTCGTCGATCGAGAGGGCAACATGGTTTCGGTCACGCCGTCCGGCGGCTGGCTCCAATCCTCCCCGATCATCCCCGAGCTTGGCTTCTGCCTCAATTCGCGCGCCCAGATGTTCTGGCTCACCGACGGATTGCCAACCTCGCTCGCCCCGGGCAAGCGCCCCCGCACCACGCTGACGCCGTCGCTGGCCTTGCATGAAGGTCGTCCGGCGATGGTCTTCGGCACGCCGGGCGGCGACCAGCAAGACCAGTGGCAGTTGCCGTTCTTTCTGCGGCACGTCCACCATGGCCGCAACCTGCAGGAAGCGATCGACCTGCCGCTGTTCCACACCGAGCATTTTCCGGCTTCGTTCTACCCGCGCAGCAGCTCGCCGGGCAGCATCATGGTCGAACGCAATATCGGCGAGGTAACGCTCGAGGGACTGCGCGCCCGCGGTCACACGGTCAGGGCGGCGGAGCCCAACACCATTGGCCGGCTGACCGCCGCGAGCCGCGATCCCGAGGGGGTGCTCCGCGGCGCCGCCACCGCCCGGCTGATGCAGGCCTACGCCATCGGCAGGTAGCACCTCCTGCCGCCCGTGGGCGCATGCGCATCGGTCTAATACTCATTCCTTGATCGGCGTGGGTCCCGCCTCCGATCGGCGGGCTAACCTTTGACTGTGATAGGGAGAGGGCATCGATTGCGCCGTTTCACAACTGCCTTCGATGGCCAATTATGCCCGCTTGCTGGCCGGCTTCGGCGAAGGCCGCGCACCCGGATCCCAAGGTGGCGACGGCGATCGGCGGTTTGGATTCAACGTGGCGAGTGCGAAAGCGTGCCCCCCACCTCGGACCATAGTTTACGGCGAGATCACGGTTCAGAGACATGGGCCCCGCCTTGACGGTCGTCAGCTTCCGGGGGCATCGGCGCCGCGATTGCCGATAGAGCAACTGACGCTCCGGCCTCATGTTGCTCAAGAGGGCGGTCTACGAAGGGTAGAAGCTTCCAAGGAAGTCATGGCAGCGCCGGCTAGCCCTCACATCCAAAGCCTTGCGAGGGTGGCTCGGCGAGAGCGGACCGTCTGCCTGTGAGCGAAGCGCGGCTTGCATGGCGAGGATCACGGCCGATCGATGTCATTCCGTTTTGCGCCGATAGTTGTCGTTGCCTGGCTTGGAAGGAAGCGCTGAGCCTGACGACACAGCCCGGTCAAGAGAGCCTCAGGGCGTTGGTGCGCGAAGCGGCGCAGTCAGCAGAGCCGGCCTGCGGACAAGTGAGCGTCGTCGAGATTGTCGAGGGCGGCGGTCCAGGGTTGGCAGTCCTGGATGAGCGCGCGGCTCTCGGCGCCCCAAATGAGCCAAGTACCGGAGCTCGTCGTCAATAGCAGGGCGAGAATGCCCGCCGCCGCGATCGGCACCCCGAACGGCACCCGGCCGCTGCTGGCCAGGGACTGGATATAGGTTCGGAACCATCGCCGCGGCAGCAGCACGGGAAACTTGGCGACGGCATAGACAAGGAGAGAAAAGACCAGCAAGGCCGCGACGAAGGGGATGCTGCCCGAAAAGCCCACGAGGATGGGCATTGTCGCCATCAGCTTGACGTCGCCAGCTCCAACCTTGCCCAGCAGCCAGAACAGCACCAGAACGAAAAACAGCACGGCCGACATGAGAAAGGCCAGGCCCGCCACCCTGCCGTTGCCATTCGATATGTAGGTTACAAGCAAGATCGCCAGCGCGACGGCGAAGAGCTCAGCAACATGCTGATTTCGGATCTTCTGGGTGCGAAAGTCGGAGACGCCGATGCGCGCCAGCATCAGCACCGCCGCCGCCTTGAGCACGTCGATCGCCAGCATCGCGGTCATCGCGCGGCCTAGCCGCTCGCGGCGGTTGGGGCAGCCAACATCCGAATATTGGCGGCGATCACGGGGTTTTCCGGATCAAGCCTTTCGGCCTTGCGGAAGCTGGTGAGTGCCGCAGTCAGATTGCCCCGCAGCATATAGGAGTAGCCGACATTATTATAGTACTGAACCGTGCCCCCCGTGATCTGATAAAGCGAAGCATAGACCCGATCCGCAAGATCGAAGCGCCCCAGCCGGTCATAGGATGCGGCCAGCCCGACATATCCTTCGGGATCGTTTGGCGAGAGCTCGACGACCCGCTTATAGAGCGCGGCAGAATAGCCGAAATCGCTGTTGCGGAAATGCTTGCGCGCTTCCGTGAGCGCCCCATCCGCCGTGTTGGTCGGAACTTCGGGCAAATCGGCGGCCAAAAGCTTGTTGTCGCCAAAGCTGCTGTCGCCGGCAAAGAACGTCGTGCAGCCGGCAAGCGGCAATGCCAAAAGCGCGAGCGCGAATACTCCCAACCCCAGGCGCCCGGCACCGTGGCGACGCGTGTCTTTCACTCTGAATTTCCCCCAGCCGACTCGCGATATTCCGCGTTACTTGCGTCCATCAGAAGAAGACGCCCTTCATCCTGAGTATAACAGGGATCATCACGATGGCCATCACCACCGGAAATATGCACAGCCCCAGTGGAATGACCATTTTGACCGGCAGGGCGTTGGCCTTTTCTTCCGCGCGCAGCATGCGCTGCATCCGCATCTCGTCGCTGTAAACCCGGAGCGCATCGACGAGGCTGGTGCCAAGTTCCTCCGATTGCCGGAACAGCACCGCGAGGGTCTTGGCCTCGTCGAGACCGATGCGATCCCCCAACTCCCGCAGCGCCTCGCGCAGGGGCTTTCCGGCGCGCAGCTGCAGGGTAAGAATGCTGAGCTGCACGCCAAGATGGCGGTGGGTGGCGGCGAATTCGGTGCTGACCCGTTCGACCGCCGCCTCGAGGCTCATGCCGGCGTCGGCACAGGTGATCATCATGTCCATGAAATCGGGAAAGCCGCGCCGGTACTGCTCCTTGACGCCGTTGGCATAGACGTCGAGCGCAATGCTGGGCACCACGATGAAGGCCAGCGAAAACACCAGGCTACCGAGGAAGATGAAGAGCAGCGGGAATTTGGCGCCGAGAAGGCTCGAGGCCAGCGTAAAGATCAGCAGGAACGCCGCACCCACCAGGGCAATGCGGGTGATGTTGTAGATGACGCCGGCGCTCTGGCCGTAGAAGCCGGCCTCGAACAGCCGCTTTTCGATCGCATCGGTCTGCCCTGCGCCGCGCTCCATGGCCTTGAAATAGGCATCGACCGGCCGCTGACCGGCAAGGCGCCTGATCTGCGCCTGCGCGGCAAGGGCGCGCCGCCCGCCAAAACCCTGGGCGGCGAGTTCCTGGCTGAGCCGCCGTTGCGTCTGGATGACCGGGGCGAGGACCAGTGCCAAAGCAAGAAACACCATCACCGCCGCAACGAAGACTGCGACGGAGACATAGAGCCCGATCTGGTTGCTGGCCGCCAACGCTGTGATGAAGTCCTGCATCGCTCACCGCCTAGAAATCAAAATTGACCATGCGGTACATGATGAGATCTCCGACCAGCGCCCAGAGGCCAAACCCGACGAGCGCCGGGATGACCAGCGGATCTTGCCAGACGGCGCCGTAGTAGGCGGGGGAGATGAGCTGCAGGATGCCGAACATTGCGATGGGGAAAAACGACATCAGCATCGCCGAGAGTTTGCCTTCGGCAGCGAGCGAGCGAACCTTCATCCGCATGATCAGGCGCGCCCTGAGCGTCTTGCTGAGATTGGCCAGGATTTCGGCCAGGTTGCCGCCGGTGCGGGCCTGAATGCTCAGGCCCACGCTCATGAGCTGGAGCCCCTCGAAGCCCACGCGCTCCGCCATCTTGCGCACCGCTGTCTCCAGTTGCGCCCCGAACGTGACCTCGTCATAGGCGATGCCGAATTCCGTGCCGACCGGATCGGGCATTTCGCGCGCAACCAGCCCCACCGCAACCGACACCGGGTGCCCCGCCTTGAGGCTGCGCACGATCATGTCGAGTGCGTTCGGCAATTGCTGCTCGAACTTCCTGAGCCGGCGATTGCGCGCCCGGCGGAGCAGGAGCAGCGGCAGCCCCGCCGCGATGATAAGGCCGATGAGGACGGCCAGCGGCACCCCGCCGCCCAGCAGCTTCACGACGATCCCGACGGCGACCCCGCTGCCCAGAAAACCCGAGAAGAAGATCGCCGGATTGCCCATGATGCCCGATTGCGCATAGAGCCGGTTAAGCCAGAGCAGCCCGAAGACGTAGTCGCCCGTTTCCGTGAGCCCGCGCTCCCGCAGCAAAGCGTGCAGCGCCTCTTCCGGCTTCGCATCGGCCGAGATGATACGCAGGCGCCGGTTGATCTCCTTGCGGCGCCCGCGCGCCACCAATTGCAGGTACAGCACCTCGGCCAAGAGGATCGCCGTTGCAGCCGCGAGCGCGTAAACCACATAGAGGGCGGTCTGCGAAGCGAGCATCAGAGCGTACCGTGAGGGTTGAAGGCGTCGGGGGGAAAGGCGAGCCCCATCGCCTCGATCTCCATCGCAAAGCGCGGCCTGATGCCGGTCGCCGAGAACCGCCCGAGCACCGCGCCGCCTTCGCCCGTGCCGGTGCGCACGAAATTGTAGATCTCGTGCATCTGGACGACGCTGCCTTCCATGCCGGTGATTTCGGCGATGCTGGTGATGCGCCTGCCGCCATCCGCCAGGCGCTGCGTCTGCACGATGATGTCGATGGCGGTCGCGATCTGGCCGCGAATGCTTTCCTGCGACATCGGCATGCCGGCCATGCCGATCATCTGCTCGAGGCGCGACAGCGCATCGCGCGGCGTGTTGGCGTGGATAGTGGTCATCGAGCCTTCGTGCCCGGTGTTCATCGCCTGCAGCATGTCGAACGCTTCTTCGCCGCGCACTTCGCCGACGATGATGCGGTCCGGGCGCATGCGGAGCGCGTTCTTGACCAACTCGCGCTGCCGGATTTCGCCGCGCCCCTCGACATTGGGTGGCCGGGTTTCGAGCCTGCCTACATGCGGCTGCTGCAGCTGCAGTTCGGCCGCGTCCTCGATGGTGATCAGCCGCTCCTTATGGGAGATGTGCTGGGAGAGTGCGTTGAGCAGCGTGGTCTTGCCGCTGCCGGTGCCGCCCGAAACCAGGATCGATTTTCGCGCCTGCACGGCAATCTTGAGGAAGTCCACCATGGCGGGCCGGATCGAGTTGAACGCGACGAGCCGCTCGAGGGAGTAGGGCCGGCGGGAGAACTTTCGGATCGAAACCAGCGGGCCGTCGATCGAGACCGGCCGCACCGCGACGTTGACGCGCGAACCGTCGGCGAGGCGCGCGTCCACCATCGGGGAGGATTCATCCACCCGGCGGCCGATGGCGCTGACGATCTTGCTGATGATGCGCATCAGATGCGCCTCGTCGCGGAAGCGGACCGCCGTCTCCTCGAGCTGGCCGGCGCGCTCGATATAAACCTTGCGATGCGTGTTGATGAGGATGTCGGCGATGCCGTCGTCCTTGAGCAGCGGCTCCAGCGGCCCGAGCCCCAGCATCTCGTCGGCCGTGTCCGAAATCAGCCGGTCGATCTCCTGGGCGTTGAGCGGCACGTTCCGCCCGCGGATGTAGTCGCGCACGATCGGCCGGATATCGTTGCCCAGCGCTTCGGGCTGGATCTGGTCGATCCCTGCGAGGTTGTAATTGTCGAGCAGATGATGGTGAAGATCGACTTTCAGCGCCAGCAGCTGATCAGAATAATGCAGTTCCTCGCCGGTATTGCCCGCCGCGGCCGGCAATAGAGCAGCGCTCGGCGCGTCAGTGCTGACCTCGCCCCCTGCCTCGACCTGGCCCGACGCTCGGGTGCTGGAAAACCGTCCCCACATAGAAACAAGCCAAATGTAATTGTCCTGCGCTATTTGGGCATAAGAAGTTGCGGCCCGCAAGGGCAAGTTGTGGCGTAAAAACCACTTCCTCAAGACAAGCTTAATTTCTCCATATCACTCAGCACTGCTTGGGTGGGGGCATAAAGTGCTTCGAGTGTCCGATGGCGCTCAATAGTTGCAGCTAAACCAGTAAATCAAAGGGGGTGCCCGAGTCACGATAAGGGTTGAGCAAGCAGAGGACGCCGGGGTGGGCCAAAGTCCGAGAAAACGCTGCCTTTGCAAATAGTTACGGCATTGACAAAAATGCGGATCGTAAATCAATAGATAATATTGAAGCAATTCTGCTGCCGTTGACCCTCCGATGTTAACGGAATATTAAGGCTGCAGATGGGGGCAGAACTGAAACTTCTGACGCCGCTCATCGTCAATATTTCCAAGGAGGGTTATCACATGAAGGGTCTCACGAATATTGCTCGCCGCTTCAACGAAGAAGAAAGCGGCGCTGCAATGGTGGAATATACTGTGCTGCTCGGGATTATCACTGTGGCGGTGATTGCGACGGTCGTCGCCGTTGGCGGCTGGGTTTCCGGTAATTGGACCAGTCTCTGCACTACATTGAACGCCTCTGGCTCCGGGACCTGCACGGTGGCGGCGCCCGCGGGCTAATTTTTCGAGGCGGGCGCTTCAGCGCCCGCCATCCCATTCTCATCCATAACTCGGCCGCGAATAGTTCGGCGCCGTAGAATTGCGGGTTCTCAAGAGGTGGCGTGAATGAAAGCAAACGTCCTGGTAATGCTCGGTCTCGCCGTCGTGTTCGGCGTCGCGGCTGTCTTCCTCTCCAACGTTTGGCTGTCGAGCCAGCAGCCGCGCGCCGCGCTTGCAGGCCGCGATGCGCATCCCGAGAACACGGTCGTCGTCGCCGCGGTGCCGTTGAAGTTCGGCGATCGCCTCACCCCTGAAAACACCCGGGAAATTCCCTGGACGGCGGGGGCCATTCCCACCGGCAGTTTCACCACCCGCGACCAGTTGCTGGGCGACAAGAAGGACGAGCGGCAGGTGCTGACCGCCATCTCGTCCAACGAACCCATTTTGAACTGGAAGGTCACCGGCGCCGGACAGCGGGCAACGCTCTCGGCCGTGCTCGACAAGGGCATGAGCGCCGTTTCCATCCGCGTCAACGATGTCGCGGGGGTCGCCGGCTTCGTGCTGCCGGGCGACCGGGTCGACATTCTCTTGTCCCGCCGCACCAACGACCAGTCCTTCGTCGATGTGCTACTGCAAAACATCAAGGTCTTGGCGATTGACCAGACGGCCGACGACCGGAAGGAGAATCCTACCGTGGCCAAGGCGGTGACCGTGCAGGTTTCCACGGTCGATGCCCAGAAATTGACCCTCGCCGCGGGTGTTGGCGAGCTCTCGCTGGCGCTGCGCCAGGTTGGGGCCAACGCCGACGATTCCACCGGACGCGTGAGCCTGGCCGATCTCTCGGGGGCGGTGGTGCCCGTCGTGCAGCAGGCGAGCACTACTCCGCCACCTGAACCTGAAATTAAGAAAGATCAAGCTCCAATAACACCCTCGCGTCCGACAAGTGTACAGGTTACGATATACCGAGGAATCGCTATGAAGACTTATGAGGTGCCGATCGCAGACTGATCGGCGCCGTTGTGGGTGGGGGAGGGGGCGTTGAAGCAATTGCAGCATGACAATGCGCGGGCCAGAAATGTGGTCGCCATCCTGTTGAAGCTGGCTTTCGGGTTGGTTGTACTCTTGGGGTTTCAGGCGCCGTCCTGGGCGCAGACGATCAACTACGACCTGAAATCTACATCCGTGCTCAGGATCAACCTGCCCGTTTCGCAGGCGGTCACTGTCACGGTATCGGATTCGGTCGGCAAGGCCGTCGTCGCTGATGACAAGATCGCGGACGCCCAGCAAATCACCGACAAATCGCTCTATGTCCTGGGCAGGGGTTTTGGAACCACGACCATTGGCCTGTTTTCTGCTGAAGGCAAACCCGTAGGGCTGCTTGCGGTGCAGGTGGGCGTCGATACCAGCGACATGGCGCGCTCGATCCGCGCGGCTGTCCCTGATGCGCGCGTGCGGGTCGGCTCGGTCAACGGCCGGGTGCGGCTTTCGGGAGCGGTACCCGACGTCGTTTCAATGCAGAAGGTGTTGAGCGTCGTCAGCCAGTACGGCGCCGACCCCGGCAGCATCGTCAACACCATCACCTTGTCCGGCGGCCAGCAGGTGAACCTCGAGGTGCGCATCCTCGAGGCTTCGCGCAGCGCTGGGCGCGAGCTGGGCATTAATTGGGTTTCACGCCCGTCTGACCCCCCGCTCAATTCGGGCCTGGCCATCGGCCAAAAGGTCATCCGCGTCGACGGCACGACCTATGGCGCCGCCGGTCCCAATTATGCCGGCACCGACAATACGTTTGCTACGTTCATCACCAGCGTGCTGATGGGAGGGCTCGACCTCAACCTGGTCATAAATGCCCTTGAGGCCAAGGGACTGGTCAGGACCCTGGCGGAACCCAATCTGACCACCCTGTCCGGCCAGGGCGCAAGCTTTCTGGCGGGCGGCCAAGTGCCGATCCGAGTGCCGGATGCCAATGGCAACGCCACCATCACGTACAAGGATTTCGGCGTCCGCCTCGTGTTCACGCCGGTGGTTCTTGACAACAAGCGCATCCAGATCCGACTCACCCCCGAGGTCAGCGACATCACCCAGTTCACTGCGCTCGGCGATCCGGTCTTCAACACCCGGACACTCGATTCAACTGTGGAACTGCGCGACGGCCAGAGCTTTTCCGTCGCCGGCCTTCTGCTCAACAATACCAATTTGAGCCAAAATCAGTTGCCCTGGATCGGCGACGTGCCGGTGCTCGGAGCGCTGTTCCGGTCATCGAGCTACCAGAAGAAGGAAACTGAGCTGGTGGTGATCGTCACTCCCCGCCTGGTGCAGCCCAATACGCCGACCCAAGTTGCTGCAACTCCGCTCGACAAGACCATGCCGCCCAACGACGCCGATTTCTTCGCCGTGGGCAAGATGGAGGTGACTCCGCAGATGCTGAAAAACTATCAAACCGGCGCGGGGGTCGCCGGACCCTATGGCTACATCATCGATCTGGGGCCGGGACCGGGGGTGGTCAAATGAACGCCCTCCTCCTTTCGGTGGTGCGTCTCGCAATCATCGCCGCCCCGCTCGCCGCCACGGGCTGCACCTATGACTATCTCGCCAATTCCGACCGCATTGCCTACAGCGCCGGCGACGCGGTCCACGCCAATCTCGAACAACAAACGATCAATCCCTCGGGCCGCGCCATGTATGTGACCAAGGGGCTGGGGCAGGACGGCGTGGTGCTCCCGCGGGCGGGGGCAGCCGCGGCGCCGACCAATGGCGGTTCCCCGGCGGCAGTGGGAACGCCGATCGAGCCATAAATCGAGTTTTCGCGGCGGAGATCTTTTAGAGGCGGCACCGGCCGCCAGGGAGGCTGGATTGAAAGCGGTCCGGACGACACTCGCGCGATTTATCGCTGATGAGCGTGGCAACGCCCTGATTTTCGTCACCCTGATGCTGCCGGTGCTGGTGGGCTTTTCGGTGCTGGCGATCGATATGTCGCGCGTGAGCAGCCTCCACAACGACCTGCAGAGTGGGGTCGACGCGCTAGCATTGGCCGGAGCGGCGGAGCTGGATGGCAAGGCCAATGCCAGGTCCCGAGCCACCACCGCAATTCAGACACTCATTACCGACAACAGCACCAAATTTTCGACGGCAGGGAACCACACGCTGACCTCCGCCGACGTGACGATCACCTTCCTGAGCGGATTGCCGCCGAGCGATTCCACGGCCCTCAATGCTGACGGCACACAGGCCGATGGCGTGTCCTGGGTTGCGGCCAGCGACAGTGCCGCTCAGTTCGCCGAGGTGACCGTGAAGCCGACCAGCACCACGGCGCCATTCCAGACGATCTTTCCTGTCAGTTTCCTCCCCGGCGGCGGCACCAACACCCTGACCGTCACCACCCAGTCGGTGGCCGGCTATCAGGCTGCCCTGTGCGACTTCACGCCGATGTTCATCTGCAACCCATACACATCGCTTGCGGCACTGGAGAACGCCCTCACCGGCACCAGGAAGCCGATGATCTGGCTCAAGGAGCAGCAGGGTGGCAGTTCAGCCCAATATGGGCCGGGCAATTACGGCTTCCTTTCGTCGCCGGAGGGCGACAAGTCGACGGCCAGCATCACCGAGATGTTCGCCGTAACGAACCCGCCCGCCTGCTACACCCGGAACGGGGTGACCACACGTCCCGGCAACATCCCGCCGGTGAACGACGGCATCAACACCCGCTTCGACATGTTCAGCAATGGAGGCCCCTACAAGACCGACCCGGCGATCAACCCGCCGGCGCCGAATGTGCGCAAGGGCATGGTGGTGCAAGGGCTTAACGGAAATAACTGCCAGTACAACGCCCCGAATAGCGGGCAAGCCAAGAACTACATGGCGCTGCCTCGCGACAATTGCTTCGTCGCGGGGACTTGCTCAAGTGCCGGCGTGCTCGGCGACGGCAATTGGAACTTCATCGGCACCAAAGCGGCGCCCGGCTATTGGGATACCAACTGGCCAAAGGACAATGGCACCGGGGTGAAAGCCGCCTGCGGCAATACCCCGAGCCGGTACTGCGTCTATAAATACGAGATTCAGCACAAGGCCGACCTTGTCAGCACCAACGAGCAGACAGCGCCCCAGTGCAACGCGACGACGCAGGGGCCCGAGCGGCGCCTGCTCTACGTGGCTGTAATCGATTGCGTCGCCAATCAGGTGAAGGGCGGCGGCCAGACGCTGCCGGTGCAGGCCTTCGCCAGCATGCTCGTCACCGAGCCCGCCGGCGGCCCGCCGAATGCCGATATCTACGCCGAAATCGAGGACATCAGCACGAAGGTGGGACAGGGGACGCTCAATGGCCTGCAGCGCAACGAATCCCAGCTTTACCGGTAGCCATGATGTGCGCCCTTCACCAGATCATCGGCAGGCTGAGGCGGGATGAGCGCGGCGCCGCTCTGGTCGAAATGACGCTCATCACCCCCTTCATGCTGCTGCTGTCGGCCGGGGTGTTCGAGTTCTCGAATATCCTTCAGACGCGCCTGTCGATTGAGGCAGGGATCGAAGACGCCGCCCGCTACCTCGCCCGTTGCAGCGACACCTGGACCACCTGCGTGGCCCACGCGAAGAACCTTGCGGTCAACGGTGTTATCACGGGCGGTGGCGCGCGGATTTCGGGGTGGACTGCCGCGCAGATTCCGGACCCGACGCTGACACCTTACGCCGCGACCAACCCCGTCACGGGCGCGCAGATCTATCTGAGTTCCACCGGTACCGTGAACGTAGTTACGGTCAGCACGTCTCATCCGTACTCCGGCACCGGCCTCTGGGGCTATCTCGGTTTTGGCACGCTGAACATCACCGCATCCCATCAAGAGCGCGTGCTCGGATGGTGACCTTGCGTTCAAGATTTCGCGCCGAAGAGGCGGGCGCGGCGATGGTCGAGATGGCGATCATCCTGCCGCTGCTGCTGACGCTGCTGCTTGGCTTCGTCGACTTCGGCTACGCCTTCTATCAATGGAACGCGGCGGACAAGGCGGTGCAGGTGGGCGCGCGCCTCGCCAGGATATCGACGCCGATAGCAGTCACCGGCATCAAGTCCGAGGCAGGTACGCCGGCCGATACTACCCAGGTCGGCAACGCCGTGCCGGCGGGTACGTACAGCTACAGATGCAGCGAAGATGCCACGGGAACCGTGTCCTGCACGTGCCCGGCTGGCACATGCCAGGACCTGACTGCCAACAAGGCCGCATTCAACCGCATCTTCTGCGGCGATCGCCCCACCTGCGGTACCACGGTCAGTTCGTGCCAGGGGGGCACCAACCCGGGCCGGCCTGGGATGTGCGATTTCTTTCCCGGCCTTAGCGCGACGGAATTGCGGGTCGAATATATTGCCACCGGCCTTGGCTACTGGACACGCCCCGGTGGCCCGGTACCAACGATCAGTGTTTCGATCATTGGCCACCCCTTTCAATTCTTCTTCCTTGGCGGGCTGCTCAATTTTGCGAACATCACCATGCCGAACATGGCGAGCACCGTGACCGGCGAAGATCTTTCGGCCTGCTTTCCCTCCACATCCTCCTGCTAGGTCCAGAACCTCATGCCCGCACCGCAGTCCGCCCAACGCAAGACCGTCGCGGTCTTCTCTGCCGATCGGGCGCTGCGCACCCGCTTGACGGACACGGTCAAGTCGCTCGGCCGCTTTGCCGTCAGCGACGACGAGCCGGGGAGCTTCCTCGGTGGCGCCGCGCCGCGGCAGAGGGCGGATGTCGTCATTCTCGACATCGGGGATGGCCAGTTGCTCGATGATCCGCGGCTGGGCCCGGTGAAGGACCAGATGGAGAAGCGCCCGCTGATCGTCATCTCGGAACCGCTGTCGCCCGAACGGATCCGCGGCGTGGTGCGGCTGCAAGCAGCCGACTGGTTGCAGAACCCGTTCTCCGACGAGGAATTTGCCGCCAGCCTCCGTCAGGTCGAAGGCGTGCTGGCAGGGGAGGCCGCGCGGGTTTCGGCCTTCATCGGGGTAACCGGCGGTGCGGGCGCGACGACCCTGGCGCTGATGGCCGCGCATTCGTTGGCGCGCAAGTCCACTCCGGGAGCCGTGGGGATCGTCGATCTCGACTTCCAGTCGTCGAGCTGCAGCAGCTATCTCAACCTGAGCAAGGAAGTCGATCTAGAAGCGTTGCTCGCCAATCCGGATCGCCTCGACGGCGAATTGCTCGATCTCATCAAGCTCGAGCGGGCACCGGGAATTTCCGTTTATTCCTTCGAGCGCCCCGATCTGTTCTTTGCCCCGAATGCCGCGCGCTTCGTCCTGAGGTTGCTCGATCAGGCCGCCCTGAAGCATCGCGAGGTCCTCATCGACCTGCCCAACCTCAATGCCCCCTGGTTCGACGATGTCGTGCGCCACAGCGACCACGTCTTCGTGGTGTTCGAGGCGCACGTCCCCTCATTGCGGCAAGCGCGGCGCACCGTTCAGCACATCCTCGAGATACGCGGCAGTGCCGCGGGCATCACGCCAATCGTCAACAAGGCGGCATTCAAGCTCTTCGGCAACGCCATCACCCGGAGCGATGTCGGCAAGATGATCGGCAACGCCAAATTCCAGGTGGTCAGCCGGGACGACGACCTGACTACGGAAGCGCTCAACCGCGCCCTGATCCCGTCCGAGATTTCGCCCCGCGCCAGGATGGTAAAGGAGGCCGGCCAAGTTTTTCAGGAGGTGTTTGGGAAATAGCAGTGAGGAACTGACGACGCACGCGCTCGGCGCCATAGCGCGCGAGCACGGGACAATGGGGAAGGGAGGCGTTTTGTGGGCTGGCGTGCTGACGACGCCTCCAACGACAGCCATGGATCTCTGGCTCCCGACGTCGCGCCCGATTGGTCGGTGACCATATCAAAGATAATCGTCGCGAGTGCTGTCGCCTTCATAAATGCCTTTTTAGAACCGTCGAGCGTGGTGACTCGCGCATTGGCGATGAGGATCGCTCACGGGCAGATCGGGCTTCAAGATGCCCTTCAGGTTTGCATGGGGATCTAGGCTTCGGACGCGCGGAGGCTCGAACGACTTGATCGGCGTGGGCCTCAGCCGGTCGTGCGCATGGCCTTCAGCGGACCGGTCCACTTCTTTAATTCGGCCAGCATGTCGGTGGCGCCCTGTAGCATCTGCTCGTTGGGCACGAGCGTGCCGTCGCCGTCGATGAACTGCGGGAAGAAAGGCACGTGCACCGCTTCCGGGACCGGCATCACTTTCAGCGCGGTGATGATCTGTTTGAACATCTGCACGCCGCGCGTGCCAGCCGAAACGCCGCCATAGCTGACAAAACCCATCGGCTTATAAAACCATTCGCTGGACAGGTAGTCGAAGGCGTTGATCAGCGCCGGCGAGGGCCCGTAGTTGTATTCCGGCACCACGGCGACGAAGGCGTCGGCGGCATCCACCAGCGAGCTCCACGCCTTAGTGTGGTCGTAGTGGTAGTGCTTGAGGCGCGGGTGCTCGGGTTCATTGAACATAGGCAGGTTGATGGTCTTGAGATCAACGGTCGTGATCTCCCACTCCTCGGTCTTGCGCGCGAATTGCTCGATCCAGTTCGTCAGAATCGGCCCCTTGCGCCCGTCGCGGGTGCTGGCCGTGATGATCATCAATTTATGCATGGAGGTCTTTCGCTAGAGGTGCCGCCGGGGCGGCGGTTGAGCTGGTTGCGGGCTTCCGCTCCCGGTTCAGCTGTCTTGAAGCATGCCGGGCAGAAGGCCGGCTTTTTGCGACAAGATGCCTGATCCATGGTTGATGGGATAGGCTAAAAAATATA
The DNA here is from genome assembly GCA_035493835.1 of Devosiaceae bacterium. GTDB lineage: Bacteria > Pseudomonadota > Alphaproteobacteria > Rhizobiales > Devosiaceae > DASZTU01. The sequence continues at coordinate 43,980 of DATJHO010000056.1, forward strand.
TTTTATGTTGACGAGTATATTTTTTCTCGCCAAGCTGCGCTTCAACGGATGTGGAGAGACACTGATGCGCTTTGCGCGTTTTCAGCAGAATGGACAGGAAGGCCTCGCGGCCGAGGACAATGGCGGCACGCTGCACGGCTTCCTGGTCGGACAGCCCGGCTTCCCCGGCGATCTCGCCAGCCTCATCGCGGCCGGTGCCACGGCGCTGGAGAGCGCCGGGAGCCGCCTGCTGGAGGGGCCTGCGATCGCGCTCGATCGGGTCGAGTTGCTGCCGCCGCTGCCGGCGCCCGGCAAGATCCTCTGCATCGGCTTGAACTACACCGAGCATTCCCGCGAATCCGGCTTCGAGCCGCCGGCCTATCCGACCATCTTCGCCCGCTTCGCATCGAGTCTGATCGGGCACGGCGCGCCGATCATCCGGCCGCGCGTTTCCGAACAGCTCGACTACGAGGGCGAGCTTGTCGCGGTGATCGGGCGCGGGGGGCGCAACATCGCGGCGGCCGATGCGCTCGGACACGTGGCCGGGTACTCGATCTTCAACGACGCCTCGATCCGCGACTACCAGCTCAGGACGCCGCAATGGACCGTTGGCAAGAACTTCGACGCCACCGGCGCTTTCGGGCCGGTGTTCGTGACCGCCGACGCCCTGCCGCCGGGCTGCCGCGGCCTTCGCCTGCAAACGCGCCTGAACGGACAGGTAGTGCAGGACGCGCCGATCGACGACCTGATTTTTGACATCGCCACTCTGGTGTCCCTACTCAGCGAGGCGATGACGCTGGCGCCGGGCGATGTCATCATCACCGGCACGCCGTCGGGGGTCGGGCTCGCGCGCAAGCCGCCGCTCTGGATGCGCCCCGGGGACATCTGCGAGGTGGAGGTCGAAGGCATCGGCGTTCTGCGCAATCCGATCCTGGACGAGCCTCGGTGATGACCGGAAGTGGGCTGCAGGCGGGAGCCCTGGCCGGCTCGAAGCGCCTGACCCTGACCTTCGACAATGGCCCCACCCCGGGTATCACCGAGCGCGTGCTCGACATTCTCTCCACCCACGGCGTAGCGGCGACCTTCTTCGTGATCGGCAGCCAGCTGTACGATCGACGCGCCGCTGCCCTGCTGCCCAGGATCACCGGGGCGGGCCACCGCATCGGCAATCACACCCTGAACCACAAGGTCGCGCTGGGCGACAGGCCCGACGCCAGCTTTGCCCGCTCGGAGATCGACGCCACCCAGGCGCTCATCGGCGAATATGCGGATGCCGAGAAACTGTTTCGGCCCTACGGCAAGGATGGCCTGCTCGGGCCGCATCTCTTCAGCCGGGCCGCGCTCACGCATCTCCAGCAGGACGGCTACACGAGCCTGCTGTGGAACCTGGTGCCGGGCGATTGGCTGAACCCGGCAGGCTGGGATGGCGCCTGCCTCGATGCCCTGGTATCGCTCGCCTGGCCGGTGGTGGTGCTGCACGACATCAACGACAGCTGTCTCGCCCGGCTGCCGAGCTTTCTCGACCGGCTCGCTGACCTCGGCTACGCCATTGAATCCACGTTTCCCGACAGCGTCGTCGTGACCCGGGGCGGGCACTTCGTGACCCTGTCGGAGGACATGGTCTCGGATGGCATGCCGGCCTAGGCGCCGAAGAATTTGCGTACATAGAGAGGAGAAGACTGAAGATGACACCGATCCCAGTGACATCACCGACACCGCCGTTCGAGATCACCCGGGCCAGCCACCTGACCTTGACGGCACGCGATCTTGCCCGCAGCAGGGACTACTACACCGAGGTCATCGGGCTGGTTGTCACCGACGAGGACAAGGACACGCTCTATCTGCGCGGCACCCAGGAGCGCGTGCATCACAGCCTGGTGCTGAAGCGGACGACCGGCGCGCCGGCCTGTGTCCGCACCGGAATGCGGGTGCGCGGCGAAGAGGATCTGGACAAGGCGAAGTTCTATTTCGACAAGCGGGGGATCAAGGCCGAGTTCGTCGATCTGCCGCATCAGTCGCGCACGCTGCTCACCGCCGACGCGAGCGGGACGCCGGTCGAATTCTGCGCGACGATGCCCCGCCTCGAACGCTTCGACCAGGAGTTCAACGCGCTGCGTGGCGGCGGCGCGCTGTGCTTCGACCACTACCAGATCACCGCGCCGAACATTGCCGAGGCGGCGGCCTACTATACCGATCTGGGATTCCGGGTGGTCGACTGGATGGTGGTGAACGACGAGCCGGTCGGCATCTTCCTGCACATCAAGGACTCGGCCTATGACGTGGTGTTCATCCATCGCCCCGGGCCTGCGCTGCACCACTTCGGCTATGTCGTGCATGGCATCCAGGAGATGATCAAGGCCTGCGACATGGCCGGCAACCTTGGCTACAAGGACTGCGTGGAATTCGGACCGGGCCGGCACAGCCTCGGCCATTCCTACTACGTCTACTTGCTGGATCCGGACGGGCACCGCGTCGAGCTGCTGCCGCCGGCGATCTACTACGGCGATGCGGAGGATGGCCCGATCATCCACGATCTGACCGATGGCACGCGCCGCACCGAAGCCTGGGGCCTGCCGCCGCGTCAGAACTGGATCCGCAACGCTTCTGCCTTCGAGGGCGTGGCGCTCACCAACCCGCCCCCCGGCGGGCCGGAGCCGTCGCTCGAAGCCTATCTGAGCCTGACCTGAGCCTGGACTGTTTTGAAGGAGCAATGCGAGCATGGCACGCATTCCATACGTTACCCGGGAGACGATCCCGGAGGGTAGAGCAGATCTCTACGACCGGCTGCTGGCCGAGCGTGGCAACCCGGAGCATATCTTCCTTGCGCTGGCGAATGCGCCGGATCTCACGGAAGCCGTGCTCGGCATGGCCGGTGCGCTGCGCAAGCGGACCGCCTTGCCAAAGCCCTTCCGCGAGTTGGCCGTGGTGACAGTCGGCCTTGCCGCCGACGCCAACTACGAGGTGGAGCACCATCGCAACGCTGCCTTGGCCGCGGGGGTTCGGCGCGAGCAACTCGACCAGCTGGGGGACTTCGACACCGCCGGTTGCTTCACCGAGCAGGAGCGGGCCGTCATCCGTCTGGCCCGGGAGGTGACGGTCGGTGGCCGGGCGAGCGACACCACATGGGCGGCGCTCGATTTCCTCGGCGATCGCCAGCGGCTTGAACTCCTGCTGACGATCGCCTGGTACAACTGCGTGGTCCGCATCATCCTGCCGCTGGAGATCGAACTCGAGCCATGGTTCGCGGCGCAGTGATCCAGGCTGGCCCCGGTAGGCCCGTCGCCGTGTCTCAAGCGCGGTGACAAAGACGATGGCCGCCGTGAGGGGCGTGGGTAATCCCGACCCCGTCACAGCGGCCATCGGCAGATGGTTGCTGTTCATCGCCCCGGCATCGCGGCGCGGAGCCGCGACCCGCGGCTGATCA
>DATJHO010000057.1:0-27538 GCA_035493835.1 Devosiaceae bacterium
CCTGATCGTACTGGCCGAAGGTCAGGTAAATCGTCTCGAGCGTGCAGCCGCTCTTGGTCGCGACTTCCTTGGCCGCGTCGTAGCGCTTGGGCGAGTCCTTGACTGTCTTGATGCCTTGGTCGGTCCAGTTGAGCAAAACGACGTATTTTGCCATTTCTATCACCTCCCTTGCCAAAAGCTGATTTTATTACCCCCGGCTGAGATCGCAACGCGCAAAATAGGGCTATTGAAGTTGGATTCCGGTTAGGTGCTTGCGTGGCCGGCCACGGCCTCCCCTCACCCCGGCGTCATTCCGGCGAACGCCGGAATCCATCTTGCAGCCTATCGGCGAGCCCAGCCGATCGGAGATGGATCCCGACATTCGTCGGGATGACTCCGTGGTTGGGGAGCGGTTTGACGATGGCCGGGCAATCCAGCTCAGGCTCAGCCCTTGCGGAAAAGCAAGCTTGCGTCGCCGTAGGAATAAAACCGATAGTCGTTGCCGATGGCGTGCGCGTAGGCGGCGCGCATGGTGTCGAGCCCGGCAAAGGCGGAGACCAGCATGAACAGCGTCGAGCGCGGCAGGTGAAAATTGGTCATCAGCACGTCCACCACGTGGAAGCGGAAGCCGGGCGTGATGAAGATGTCCGTTTCGCCCATGAAGGGACGCAGTTCGCCGGTTTCGCGAGCGGCGCTCTCCAGCAGGCGCAGGCTGGTCGTGCCGATCGCAACGATGCGGCCGCCCTTGGCCTTGGCCGCCGCGATCCGCTCGGAGACTGCCTGGGTAATCTCGCCCCACTCGGCGTGCATCTTGTGCTCGTCGGTGTCGTCTGCCTTGACCGGCAGGAACGTGCCCGCGCCGACGTGCAAGGTGACTCGCTCAATGGAAACGCCCTTCAGAGCCAGTTCCTGCAGCAGCTTTTCGGTGAAATGGAGCCCGGCCGTCGGGGCAGCCACCGCGCCCTCCACGGTGGCGAAGACCGTCTGGTAGTCGATGGCATCGCGGTCTTCCACCTCGCGCTTGCCACCGATATAGGGCGGCAGCGGCATGGCGCCGATGGCCTTGATCGCCTCATCAAGTTCGGCGCCCGCTAGATCGAAGCTCAGCGTCACCTCGCCGCCCTCACCCTTGCCGGCAACCGTCGCCCGCAACTTGCGGCGGCCTTGTCCCAGCTCCAGCTGATCGAGGAGATTGAGGTGCTTGGCCGGGCGGGCGAAGGCGAGCCAGCTGCCGGCATCGAGCCGACGGTGCAGATTGAACGAAACCTTGCGCTCGCTGTCGCCGCGGATCCGCTTGCCGGTTAGTTCCGCGGGGATGACCTTGGTATCGTTGACGACAATGACATCGCCGGGCTGCAGGATCTCCAGCAGATCCCGCACCTTCCGGTCGGCAAGACTGCCGTCCTCGCCAACCAACAGCATCCTCGCGGCATCGCGCGGCTCGGCTGGATGCAGCGCGATCAGCTTTTCAGGAAGATCGAAATCGAACTGATCAACGCGCATCGGGGCCTCGGGACGCTATTGCCGCTTCGCGGCGGCAACGAAGAATACCGCCGCGGCGATCCATCGCGATCGCGCAGGGCAGACATGAACGAAAACGGCCGGGGGTGAACCCGGCCGCAAAAACTATGGCACCGCTCGTTTAGGCGGCTTCGTCGGCGGCGACGCGCACCGTGACCATCTTGTCAGGATCGCGCACGGGCTCGCCGCGCTTGATCTTGTCGACGTTGTCCATGCCCTCGATGACCTTGCCCCAGACGGTATATTGCCGGTCGAGGAAGCGCGCATCGTCGAAGCAGATGAAGAACTGCGAATTGGCGCTATTGGGGTTCTGCGCCCGCGCCATCGAGACCGTGCCACGGACATGCGGCTCGGCATTGAACTCCTGCTTCAGGTCCGGGTACTTCGACGAACCGGTACCGGTGCCGGTCGGATCGCCAGTCTGGGCCATGAAGCCATCGATCACGCGGTGAAAAACGATGTCGTCATAAAAGTGCTCGCGGGCGAGCTTCTTGATGTGGGCGACATGCTCGGGAGCGAGATCAGGCCGCATCTCAATGACCACGGGGCCCTTTGTCGTTTCGATGAGAAGCGTGTTCTCTGGATCTTTGTAATCGGCCATCGCCGTTACTCCTTACTTGTAGACGATCTTGGCGGAAATGATCTTGTCCGGGTCGGTCACCGCGCCGTTGTTCGCCTGATCGCCCTTCTTGATGTTGTCGACGTACTGCATCCCGTCAACCACCTTGCCGAAAACAGTGTACTGCCCGTTTAGGAAGCTGCCGTCGGCGAACATGATGAAGAACTGCGAATTGGCGCTATTGGGATCGGCGGCGCGCGCCATCCCCACGGTGCCGCGCACGAACGGCTCGTTGGAGAACTCGGCCTTGACGTCGGGCAGGCTCGAGCCGCCCGTGCCGTCGCCCTTCGGATCACCCGTCTGCGCCATGAACCCCGGGATCACTCGGTGGAAGGTCAGGCCGTTGTAAAAACCCTGATCAGTGAGGGTCACGATCTGCTTGACGGTTGCGGGCGCGAGATTGGGCTCGAGCTGGATATCGACAGTACCGTCCTTGAGCTGCAGCATCATGTGCGGCGTGCCGGTGGCGGCGACTGCGGGCAGTGCAACGGCGGCGGCAAAGACCAGCGCCAGCGCCGCGGCGAAACGGGCAAGGAGTTTCATTTCTGTTTCACAGCCTTGAGTACGATGTTGGGAACGAAGGCGGAAATGTCACCGCCGAGCTCGGCAATCTGGCGCACCAGTGAGGCGGAGATGTGCCGGACGTGCGGGCTCGAAGGCAGGAACACGGTCTGGATATCGGGCGCCATCTGCGCGTTCATCCCGACCATCTGCATTTCGTAATTGTAGTCGGTGGTGTCGCGCAGGCCGCGGATCACCAGCTTTGCGCCATTTTCACGGGCGGCATTGACCATGAGCCCGCCAAATTCGGTGATGGTGAACTCGGTCGCGGTGCGCTTGCCGATCGGCTCGATGCAGCGGCGCAGCAGTTCGAGCCGCTCCTCATGGGCGAAGAGCGGCGTTTTCGAGTGGTGCGTGCCGATGCCGATCACCAGGTGGTCGACCAGCCGGCAGGCGCGCTCGATGACATCGAGGTGGCCATTCGTGACCGGATCGAAGGAGCCGGGATAGAAGCCGACGATCTTGCCCATTGTCCCTCCCCGCTGCTCGGATTGAGCATGGTCAACCAAGTGCTTATGCGCTGACGCGGCGAACCGCGACTGGCGGCGCGGGTTGTGTCATGCTTGGTGCCGCAAGGCAAGCCGGACCGTGGCGTCGGAATGGCCCGAACACTATATCCCAGGCCGGAAAGAGCCGATGTGTAACCTCTATTCCTTCGTTACCAATGTCGAGGCGTTCCGTGCCTTCGTAAAGGCGTTCGATGTCGCCGAGCGGCTCGGCAATCTGCAGCCCTATCCGGGGATTTTTCCTGACTATTCGGCGCCGATCATCCGTAACGGCAAGAACGGACCGGTGATGGCCGAAGCCCGCTGGGGCATGCCGACGCCGCGATCAACCCTCGACGCCGCCGCCAGGAAGCGGGCCGAAAAGCTTAGCGCCAAGGGCAAGGCGGCCGACTTCGAAACACTCCGCTACCTCGAGCCGGATAGCGGGGTCACCAATATCCGCAACGTTTCGAGCCCGCACTGGCGGCCGTGGCTGGGGTACGAACATCGTTGCGTCGTGCCGTTCACCAGCTTTTCCGAGAACGAGGCGCTGCCGGATGGCTCGCATCCCCCGGTCTGGTTTGCGCTGTCGCCGGAACGTCCCCTCGCCTTCTTCGCCGGCATCTATGTTCCCGGTTGGACCAGCGTGCGCAAAGCGAAGACCGGCACCGAAAGGGCGGATCTCTTCGGCTTCCTGACCACCGAACCCAATGCCGAGGTGAGGCCGATCCATCCCAAGGCCATGCCGGTGATCCTGCGGACGCCGGAAGAGGTCGCCACCTGGCTGACGGCGCCGATCGGGGAAGCATTGAAACTGCAGCGGCCGCTGCCGGATGGCTCCTTGGTCGTGGTCGCTCGCGGCGAACGGCGCGGCGATCCACCGGAACTGGCGATCCAGCTTGCGGGGGCGCTGTTTTAGGGCAAGGCCTGCCCCATCATCGCGGGACCAGCTCCGTGGCATCCCGCACTCCTTGATTGCCTTCTGCTCGTTCCCAGTAGGGAGGGGCGCCGAAGCGCTGTGACAGGAAAGCCAGGAACGCCTTCACCTTGGGCGACACTACCTTTTTCGGCGGGTAAACCCCCCAGATCGCGCGCTCCGGGCCGGGGGCGATCTGCCATTCCAGATCCGGCAGGACGGGCAACAGCCGCCCCTCGCGCACATCATTGCCTACCAGCCAGGTGGGCAGCAGTGCGATCCCGATGCCAGAAAGCGCCGCGTCGCGGAGGGTCTCGGAGTCGTTCGTTCGCAGCACCCCGTTGATGACAACTTGAACCGGCTCGCCGCCCTGACTCCCAGCGGGCCTGCAGTACCAGGCGGATGTCGGCTGTAACGCGAAAACCAGGCACTCGTGCTGCCCTAGATCAGGCGGCAGGCTCGGCACCGCGCGCGAGCCGAAATACTCTTGGCTCGCAACCAGAATGCGCCGGTGCGGTGCCAGCTTTCGGGCAACCAGCGTCGAGTCGACGAGCGCGCCGATCCGCACTGCAACGTCCGCCCCGGTTTCGATCAAATCGACGGTGGCGTCCGTCAACGTCGCATCGAGCCGGATGTCCGGGTAGGCGGCGAGGAATTCCTTCATGTGGGCCATGATGTGCCGCCGGCCAAAGGAGACCGGAATGTTGATCCGCAACAGGCCTTGCGGATGGGCGTTGAGCGAGGTCGTCGCGCTACGCGCATCCTCCACGTCGGCGATGATCTGGGCCGCGCGGTTGTAGAAGGTTCGCCCGGCCTCGGTCAGATGCAGGCCGCGTGTCGAGCGATTGAGAAGCGCGGCTCCGAGATCCCGTTCCAGCTCGCCGACATAGCGCGACACCGTCGAGACCTTGACGCCCGTTTCGGCAGCTGCACGCGAAAAGCTGCCCAGATCGGCGGCGCGCACAAAGGCGCGCATGGCGGCGAAGTAGTCCACGGGCACCCTCCCCTATTGCGCAACAGTCATTTGCGCCATGAGCGCTTCCCCAGGCACGGGCATAACGCTAGGGCTCGGCGGACCAATACACGAGAGTTGCCATGCCCACTACCCAGCCAACAGCGCATTTGCCGGAGGCTTCTCCGTGGAAGCGGCTGGCGATTTCCGCCCCTCAGCCGGGCAAGGCGTGAGGCCCAAATGCTGTTCGCCCTTCTCGTTCTCATCGGCTGCCAGCTCATCGGCGAATTGGCCCGGGAGGCGTTCCACCTCACGCTTCCCGGCCCGGTGATCGGCATGTTCCTGCTGGCGGCGATCCTCGTCATTCGCGGCGGAAAGCGCCAGCGTCCGCTGCCGCCCGACCTCGAAAAGACGGGCGAGGCGCTGATCGCCTCGATGGGCCTGCTGTTCGTACCGGCAGGCGTGGGCGTCGTTGCCGAAGCCGATCTGCTGCGCCAGGAGTGGTTGCCGATCGTTGTCGCGCTGTGCGTCTCAACAATCCTGAGCACGGCGGTCACCGGCGGGGTGATGCATTTCATGATGAACCGGCCAAAGCGGCCCAGTGTCGATTCCACGCTCCCGCAGGGCCTGGGAGAGCCCAGCCATGACTAGCGTGATCGAAAACCTGTGGATGCCCGTGGCTCCAACGCCCCTTCTCTGGCTCACCGTCACGATCATGGCCTATCTCGTCGGGCGCTTCGTGCAACGCGCTTGCCGGAATACGCCACTCGCCAATCCGGTCCTGATCGCCATTGTGATCATCGTGGCGATCCTCCTGGTCACGGCGACGTCTTACCAAACCTATTTTGGCGGCGCGCAGTTCATCAACTTTTTACTTGGTCCCACCACGGTTGCCCTGGCGATCCCGCTGGCAAAAAACATCAACTATGTCCGCAGCAACCTGAGCAGCATAGGCGTGGCACTCCTCGCCGGTTCGGTCACGGCGATCGCGAGCGGCGTTGCGATCGTCTTGCTGATGGGCGGCTCGCACACCGTCGCCTTGTCGATTGCACCCAAGGCCGCGACAACGCCTATCGCCATGGCGGTTTCCCAGGAGATCGGCGGCGTGCCCGCCCTGACCGCGGCGCTCGTCATTCTCGGCGGCATCGTCGCAGCGATCGTGGGCCAGATGCTGTTGAATGGGTTCCGCATCAAGGATTGGCGGGCACATGGTCTTGCCGCCGGGGTGGCGGGGGGCGGCATCGCAGCGGCTCAGGTTGCGTCCAAGGACGAACTCGGAGCCGCCTTTGCGGCACTGGGCATCGGCCTGAACGGCCTCTTGACCGCCCTGCTCGTCCCCCTCCTCGCGCTGGTGCTGAAATAGGTCCGATGGGAGCGTGGCGTCGCAACGGAGATTCCCGCCTGCGCGGGAATGATGCCGTGCAGATGGCGCTGTTATCCCAGCCAAAAAACCCCAGTCATTCCCGCACAGGCGGGAATCTCTGTTTATGGCGAACTCAACAGACGATTGCCTTCACTCACCGAGAGGGGCAACCCACGCCCTGCGTGCTATAGGCCGGAGCAGCCCCGGCCAGACCCTGCTACAATGATCGGTCCCTACTTCCCTGCGAGCAGCGCCGTGGCCCGGTCGAGCGCCGCGGGCAGCCCGGTGAGGGGCACGGCGAGTTTGATCGGTTTGCCGTTGGCTGCGGCGGCCAAGACATTCAGCGTCTTGCCGGTGCGGAGCAGCTTCAGGTTCGCAGCGTCAAAATTCACAGGCACGATGCAGCCGGCGGCAATGCAGGTGGCATAGGGCTGTGCGGGGGTGGATTTGCCGGCATCGACCTGCAGCACCACTCCCTTGTCCAATTCCATGCCGAGCGGCATGGCGAGGACGCCCCTGGCCGTGCCGGCCGCCGGCGTCAGCTCGATGGCAAGCACCTGCCGCTGATTGGCCTTGTCAAGCTGCCGCTGCGAGACATTGCAGGCGAGCTTGCTGGCATCGCCCTGCCCTTGCACGGCGCAGCCGACGCTCCAGTCGCCATGTGCCTCGCTGAGCGAACTCGCGCCCCCCGGCAGGGACGGTGCCGCCATTGCCGGGGTCGACGCCAGGGTGAGCAACAAAATTGCGAGAGAAATTTTCATAATGTCGTCGGCTCCAACCGATTTAAGGCAAATTACGGCACACATCGTGCCTATCTTGTCCGCTTCCGGGTCGCAATACCTCTGAAAACGGTTGGGAATCTAACGCTTAGGGCCGCCCTGCGGTGACCAAGCCCTCACTCGGCCGCAGCCTGCCTGGGCTGATTGGCCCTGGCCGCTTCCATTGTCCGCCGCCGTTCGCGAAAAAGGGTCCATTGCTGGTCCACCAGGACGCCGACGATGATGACGCCGCCCATCACCGAGAAGTTGAGCGAGGACGGAATACCCAAGAGGTTCACCAGGTTTTGCAACTCCTGCAGCAAGACCACGCCCAGCAGCGCCCCGATCACCGAGCCCTCTCCGCCCCGGAGAGAAAAACCGCCGAGCACCGCCGCCGCGATGGCATAAAGCTCGTAGAAATTGCCGTGGCTGGCGGGCGAGATCGAGCGCGTATACATGGCAAAATAGATCGCCGAGATGACCGTCAATATCTGGCAGATCACATAGGCGGCGATAATCACGCTGTCGGTGCGGATGCCCGAATAGCGGGCCGCCTCCTCATTCTTGCCGACGGCGTAGAGATAGCGGCCAAAGATCGTGCGGTGCAGGACGACCCACATGATTATGGCCGCGATGAGCATGGCGATGAACGAATTGGGTACGCCAAAGACGCGGCCGGTCGTCAGGAATTCGAGCGCCGGGAAATTCTGCCCGAAGGCAAAACCGGCCGTTGCGTCCTGCGTATAAAAACGGGCGATGCCGCGATAGATCAGCAGGCCACAGAGCGTGACCACGAAAGGCTGCATCTTGAGTTTGGTGATGAGCACGCCGTGGATGAGGCCGACCACGATGCCAAGCAGCAGCATCAACACCATGGCGAGCGGCCAGGGGATGTTCTGGTTGGCGACGAAATCGACGAACAGGACCCCAACCAGCGCAATCATTGACCCGACGGAGAGCTCGATGCCACCGGTCAGGATGACGATCGCCTGACCGAGGGCGGAAAGGCCGAAGAGCCCAACCTGGTTGGCGGTATTGGCGATGTTGATCGGCAGCAGGAAGCGCGGATTGATGATCGAGACCACCGCGCCCACCACCACGATCAGCACCAGAAGGCCGAGGTCTTTCTTCAGCATCTCATTCTCCCCGCAGCCCTGTGGCTGTTTCAATCGAGCCGGCTCCCGCCATCACCGCGGGGCGCGCCGCCTTGCCCACCGCGAGCCGCAGGACGTTCTCCTCGCTCACCTCTCCGCCTTCGAGCACGCCGGCGATGCGTCCCTCGTGCATCACCGCGACGCGATCGGAGACGCCAATCACCTCTTCCATGTCGCTTGAAATCATCAGTACGGCGACGCCGGCGTCCGCGAGGCCGCGCATAAGCCGGTAAATCTCGGCCTTGGCGCCGACATCGATGCCGCGCGTCGGCTCGTCGAGGATCATCACCCGCGGCTGCATGGCGAGCCACTTGCCGAGCACGACCTTTTGCTGGTTGCCGCCGGAAAGGGCGCCGGTGCGCGTCGTCACCTTCGGCGCCCTGATGTTGAGATTGGTGCGCTGGGTTTCGGCGGTCCTGGCTTCCCGGGCATGGGACACGAGGGTGGCTGTCGCGTGGCCCCCAAGGTTGGGCAGGGAAATGTTTTCGAGGATCGCGAAATCGAGCAGCACCCCTGCGGCCTTCCGGTCCTCGGGCACGAGAAAGATCCCGCGCTTTACGGCATCTGCCGCCCCGTTCGGCCGAAAGCGTTCGCCCTCGAGCACGAGGTCCCCGCCCCAGATGCGGTCGATACCGAAGATGGCGCGTGCCAGTTCCGTGCGACCCGAGCCGACGAGTCCCGCCAGCCCCAAGATCTCGCCACCGCGCAACGCCAGTTCGACCGGCTGGCCCGGATAGGTCCCCGTCCGCACGCGGTGCAGCTCGAGAATGACCTTGCCGCCGGACGCCTCGTTCGGCGCTGCGAACTGCGCCTTGAGCTCCCGTCCGATCATCATGCGGACCATGCGGTCGTGGTCGATCTCGCCCTTTTCGAGGGTGCCGACCAGCCTGCCGTCGCGCAGCACCACGACCCGGTCCGCGGCCCGCTCGACCTCGTTGAGCCGGTGCGAGATGAAGATCACGGCAATGCCTTCGGCCTTGAGCGCCGAAATCACGGCCAGGAGCTTGTCGGTCTCGGCCGGCGGCAGGCTTGATGTCGGCTCGTCGAGGATCACCAGACGTGCAGCCATCGACAGCGCCTTGGCGATCTCGACCATTTGCCGCTGCGCCAGCGAGAGGCGCGCCACTGGCGTCGCCGGGGCGAAATTAGCACCAACGCGCTTAAGCAATGGCGCGACCATCTTGTACAGGGCGTCGTTATCGACGAGCCGGAGTGGCCCGCCTTTGCGCGGCTCGCGCCCGATATAGACGTTGGCCGCGACGTCCAGATTGTCGAAGAGATTCAATTCCTGGTGCACGAAGGCAATGCCGGCCGCCATGCTGTCGGCAACGCTGAGCGCCGTTTCGCTCACCCCGTCGATGGTGATGGTGCCTTGGGTGGGCTCCGTCACGCCGCCCAAGATTTTCATCAGCGTCGATTTACCTGCGCCATTCTCGCCGACGAGCCCGATCACTTCTCCCGGCCGCACCTCCAGCGAGAAATCCGCCAGGGCCACCACACCGGGATAGACCTTGCGGATTCCGACAAGGCTCAGGAATGGCGCTTGCTGGGGGAGCGCAGGAGCCGCGGAGGCTGGAAAAGCGTCGGTCATATCGCTCAACAGTGGGCGGAACCGGATCGGGCGGCAATTATCGCCAGATAAGGCTTTCCGCGGAAAAGGCTAAGGTCCGGCCCAACCAGGGGAAGAGCCGGACCACCTCTGACTTCTGTCTGACTACTTGCCGGCCATCGTCTTGAGGTTGGCGGCGTAGGCGTCAATGTCGTCCTTGTAGAGGATCTTGGTCGGAACGATGATGAGCTTGCTGTCCGGAATCCCGGACTTGTCGCCCTTAAGATAGGCCGCCATCAGCTTGAAACCCTGATAGGCCCACTCGAAGGGCTGCTGCACCACCGTGCCCGCAATCGTCCCTTCCTTCACACCGCCAAGGGTGATCGGATCATCGTCGAAGCCGATGACGGTGATCTGGCCCAGCTTGCCGGCGTCGCGCAGCGCCTCATAAATGCGCGGCGTGTTGTAGGAATAGAATCCGACCATGCAGTTGATCGAGGGATCGGCGGTGAGGGTATCCTCGACGTTCTTCTTGGCGCGCGTCTGGTCGATGTCGTCGCCGCGCACGTCCACGAGGGTGATGTTGGACGGCAGCTTGTCCTTCATCCCCTCGATGCGCTCCCTGGCATTGTCGGCGCCGAGAAGGCCGACATAACCCATGCACTTGGCGCCATTCGGCAAGGCCTTGGCCGCGATCTCGGCTGCCTGATTGCCCGCGAGGACGTTGGACGAACCGATATAGGCAACGCGGTTGGTCTGGGGCGCGTCAGAGTCGGTGGTGAAGAGCGCCGTTTCCGAGGCGATCTTGTTGAGGCCGTCGGTGGAAGTCTTGGGATCGACCGCCGAAACCATGATGCCCTTCACGCCCGCGGTCACCAAATCCTCCATCAGGCGCTGCTGGATCGCCACGGAGGACTGCTCGGGATATTTGAACTCCAGCGAGTAGTCCGGCAGCTCGCCCTGCGCCTTTTTCATGCCCGCCTCGGCCGCCTTCCAGAAATCTGACGCCCCGTTGGCGACGAAAGCCAGCGTGGGCTTGTCCTGGGCGATAGCGGGGGCAATTGCCGCAGCACCAAGCAACAAGCCGGCGGCCACACCGGCCGCGACCTTTACAGCACTATGCATCGCATTCCTCCCTAGGCGAGCTCGGCGGCCCGCAATCGGCTTGACACCGTGTCAGATGCGCTCCCACGCACCAAGGTAGAACCAAGGCTGTCGCCAAATTGGCCCAAGCACCTCAAAAATCATACTATTGATATCGGAAACTTCGTCAATAGTCGGAAGAGTGAACGCAGTCGCGGCGACAGTTTTCGCAGCTGTCACCAAAGTCACTTACTTTGCCGACGCCAAATTGCAGGCTCGTCCATTTCCTCGGCTGCAATCACAAATGGAACCTGGGGCGAAATTCCCGCTGCAGGCCTCCCTCCTGCAGCGGGCGCTGCCATCCGAGCGTCGGTACTACCTAGGAGTCGGCGAGCAGCCGAGGCACGCGCAGCCTGCCCACACAACGCCCCGCCCAACTTGGCCGTTGCACCGAGCCTCGCCGCCGATGCTTCACAAATGCGCGCGTGCCGGGCAACTCGGCCACTCCCCCGGGCAACCTCCATCGATAGCGGCGGCACACCGCGACGCGTCGATCTGTCACTTCCGTATTCGGAACGAGTTCGGGCCAATTCGGCCACCGCCGGAATGATCGCAAGCGCACAATCCTAGTGACATCAAGCTAAAACTGCCGGCAACACCAATCGTACGACTACCACGCCCGGCACAGGAAAGAACTGTTGCGCGTCACTTCTGCGCATTTCTGTTCGACTTCAGACAGCAATACTTTCCATCGACACTACGTTTCTTGCAACGCGCCGCAATCCATCCGCACCTTAGTTCGAATTGCGTATCCTAAAAGGCAACATTTCATGACAGTATGTTTGCGAACAGCCGAGAAGGACCGCCGGTCGCGCCAAAAATTCACCGCCGATCTATCCGTAAGCCCCTCGATGGAGGACATTTTTATTGTAGCGGCGCCGGCCGTTATTCAGTCGACCCGCCAACCGGGCTGGCGGCCCGCGGCGTCACTGGGCACTTTCCGTCGCACCTCCACTCGAGGACTGGTGAATGGCAGCACCTAATGTGAAACTTATCGAAAACGATGTCCCGACCGAGCTTTCTGCTCGACGGACCGGCATGTCGTTTCAGCGCACCCGTCTGAGCGCAGATCGCACCCTGATGTCGGTGATCCGCACATCATTATCTTTGATTAGCTTCGGCTTCACGATTTTCCAGGTGTTCCAGAAGCTCGATGAAAGCAATGTCATCCGCTCGGGCAGCGGAGCGGCCCGGGACTTCGGTGTTGCGCTGGTGGGGCTCGGCATCTTCATGCTGGTGATTGGCATCGTCTACCACGTGCAGTTCATGCTCGGCCTGCGCGAGGCGCGGCGGGAGATGAGGCAGGAGGGGCTCATTCACGGCGAAAGCCAGTTCCCGGCATCGTTCACCCTCATCACCGCCCTGCTCCTGCTGTGCATCGGCGTTTTCGCCATCATCAGCATGACCTTAAGGGTCGGACCGTTCGGATGAGGAACCGGCTCACAGCGCCGGCAAGCCGCAGAACGAACCTAGCGGAGGGTCCGGGGATCGAGATTTACGACGCGCGCAAGGGACGCGAACGGTCGGCCGCATTCGCGGTGATACATCCCAGTCAGCCCCTTGGTTCCGTCGGGATCGTTCTGGAATTCGATCCGCGTCGACGGCTGCTGGAAAAGAATGGGCTGGCGACAAGCCTTGCACCAGTGACCGCCATAGCCACCGCCTTCGAAGTTTGTTCCGTCAAGCAACATCGTAGACCTCTTCGTCCGAGAGCTAGATCGAAATTACATCAAAATGATGTCTTGCGCCGATCGGAAGCACCGCCGCGCAGGATCCCGGCAGAACCCCTGAGGCCCCCACAGCAACAGTCGATGTTCTGCTGCAGCACCAATTGCACAGGAGAAAAACATGGCTGATGCGCCGAACACCACCAAGCCGAACATCCTGGTCATCTGGGGCGATGACATCGGCCAGTCCAACCTCAGCTGCTATACCCGCGGCCTAATGGGCTACCGTACGCCCAACATCGACCGCATCGCCGAGGAGGGCATGCTGTTCACCGACAGCTACGGCGAGCAGTCGTGCACGGCCGGCCGCTCGTCCTTCATCACCGGCCAAAGCGTCTACCGCACCGGTCTCTCCAAGGTCGGCATCCCCGCGGCGCCCCAAGGCATGATGGACACCATCATTACGATCCCGGCGCTGCTGAAGAACCAGGGCTACGCCACCGGCCAATTCGGCAAGAACCACCTCGGCGATCTCAACAAGCACCTGCCGACAATGCACGGGTTCGATGAGTTCTTCGGCAACCTCTATCACCTCAATGCCGAGGAAGAGCCGGAGATGGCGGATTATCCGACCGAGGAAGAGATTCCTGGCTTCAAGGAGCATTTTGGCCCGCGCGGCGTGATCCACTCCTGGGCGACGGACCAGGACGATGCAACCGTCCAGGAACGCTGGGGCAAGGTCGGCAAACAGCGGATCGAGGACACCGGGCCGCTCAACACCAAGCGCATGGAAACCTGCGACGACGAATTCGCCGGCGCTGCCAAGGATTTCATGAAGCGCGCAACCGGCGATGGCAAGCCGTTCTTCGTCTGGCTCAACACCACGCACATGCACCTGTTCACCCATCCCAAACCGGAGAGCAAGGGGCAGGCCGGCCGGTGGCAATCGGACTATCACGACACCATGGTCGACCACGACAAGCTGATCGGAGAGGTGCTCGACTACCTCGATGAACTCGGCATCACCGACAACACCTTCGTCATGTACTCGACCGACAACGGCCCGCACATGAACAGCTGGCCCGATGCCGGCATGACGCCGTTCCGCAACGAGAAGAACAGCAACTGGGAGGGCGCCTTCCGCGTGCCGCTGCTGGTGCGCTGGCCCGGCCAGATCGAGCCCGGTTCGGTCGCAAACGGCATCGTGCAGCATCACGACTGGCTGCCAACGTTCCTCGCCATGGCCGGCGATCCCGACGTCGTCGATAAGCTGAAAAAGGGCGGTTACCAGGCGATCGGCCGCACCTACAAGAACCACATCGACGGCTTCAACCTGCTCGAGTACCTGACCGGCAAATCCGAGAAAAGCCCGCGCAACATCTACTTCTATTTCAGCGACGATGGCGACGTGCTCGGCATCCGCTACGACAACTGGAAATGCGTCTTCATGGAACAACGGGTGGAGGGCACGCTGAAGATCTGGGCGGAGCCTTTCGTGCCGCTACGCCTGCCGAAGATTTTCAATCTCAGGATGGACCCCTATGAGCGGGCGGACATCACTTCGAACACCTACTATGACTGGCTGCTGCACAACGCCTACTTCATCTATGCCGCCCAGACGGCGGCATCCAGGTTCGTCGAGACGTTTGTGGAGTTTCCGCCGGCCCAACATCCCGGCAGCTTCAATCTCGATGCAGCCATGTCGAAGATGTCCGAGGCGGTGAGCGGCGCCAATCACTGAGCGATCGTGAGCGGGACGGCGCCCGCCGTCCCACTTTTCGACCTGACGTCCGTTCTCGGAGTACGGCCATGTCACTCGCCCAGCTCATTCCTCTTCTGTTGAACATCAGCATGGGCATTTTCGTGCTCGGACTGGGCCTGCACACCACCCTCGACGACGAGGCCTATCTGCTGCGACGGCCAGGGCTGCTGCTCCGCTCCATTTTTTCGATGAACATCGCCATGCCCGTCGTTGCGACGGCCATCGCGCTACTTGCCGACCTCGATCCCGCGATCAAGATCGCCATCGTCGCCCTGGCGCTTTCGCCGGTCCCGCCGATCCTCCCAAGCACGCAAACAAAGGCCGGCGGCACCGCTGCCTATACGATGTCGCTGCTGACGGTCGCCGCCCTGCTTTCCATCGTGATCGTCCCGGTCGGCATGCTGCTGCTGGGCTTGATCTTCGGCCTCAACGAAGCCGTACCGGCGGCCCGGATCGTGCCGGTGGTCCTCACCACCATCCTCGCCCCTCTCGCGGTGGGCATAGCCATCAGGTATCTCGCCCCCGATTTCGCGCGCAATGCGGCGAGGACGGTGTCGCTTATCGGCGTCATACTCCTGCTCGTCGCCCTGGTGCCGGTACTTGCGACCCAATGGCCGCAGCTCCTGAGCATGGTGGGCAACGACACGCTGCTGGTTTTGGCGCTCTTCACCATCACCGGCATCACCATCGGGCACTTCCTGGGCGGCCCCGATCCCGACGATCAGAGCGTGTTGGGGCTGGCGACCGGTACGCGCCACCCGGGTGTCGCGCTTGCCATCGCCACTACGGCCTTTCCCGAACAGACCGCTGTCCTTGCAGTGGTCCTGTGGCACCTTATCATTGGGGCCCTCGTCTCCCTCCCCTACGTCCGATGGCGCCAACGCGTCCACACCCAGCCAACGCACCGACATCCGTGATTAGGTTCATTCGGAGGCTTGCATGATCTTGGCGGAAAAGGCGGCTCCTTCGGGCGACGCTCGCACTTCGGACATGGTCTGGATACCCTCGGGCGAATTCACCATGGGGTCCGACAAGCACTATCCCGAAGAGGCTCCCGCCCATCGCGTTCGCGTGGACGGCTTCTGGATGGAGAAGTACACCGTCACCAATGACGAGTTCGCCAAGTTCGTTACCGCCACCGGTCACGTCACGCTCGCCGAAAGGCCGGCCAACCCGGACGATTATCCCGGTGCTCTGCCCGAGTTGCTGGTCCCTGCTTCGACCGTATTCATCAAGCCGACCCGGCCCGTGGACATGCGCAACGCCTACAATTGGTGGACCTATGTCAAGGGCGCCAACTGGCGCCATCCCAGAGGCCCGGCGAGCAGTATCAAGGGGCTTGGCAGGCACCCGGTGGTCCACATCGCCTTCGAGGATGCCCTCACCTACGCGCAATGGTGCGGCAAGGATATTCCAACGGAAGCCGAGTGGGAGTTCGCGGCCCGCGGCGGCATTGATGGCGCCGAATATGTCTGGGGCGACGACCTCAATCCCGGGGGGCGTCAGATGGCCAACACCTGGCAGGGCGATTTCCCCTACACCAACAGCATGGACGACGGCTTCCAATACACCGCCCCGGTTGGCAGCTTTCCCGCCAATGGCTACGGGCTCCACGACATGGCCGGCAACGTCTGGCAATGGACCGGCGACTGGTACCAGCCGCACAACCAGATCGAGCACGCCTGCTGCACGCTCGAGAACCCGCGCGGCGCCACCCGGGACGGCAGCATCGACCCACGGCAGCCCGAAGTCAAAATCCCGCGCAAGGTGACAAAGGGCGGCTCGCACCTCTGCGCCCCAAATTATTGTCGCCGCTATCGCCCCGCGGCCCGCATGGCACAGCCGATCGATACATCCATTTCGCACCTTGGATTCCGGCTGATCGTCCGCCCCGGCCGATAGAAGATCGCGATGCTTCGGGACTGGTTGCTGCTGCTCACGGAAATTGTCGTTCCCCTGATCGACCTGATGGCTCTGCTGCTGATTACAGCTGGTACCATCCAGGCGTTCCTCGGCGCCATCCGGACGGCACTTCCGAGTCCCACGGCGGACCGCTCCGAGGGGCGCAAGGTGTGGATCCGCTATTCGCGCTGGCTGGTGGCCGGCCTCACCTTCCAGCTGGCAGCCGATATCGTGGAAACGTCGGCGGCGCCGACCTGGGACGACGTCGGCAAGCTCGCCGCGATCGCCGTGATCCGCACCTTCCTCAACTACTTCCTGGAGCGCGATCAGCGGGAGATCGTGAAGATTGACGAGGAGCGTACTCAGGCCCCGACCCGGCCCTGAGCCAGACGGCGCGCGGCCCCACGCCTTGGCCATGGCCCATGCAATGGGTCACTTTTCCATGATGGTGTGTTCGCTAGAAGCAAGGGCGGCCGCTCGGAACCGAGCGGGCCCGAGGTCTGAGCGCCTGCCGCCGCGCACCTCGTCGAATGGCGCAAGTTTCTTCGCTGCCTGCGCTTTCGGCCCTCAAGAGCATTATGCCGGCGGGCGGCCCGGAATGCTTTGGGCAAACGCCATCAGTTGCGCGGGCCTGCGGCAAATTCGCCAGCGCGCTTCGGCGTCACTGAGCTGTCACTTTGTTCACTTGAGTTTTTTTGCGTATACGCTCATGGCGAGAAAGCCAGAGTTACGCGCCTGGTTCGGGCCGGGCACTAAGTTGGCGGATCTTGTTTTTTCCACATCTGGGGGAGTTATGTACCAGACAGTTATCGACCACTTCGCTGAGACCGCCGTCGCCAAGGCCCGATCGATCCGCGAAAATCCACTCGGTTTCCTCGTCGGCGCCGCTTTGGCCGGCAGCTTTATCGGGATCGGTGATATCTTCGCCTTCACTCTCGGTCAGATGGCCGATCCGTCCATGCGGCCCCTGATCATGGGCGCGACCTTCGGCATCGCCCTGACGCTCGTCGTCTTCGCCGGTGGCGAGCTCTTCACCGGCTACGCCATGTACATGACGCTCGGCCTGTTTAAGCGCAAAGTCTCCATCGGCACCCTCGTCCAGTCCTGGGTGATGGTCTGGGTGGGCAATCTCATCGGCGCATTGATTTTGGCTGAGATTTTCCACCTTTCAGGTGGCGGCCAGCTGCTGAAGCCGGGTGCCGACCTGCTGTTTTCGACCGTGACCGCCAAGATGCAGGCGACCCCGGTGCAACTCCTCACCCGCGGCATTCTCTGCAACTTTCTCGTCTGCCTGGCGCTGTGGATGTGCTCGCGCACCAAGGATGACACTGCCAAGGCTATTGTCATTTTCTGGTGCCTGTTTGCTTTCGTGGCCTGCGGCTTTGAGCACTCGATCGCCAACATGACCGTGTTCTCGATTGCCCTGCTCGGCCCCCACCCGGACACCATCACCCTCGGCGGCGCCATCTACAACCTGTTCTGGGTGACGCTGGGTAACGCCATTGCCGGCGTCGTGTTCGTGGGCGGTGCCTACTGGCTGGCCAACGGCCGTCAGGCCAACTCCACGTCCACCTCGCTCGACTCCACGGTCTCCGCTCCCGCCGAGTAACGAGGGACGGCGCGTTCGGTCTCGAAAGCGCGTTCCCTGCAAGGCTGGTGGCCGGTTTTCCGGCCACCAGCCTTGCTGCATGAAGTCGCATTCTTTCAAAGCAACCCCAGTCAGCCTCTTTCGGCGAGCGTGGCCAAATCGGCCGGTGTGTTGACGTTGAAGAACGGGTCGGGTTCGCCCTCGAACTCGACAAACGCCGTCCGGTGTTGCGCCAGCCACCCGCGGATGGAACGGTTTTCGCTTCCGGCTAGGTGCTGCTCGAGCGCGAACCGAAGTCGTACGGGATGGAGCAGGAAAGCGTAGTGATCGCGCCCGCCAGAGCGCGCTATGCCAATCTCAGCATCGCCCTCGAGCATGGCTGACGCCAGCCGGGGCGCGAGATCGAGCGGGAAGAACGGCGTATCGCACGCGACCGTCAACACATGGCTCAGCCCCGCGTTTGCGGTCCAAGTAAGAGCAGCATGCAGGCCACCCAGCGGCCCGCAATCAGCTATGGCGTCCGGCACGATCGGCAGGCCAAGGGGCTCGTATCGCGCCCTGTCACCGTTCGCACTGATGATGACCCGTCCGACCTGCCCGGCGAGCCGCCGCGCCGCCCGTTCCACCAAGGTTTCGCGGCCAAAGGTCAGCATGCCCTTGTCACGCCCCATGCGCCGCGACTGACCGCCGGCCAGGACCACGCCGACCACCTCTTCCGCCGGCATTTCCATGTCTCCCTCCAAGCTGAATGTGCCTTTGCTCCCACGCTGGGAAAATTGGCGCGACAGCAATTCGCATGCTACTAGGCCTGCGAAACGCTGGATGTTGCCCCGGTGCCAGGGTGAACTCAAGTGCTGCCGCAATCCTCGCCTATGAGCGAGGCAGCCCGTGCCCTGTCGATGTTTGCGTGATGACCATGCCAGCCACTGAACCGGAAGATCGCGCCTTGGCTCCCGCCGAGGCGTTCGCGGCGCTGGTTGGGGCCATGGACCCGATTGGGGCGGTCGAGTCCATTGCCGTGGAGGATGCCGCCGGCCGGATCGCGGCGGGCAGCACTTCCGCATTGCGGGCCGTTCCGCCGTTCAACCAGTCAGCCGTTGACGGTTATGCCGTGCCGGAGGCGATATCCAGGGATCAACTGCCGCACCAGCTGCACGTCACCGAGTTTGCCGCCGCCGGCGACCCCAGCCCGCGGGCGCTCGGCCAGGGCGAAGCAATGCGCATCGCGACCGGAGGGGTCGTTCCATCCGGCACCGCCGCCGTGGTGATGTGGGAGCACTGCGATCGGGAGGGCCGAGACGTGCTCGTCGGACGGGATGTAGAGGCGGGAGCCAATATCCGTCGGCGCGGTGAGGACGTTGCCCCGGGCGACAAATTGCTGGCTCGCGGCATGCTGTTGAATTCGCGCCATATTGCGATGCTTCTTGCCGCCGGAATCGGGCGCGTCGATGTTGCTGCCCGCTTGCGTGTCGCCGTAGTCTCGACAGGCAACGAAGTGCGGCGGGTCGGCACTGAAGCCGCAGACCATGAGATCTACGACGCAAACGGACCCGCCCTCCGATCCCTGCTCCGCGCGCCATGGCTAGACCCCATTGATGGCGGTATCGTCCGGGACGATACGGCAGCACTGGCTGCCTCACTCAAGACCCTCGCGACCGATTGCGATGCCATCCTGACCTCGGGCGGCGCTGCCGGCAGCGACACCGATCACACCCTCGCGGCGATCCTCATGGCAAGCGGCACAGCTCGGCAGCTCCAACTGGCGCAGCGCCCCGGCAAGCCGCTGGTCCTTGGCGCAATCGGAAACGTACCCGTCCTCGGGTTGCCCGGAAACACCGTGGCCGCACTGGTCAACTGCATGCTCTATGGGCGGCCAATGTTGCAGCGGCGCGCCGGAATGTCGCCGATATGGCGGGGCGGCCGCCCGGCGCTGGCCCATTCCACGTTCGAGCACAAAGCCGGCCGCACCTACTTTGTGCCCGCAAGGCTGGTGTCGGTCGCAGCGGACGGACGACCAGTGCTCGAGCCATTGGCGCGGGGCGGAACGGCCCTCCTGCAACCCTTCGCCCTGGCCGATGGCCTCGCGGAACTACCTGCGTCATCGGGGGAAATCTCACCCGGCGATCCGGTGTTGTTTCATTCCTTCGACGCGCTAACCGCATAAATGAGTACTCTCAAATGCCGACACTACCGTCAAATCCGAGCCCGGAGAGCGAAGCAGCGCCGGTGACCGGCGATCAGCACGCTTCTGCCCTGAGCGCTTCGGAACAGCCGACCTCACGGCAACTCAATGCAATTCGGCTGAGCGGCAGCGGGACAAGCGCCCCCGTCCTGCTCGACACAATCGAGGAGGTGCCGATCGCCTTTTCCTATGGCGGCATTGCCCATGGCGTCATGATGGCGAGCCCTACGGATCTGGACGATTTCGCCGTTGGCTTTACGGTAACCGAGGGCATTGCGTCGGGTCCGGGCGATATCCGGCAGGTTGAAATCCGCCTCCGCGACGACGGCTGCGAAGTCGACACCATGCTCGCGCCGGAGGCCTTTCACGCCTTCCTTGCCCGGCGGCGCGTGCGGAGCCTGCGCGGTCACACCAGTTGCGGCTTGTGCGGCGTCGAAGATCTGGTGGATGTCGCGCGCGCCGATCTTGCCCAGCGTCGTACCGCAATCGCCGCCAGTGCAACACCGGTGATCGAGCTGGAGGCGATGCGCAACGCTTTGGAAAGTCTCCGGAATCACCAGCCGCTCAGCCGCCGCACGCACGCGGCCCATGCTGCCGGATGGGCGACTTTATCGGGCGAAATCGTGCTCGTGCGCGAGGACGTGGGGCGCCACAGCGCGCTCGACAAGCTGATCGGCGCCTGTCTCCGGAACGGCATAGATGTCGCCGACGGCTTCTGCGTCATCACCAGCCGCTGCTCCTACGAGATGGTACAGAAGACCGTTGCAGCAGGGATGCGCGTCCTCGTTGCCGTATCCGCCCCGACTGCCCTGGCCGTGCGTAGCGCCGAATCTGCCGGCCTGACCCTTGTCGCCAGCGCCCGGTCTGACGCGCAGGTCGTCTACGCGGGCGCAAACCGCATCCTGACAATCGGGTGAGCTAGGTGTGAGCGTGATCCCACTATGCTGAAACAACGGAGGTTCCCGCCTTCGTGGAAATGACCGGGTCTGTTGGCAAATCCGGGCTACGTCCCGGCGTCATTCCCGCGAAGGCGGGAATCTCGGTTTCAATCAGTGCTCAGCGCCATTTCGATTCCTCGAATAACCCCCGACAAAAAAGCCCGCGGCCACCTCACGGCGGCCACGGGCGGGTATGGAGGTCGATTCAGAACCTCCATCCAAGCTCCATTTATTCGGCGGCGACCATCGCCGACGACTCCGCCATCGCCCGCACCAGCACGGGAATCGACTTTGCGACCGGGGTCTTGCTCTGCGCGTCATGATAGGCGAGCGGCATCAGGTCGTTGGTTTCCGGATAATACGAGGCAACTGAGCCACGCGGAATGTTGTACGGATGGGCCTTGAAGCCGCCGACAACGCGCCGCTGACCATCGGCGACCAGGCATTCCAGCTCGATCAGCTGGTCCGGCTTGATATTGCGCGCCGCCATGTCTTCGACGTTCATGAACACCACCATGCGGCCGCCGAACACGCCACGATAGCGATCGTCGAGATTGTAGATCGTGGTGTTGTACTGGCCGTGGCTCCGGATCGTGGCGAGCATCAGCTTGTCCGGGTGCTCCACCTTGTCATCGTGGAGAAGGCCCTTCATGACCATGAAGTTGGCCTTGCCCGTCTTGGTCTTCCAGACCCGCTCGCGCGGGCCGTTGAACAGGTGGAATCCGCCAGGCACCCGAATGCGTTCATTGTAATTGGCAAAGAGCTGCGGGAACACGGCCTCGATGTGATCCCGAATGAGGCTGTAGTCGCCCGCAAGAGCGTCCCAGTCGATGCCGCTTTCCGGCAGGGTTGCCTTAGCCATGCCACAGACGATAGCGATCTCCGACATGAGATCAGGGCTCGGCGGCTGAACCAGGCCTGCCGAAGCGTGTACCATCGACATCGAGTCCTCGACCGTGATCGCCTGCCGGCCGGTCGCCTGCATGTCGATGTCGGTGCGGGCAAGGCAGGGCAGGATCAGCGAATCCTCCCCATGGATCAGGAGGCCACGGTTCAACTTGGTCGCAACGCCGGCGGTCAGCTTCAGCCGGCCCATCGCCTCGCGAACCACAGCGGTGTCCGGGACCGCAGCAGCAAAGTTGCCGCCGAGCCCGATAAACACCTTGGACGTGCCGTCCACCATGGCCTTCAGCGAGTCGACGGTGGAATGCCCGTGCTTCACCGGCGGCTGGAAGCCGTATTTGGCCTCCAGGTTTGCCAGGAATTCAGCGGTCGGCTTCTCGGTGATGCCAACGGTGCGATCGCCCTGTACGTTCGAATGGCCACGCACCGGGCAGATGCCGGCGCCCGGGCGACCGAAATTGCCTCGCATCATCAGGAGATTGGCAATTTGCATCACCGTCTCGGTGCCACGCAGGTGCTGGGTGATGCCCATGCCGTAGCAGATGATCGCGGACTTGGCCTGAATGTAGATATTGGCCATTCGTTCGATCTGCGCCATCTCGACGCCCGAGACCTCGAGGATGTCCTCCCAGCTCGTCGCATTGAGATCCTCGATCAGCGCCTCAAGACCCAGCGTATGCTCGGCGATGAAATCGAGGTCGAACACCGCCGGCTTGCCCGCAGCGATTGCTTGCTCATGGGCAGCCAGGACGAGCTTCGCCAGGCCCTTGATCAAAGCGGCGTCGCCGCCGATCTTCACCTGGCAATATTCGCTGGCGATCCGCGTCGAGCTGAAGGTCCCCATTTCGATGGGATCCTGGGGGGCGGCAAATTTTTCGAGTGCGCGCTCGCGCAGCGGGTTGATCGCGACGATCGGAACCCCGCGACGCGACGCTTCCCACAGCGAAGTCATCATGCGCGGTGCGTTGGTACCGGGGTTCTGCCCGATCACGAAGATCGCGTCGGTATGCTCGAAATCCTCGAGCAGGACCGTGCCTTTGCCGATGCCGATGCTCTGGGGCAGACCGGCGCTGGTCGCCTCGTGGCACATGTTGGAGCAGTCCGGGAAATTGTTGGTGCCAAGGCGACGCGCAAACAACTGGTAAACGAAAGCCGCCTCATTGGAGGCGCGACCAGAGGCGTAGAAATCCGCCTCATCGGGGCTTTCGAGCGCGTTTAGGTGCCGAGCGACCATGTCGAACGCGCCCTGCCAGCTGATCGGCACATAGCGGTCGGTTTCGCGGTCGTAGGCCATCGGCTCGGTCAGCCGCCCCTGCTCCTCAAGCCAATAATCGGACTGCTTCAACAGCTCAGTAACGGTGTGCGTCGCAAAGAACTCGCGCGTGACGCGGCGCTTGGTCAGCTCTACCGACACCGCCTTGGCGCCGTTTTCGCAGAATTCGAAGGAACTCGTGTGCTTGGGATCTGGCCATGCACAGCCGGGACAATCGAACCCGGTAGGCTGGTTCATCGACAGCAGAGCCCGGCCACCCTCCACAACTACGCTCTGGTCGCGGAGCGCGGTGGCGACTGCCTTCAGGGCGCCCCATCCGCCCGCCGGACTATCGTATCGTTCGAATTCCGCTTCAGACGGTTCTTTAACGATAACTTCGCTAGATTTTGCGGAGGGGGACTTTGCCATGGTTATAACTCCTACATAGGCAATGGAGCCTGTAGCGCAGGTAGGCACTTACGCGAACCAAAAAAGTGCACCGCGCCTATTTGGCGCAGTGGTCCGCCTTCTGCCGCTTTTGCGCCTCGAGCCCGAGGCGCCAGGACTTTCGCAAATTCCGGAAACGCATTCCTCACAATGCCTTGTCCTAAATTCGTGGCGCCATTTGGCCCGCTGGCGGAGGTCGGGGCGGGCGCCGGCAAGCCGCGCCATGGGAAATACAACCACGAACTAGTGATCGCGCCGATCGCACTCTCAGTCCTGCCGGCGTTTTTTATACTTACTGAACTACAGTAGACGTCGTCGCCGCTTGACCAAGGAGCAGCATTCCGTTCACTCAATTTACCGCATAGCGTAAATACCAAGCCGATCCCTAAAGCGCCCCCTTTGGCGGCTTGACTAGAATTTGAGGAGTCGACGACAACCGCGCCTCAAAGATTGACATGCCGCAAGGCATCGGGCGCGGCATGCGCATCACTGGAGGCTGACCGCACCATGACACAGACCGTAATCGGCATTGCCGGCTGGAAGAACTCCGGCAAGACCACGCTGACAATCCACCTCGTCGCCGAACTGGTCGCCAGGGGGCTTACCGTCTCGACAGTCAAGCACGCCCACCACGATGCGGAGGTTGATCACCCCGGCACCGACAGCTACCGGCACCGCGAGGCAGGCGCCCGCGAGGTGGCGCTCGTCACGGGACGCCGCTGGGCCCTGATGCATGAACTCCGCGATGCGCCGGAGCCCGGTCTCGATGAGATTCTGGGCCGTCTCTCCCCGGTAGACCTGATCATCGTCGAGGGTTTTAAACGCGCGGCGATTCCCAAGATCGAGGTCCGGCGGACCGAGGCGGTCGACAGCACGCCCTTGGACGACGATCCCAACGTCATTGCCATTGCGGGCGACGTGGCGGTTCCCGGCTCGCCCTTGCCGTTCTTCAATCTCGACGACATAAGCGGGCTGGCGGATTTCGTTGTTTCGCACCTACGGCTTGGGAAATAAAATCCGGGACGTAAGGTTCTGCCGCTCAGTTTGTCGGAAGGCGATCGCATGAAAATTGGAATTCTGACCGTATCGGATCGCGCCAGCCGAGGCGAGTACGAGGACCTCAGCGGCCCGGCCATCAAGGCCTACCTGGACGCGACCCTCTCCACCCCGTGGACGCCGACCATTCGCATCGTGCCGGACGGGATGGCTTCGGTCGCTGCAGCCTTCATCGAGATGTGCGAGGAAGGCGCCGGCCTCATCCTCGCCACCGGCGGAACCGGTCCGGCACCGCGCGATGAGACGCCCGAGGCCCTGGCCAGCGTGATCGAAAAGGAACTCCCCGGCTTCGGCGAACTAATGCGGCGCATCAGCCTCGAAACGGTGCCCACCGCGATCCTTTCGCGCCAGAGCGCCGGTATCCGCGGCAAGACACTGATGGTGACGTTGCCGGGCAAGCCTGCAGCCATCAAGGTGTGCCTGGATGCCGTGTTTCCGGCCGTTCCCTATTGCCTGGAACTGATCGGGGCCGGATTTGTGGATACAGATCCAGCGGTTCTGAAGGCTTTCCGTCCCGGCAAGTAAGCCCGCTTGCGCCACGCGCACGGACGCCCGAATGTCTGCCAGCCCCTCCGGAGCCGCAACGCGACCAGCCAGAACGGCGCGCCTGGGCTGCGACATTTGTTGAAAATGCGCACCAAAATGGAAGCCGGGGGAGCACTAGTTGCGCTAAGGAGGTTTGTTCCTCGAACAGCCGAACTCAGGAGGCGATTGTGAGCAGGGCCTTGGTGCCGTCTGACAGCGGATCGACGTCTATGTCGGCCTTCGACTACTCGGTGCTCGATCCTGAAATTGCAGACGACGCCCGGCAGGTCGCCGAGCGCGTGCGGGGCCTGGCCCGCCGGCATGTCGGCGAGGTCATCGGGCTCGGTATGGAACTGGCCCGCATCAAGAAATCCCTCGGTCATGGACGGTTCGGCCCTTGGCTCAAGGCCGAGTTCGGCGGCACGGATCGCACGGCGCGCAACTACCTCGCAGCTGCCACCTGGTTCGCGACCAAGACGGAAGTCGTTTCCTCGTTGCCGATGGCCACGGTCTACAAGCTCGCGAGCAACAGCGTACCCAGCGAAGCCCGGGAGGTGGTGCTCTCGCGGCTGGAAGCCGGAGACCGACTTTCCGAGCACGAGATCGGTGAGATCATCGGCAGTGCCCGGGCCGCGCGACGCGGCGGGCAAGAACCAGCTGCCGGGCCCCTGCCCGGCGACATTCCTTTACTGCCAAATGTTGCCGAGGAATCGCGCAATGGAGAGGCGGAGCACAAGGTCGAAGAGCCTGACCTTCACGAGCGGGCTGCGGCTGAATTCATCTCGCGGCATCTCGGCGAAAAACTCCCCGAGCTCATCCGCATTCTCACTCCGGCACGCCCTTCTAAACTGTTCCTGGCGCTACAGGAAATTGCCGACGCCAAGTCGGCAACCAAGCGGGAACGCAAGCCAGAAGAGCTGACCGAACAGTTGGCCCTGCTGTTGTAGGAAGGCCCGGGGACGAAATCGGAAATGTTTCCGATTTGAGCCCTCCGCGCTGGGATAGACCCGGCGCGACCAAACGACACGCCCACCGGCCGGAACGCCGCTTCCCGCAAGGGCTGGACCGGGCCCAACGCGAAAGCCCCCCAATCGCCCGTTGCGGCCCGCGCTTGACACCACGCCTGGCTTGGAATCTTTTGCGCTTGTCCGAGGGGTGTCTGGTTGCGGCAACGCAGCTGGTCTGAGACGGTGGAAGCCGAACCCTTTGAACCTGATCCGGGTAATGCCGGCGAAGGGACGGGATCGATATCCGCCTCCACCGCTTGTGTCCCGGGATTCCTTTTTGTCTCAAGGAGCCCGTTTCCGTGAAGAACTCCGCAACCGCCGCCGCGCTTGAAGCCGGCAGGCTGAGCACTGCCCCCCTCCCCGCCTCCCGCAAGGTCCATGTGCCGGCCGACGGCGCTCCCGCCGTGCAGGTGCCGTTTCGCGAGATCAGCATCTCCGATCCGCTGGCGCCGGCTTTCCGGGTCTACGACACCTCGGGCCCCTACACTGATCCGCAGGTGACGATTGACCTCGAGCGCGGGCTGCCGCGCTTGCGCGAGACCATGATCGGCAGGCGGGCGGACGCCGAGGGTTATCAGGGGCGCCACCTGAGGCCGGAAGACAATGGCCATGTCTCGAAGGAGCGGGCCGTCGCGCAGTTTCCCATCACCAACGCGCCGCTGCGTGCCAAGCCGGGCCGCGCCATCACCCAGTATGAATATGCCCGGGCCGGCATCATCACCGAAGAAATGATCTTCGTAGCCGCGCGCGAAAATCTCGGCCGCAAGCAGGCGGTCGACGGCGCGGCAGCGCGTCTCGCCGACGGCGAGAGTTTTGGCGCGGGTATCCCTGCCTTCATCACGCCGGAGTTCGTACGGCAGGAAGTGGCCAGCGGCCGGGCGATCATTCCGGCCAACATCAATCACCCGGAACTGGAGCCGATGATCATCGGCCGCAATTTCCTGGTGAAGATCAACGCCAACATCGGCAATTCGGCGGTTTCTTCATCGGTCGAGGAAGAGGTCGAAAAGCTCGTCTGGTCCATTCGATGGGGTGCCGACACGGTGATGGACCTGTCGACCGGGCGCAACATCCACGCCACGCGCGAGTGGATCATCCGCAATTCCCCGGTACCGATCGGCACTGTCCCCATCTACCAGGCGCTGGAGAAGGTGAATGGCGATCCCTCGAAACTCGATTGGGAGGTGTTTTCCGACACCTTGATCGAACAATGCGAGCAAGGCGTCGACTACTTCACCATCCATGCCGGCGTCCGCCTCGCCCATGTGCCGCTGACCGCAAGGCGCGTCACGGGGATCGTCTCGCGCGG
>DATJHO010000058.1:0-5742 GCA_035493835.1 Devosiaceae bacterium
GCACAGGCGGGCTGGCAGTTGGCCGAAACGCGCCCCGCCGCCTTCAGCGATCAGGTGTTGCTCGTAAAAGGCTAAGCGTTGGCGGCGAGGCTCGGCAGCGCCAGGCTGCGGACGTGGCTGAGGCTTTCCAGTACGGCGACGCAGAGCTTTTCGATCTCGTTCGTCGGGGGCACCAGGTCGGGCACCATGATGGTCTGCATGCCGGCGGCATGGGCGGCCCGGACGCCGGTATGCGAATCCTCAAGCGCAAGGCAGCGCTCGGGATCGATATCGAGGCGCTTGGCCGCCAACAAATAGGGCTCTGGATGCGGCTTGGGATGGATGACGTCGTCGCGCGTGACGATCGTATCAAAGTGATCGAGCAGCCCTGCCCGTCCAAGATGGCCGAAGGCATGCACGGAGCGTGAAGAAGTCGCCACCGCCCGCGGAATGCCGCGCATCTTGAGCTCAAGCAGCAATTCGCGCGCGCCGGTCTTGACCGGCACAGTCTCGGCCAGTCTTTCGTGCATGATCTCGCGGCACTTCTCGTCGAAGATGGCGTAGGGGAAGGTGATGCCATAGGCTTCGATCAACAGCCGGTTGCTGGCCTCGTGCGACGCCCCGACCATGGCCAAATGCACTGCATCGGTCATCTCGTAGCCGAGTTCGCCGGCGACATCGAAAACTATTGTTTTGAAGACCAGCTCGGTATCGAGCAACGTGCCGTCCATGTCGAACACGACGGCGTCGAATGGCAATAATTTGGAGTTCATGCTATCCACATAAGGGTATTCGCGTGGCATTGCCACCCATCCGTTCGTCATACCCGGAATGCAAGGAAGAAGACGCCGGCCGTATTTGCCTCAAATGCGATAAAGGCGCTCACCGCCGCCGAAACCATTCCGGGCCATGCTCGCCGGCATGGAACTATTGCTGCTCGGCCTAACGATAGGCCTGCCGGTCTTCAAGATCCTGCTGTTTCCGGCGCGCGCGATCGGCCGCGGCGGCAATTGGACGTGGGTTGGGGCGGCGATGATCGTCGGCTTGATGATGGTGCTCTGGTTCAGCGTGCAGTCCCTGACGGGCACGGAGGATGCCACTGTCGCGGCACCTTCAGTTAGGGCCGCCAGCGCCACTGACAAGGCGGATGCCGCCGCCGCACAGCAGGCCGCCGACGCGATCCTCAAAGTGCTGCTGCCGCAGGGTTAAGGCCGCAGCCGCACCCCCGCGCCCAGTCAATCTCACCTGGCGTGGCTAAACTTGCAGTCGATGCTTTTCCAGTTCTGATGGCCACCGCTGGGCTTGAAGTCCGAGACGGTGGAGACCATGACCACCCCACTCCTCGCCTTGAGCGTTCCGCGGTGCCGGAGTTGGAATTCAACACCCAGCAACTCCGGATTGCCCTGATAGCCGCAAACGAACGAGAAGAGTTCGCCACCCCTATTGCGCATTCCGACGCTCTCCAGCCCCAGATGGATGGAGCGCCCCCAGGCCGCCGCTTCCGCCGGCACGCTCGCGAGCATCAGCACGCCGGTGAAAAACACTGCCCGGCCACGGACTTCGAAATCATTCAAATCTCCATGTTTTTTGAGAAATCTCGGTTCTTGGGAAATCTAGAAATCTGGCATTCAAAAAAATCGCTCGGCGCCGATCCGGCCGATTGTCAAAGCCCCGCCCGACTGATGAAGTCAGGAGAAGTATCGAGGAGGATCAAATTGACACATAGAAACAACCGTCGCACGGTTCTCGTGACGGGGGCAGGCGGAAATCTCGGCAGCAAGCTGGTGGCCCATCTTGCCGGGCTCGACTGGTGCGAAACCATTTTTGGGCTCGACATCGCGCCGATGGAAGGCGCCCCGTTCGATTCGCCGAAATTCCGCCCGGTCGTGTCCGATCTCGGCGATGCGCATGATCGGCGCTGGTTCGAGGCGGTGGCGGAAGCCGACGCGATCGTCCATTTCGCGGTGCGGAACCCGGCGCCGAGCGGCAACTGGGATGATGCCGTGATCGCCATCGACATGACCGCCAATTTGATCCACCACGCCAACCCCAAGGGCTGCCGTTTCCTTTACGCCTCCTCCAACCACGCCATGGGCCAATACAAGGACCTCGACTGGAGCAAGGTCGGCCCGCTGTCGCAAAAGACGCCGCCGCTGCCGGGCACCCGGTATTTTTCCGGCGGCGGCTATCACCAGCCCAACATGTATGGCGGCTCCAAGCTGACCGGCGAGCGCATGCTGCGCGCCAAGGCCATCGCCTCGGGCGGCAGTTTCACGGCAGTGTCGCTGCGTATCGGCTGGTGCCTTTCGGGCGACAGCGATCCGCGCCGGATCAATGCCAAAGGCGGCGGTTCGGGCGGCGCGGGCGCGGCGGTGCAGTCGCTCGAAGAAGAGGGGCGCGACCTGACCTGGTTCCGCAACATGTGGCTTTCGGATCGGGATTTTGTCGCCGAATTCGAGGCGGCGCTGACCGCCGATGCCTCGAGCTGGCCGGAACCGGGGATCGTCGTCAACGCCATGTCGGCCAATCGCGGCATGCTGTGGGACATGGAGGATGCCAAGAAATACCTCGGCGGCTACACGCCCCGCGACGACGTCTGGACGACGCTCGGCATCGACCCGCCCCGGCCATCCAAGGGGTAGCGCCCTCGGCTAATAATGCGGCGGGGGCGGCTCGGGGGCGGCGTTGTCGGCGGCGCCCGCGGCCGCCTCGCGCAGTTGGGCTTCGAGCAGCGCCATTTCGCGGCGCAGCTTGTCGATTTCCTGCCATTGCCGGGCGAGGGCCGTGTTCAATTCCTCGATCGTCTCGTCCTGGTAGGCGACACGGATTTCGAGGGCATCGAGGCGCGCCACGAGGGCAGTCTGGTCATCCGGCACTTTCGCCTCCCAACAGCATCAGGGTCCGCTGATCCGGGCGGCCGCTGAAAAATCTCGCCAAAGCCTCGAGGAAATCCGCGTTGTCCGGCGCGGCCCGCGAAAACAGTGTCATCGAGGAATGGAACTTCATATCGTCCGGCGAGCCGAAAATCTCGCCGATCGAGCGCTCCTCGTGATGATTGACGAGGCCGGTGCAGTGGCGAAGTCGGGGGCCCAGCACCGGATGCCGGGCATAAGCTTCGGCTTCGGCCAGCGAATGGAGCGCGTATTTTTCTGCCATGGCGCTGTGCCCGAGCCCGGCGAACTGGGGAAAGACGAACCACATCCAATGGCTCTTCTTGCACCCGGCGGCGAGCTCGGCCTCGACCGCACCATAAACCGGCTCCTGCGCCAGCACGAAATGTCGGAACTGGTCCATGATTTTTCCTCGCAGCAGGGGCAACGAAGAAGCACGCCCACGGTTGCGGCGGCGAAGGGCGGAACCGGGGTCGCTGCGGGGCCGTTTCCGGCCGGAGTGAACTGCTGGACGCGCCCCATGTACATCTATCGGTTGAAGCCAATCGCCGCGCCCGATGACCAGAACTGGGACCGGGCCTTCAATCAGGGCGAGATCGTCGTGCGGGCGCCCTCAAGCGGGGAGGCCCGCGCCATCGCCGCCCTTGCCGAGGCCAGGGCGCGGGGCAAGCAGGGTCCGCCCAGGATCACGACCGAAGTCAGTGCCAGCGCCTTTCTCGACGAAAAGCTCTATGGCGTGACTGACGTACTCGACGGCAGCTTCTTGGCGGATGGACCGCCCGGAGTCGTCGCAGGCAGCTTTACTTTTCCTCCCAACATGCCGCCGGACCGCGACGACTAGGGGGGCACCATTAACTCGCCGTTTATTAACATGACACGCATCCAGTGCATGCCTCTTCTACCAAAACTCTCCCTGCTCAATCGAGTGAATTGGGGCCATCTACAGGTCATCCAAGTAAGGGAGATACAAAATGAACATTCGCAAGAAGCTCAACCAGATCGTCCAGTTCCAGCGCACCATGCGTGAACTGAATAGCCTCGACAACCGGCAGCTCGCCGACATCGGCATCCGGCGCGAGGACATCGCGGCACTGGCCCGCCGTCAGTTCAACTGAGGCCGCGAGAGGCCGTACACGGAGTTGGATTGCGCGCCTGACGGGCGCCGCAAGTTCTTCCCTCCACGCATAGCCGGCATGCCGAAGGCGCCCCCACCGGCGCCTTTTGTTTTTTTATTGCCGGCACGCAGCAAACATCGGCAAATGGCGATCAACTCCGCGTGACCCCCCTCGCCTTTGTCGCTTTTGACAGGATTGAGTGCGCCTGCCGGGCGTTGCCCCGGTTGGGCTAGGCCTCCTACAACGTTCGGCCTACCCATGGATTTTTTCGGCGGAAGGACTTTGCCTTGGGCGAATTCATCAAACTGACTGCGAGCGACGGGTTTACCTTAAATGCCTACACGGTCGCGCCCGAGGGCAAGGCCAAGGGCGCGGTGGTGGTGATCCAGGAAGTCTGGGGCGTCAACCACTGGGTCCAGGACATGGCGAACCGCGTCGCCCAGGCCGGCTTCTATGCCGTCGCCCCCGCGATCATGGACCGGATCGAGCCCGGCTATGAGAGCGAAGACTATGGTCCGACCGGCTTCGCCCGCGTCGGCGAGCTGATGAAGAGCTTTAGCCCGGACCTGACCAAACTCGACGTCGAAGCGGCGGTCAAGGAAGCCAGCAAGGCCGGCAAGGTCGGCATCACCGGCTTCTGCCTGGGCGGCACCACCTCGTGGCGCGCGGCGCATTTCGGCCTCGGCCTCTCGGCCGCCTCGGGCTATTACGGCGGCGGCGTGCCCAACTACATCGACCTCGCCCCGACCATCCCGATCGAGATGCACTATGGCGACAAGGACACCGGCATCCCGATGGAGCAGGTGGAAGAGTTGCGCAAGCGCTACCCGGAAGTGCCGGTCTATATCTACAACGCCGGCCATGGCTTCATGAACAATGAGCGGGCGCAGGCCTCCGACCCGGCAGCCGCCGCGCTCTCCTGGCCGCGCACGCTCGCCTTCTTCGAAAAGCACCTGGCGTAATTTTATCGCGATCCGCAGCGCCGACCTTGCCCTTGCACAATCAGGGTGAGGTCGGCGGGGCTGA
This sequence comes from Devosiaceae bacterium, assembly GCA_035493835.1. Taxonomy (GTDB): domain Bacteria; phylum Pseudomonadota; class Alphaproteobacteria; order Rhizobiales; family Devosiaceae; genus DASZTU01. Next base: position 5,012 of record DATJHO010000058.1, read on the forward strand.
GGAAGGCTCCTGAGTCAGGGCTTGCCCGGTCCGGCGCTCCATAGGCTTGCGATCGCAGATCACCGGGCACCTCGAAAACGGAGATTCCCGCCTTCGCGGGAATGACCCGAGTTTGGGGGCAGATCCCTGTGGCATTTCACGCCGTCATTCCCGCGAAGGCGGGAATCTCCGTCCAGGCCAGGGTGCCGGCTCGAGGGCAGCAGTCCAGACTCAAGCAGTGCCCGCCCACGAGCCCGAACACTGAAAAAGACAAAACGCGCCTCATGGCGAACCTGTTCGAACCATGAGCCTTCGCATCCGGAGTAACACCCCCATGAACCTCGCCCAGCACCTGGCCCTCATCAAGGACGAAAACCGGGCAAGCGGCGCCGCGCCGCTCTCGGCGCGCAAGGCGTGGCTGGTCGTGGTGCTCCTCGACAATTTTGCCGACCGCGTCTTCGAGGCATTTCGCGAACTGGCGCCGCAGAAGGTTTTTCACGCGGCTGACTTGCCGGCCTATCGCGCGGCGCTGCGCGCGCACGCACCGTTGCTCGGGGCGATCTTCGACCTCGGCGCCCTCCGGGCTGACGGGCCGGAGCTGGCCGTCACCTCGGTCGAGATCCCCATCGCCGAGTACCACAAGCTGCCGGTCGAGGATTACATGGTCAGCCTCTATAACGGCAACACCGTGCAGCGGGTCGTGATCCGGTTCCCTGACGGCAGCCAGCGCCTCGCGCGCGACGTGCTGGACG
>DATJHO010000059.1:0-4019 GCA_035493835.1 Devosiaceae bacterium
CCCCCTCGCCGCTCGCGGCCCGGACTGCGGCAATCCGCCGGGCGATGCCGTCGCGCAGCGAAGCCCGGCCGGTCAGCAGGATCAGGCAGCCCGGCGGCAGATCGCTGGCCGGAACCAGGAAATCGGCCAGCGAGAATTGCCCGTCGTCCTGGGAGGGCAATTCGTCCAGCCCATCCAGGACGAGGATCAGCCGCGCCACGCCATTGGCTTGCATCAGCGCGGCGAGGAATTCCCGAAACTGCGCCCGCAGGCCATCGGCCGTCTGGTCCTTGCTCTGGATCTCCTGGACGCGCGCGCGGAACTGCTCCCGCGCCTCATCGGCCAGAAGCATGATGAAATTCCGGTAGTCGGTCCGTTCGCCCGGCAGGATGTGATACAGCAGCGCCGGCATGCCGCGGCGCGTGCCGGACTCCTGCTTCATCGCCCGGGCGATGAAGCTCTTGCCGGTGCCTGCCGGCCCTTCGAGATGGAGATAGCCGGTCCTGATGTCGCCGGCCGCCTGCCACAACCGGTCCATGATCCAGTCCGGCCGCAGGTAATCGGCGGCAAAGCTGCGGAAGAGGAGCCGCTCCCCCTCGCCGATGGCTTCCCTGTCGAAGGCGCCGCGTTCCCATCGCTGCGACCGCGGGAGACGTATCTCCCGGAGGCGGCCATGGGTCGGCGCTGCCTTCGCCCGATCATCCCTGTCGCAGAAGAAAATCTGCCGTGCCGCACAGACCGCGCAGGTCTGCGCCCAGAACAGGGATCCGAAGGCGAGGCTGGCGCCGTCGGCGCGGGCAAGAACCACATTCTCCGGCTTCCCCATCGCGACATGCTCATGTGGCTCAGGGGCGGCACCCGCTGGCTCCAGGTCCTCTGGCGGCGTTTCCTCACCGCCCCCCATGAGCGCCGGCCCTTCGGGCCCCCCCTCGCGGAGCACCCAGCCCTCGAGGATCGGCGTCAGCGCGGCGTAAAAGCCGTCCAACGCGGCGATCAAGGCGGCGGTCTCGGTCTCGCGCCAATGCTGGTCCTCGGCGCGGCCCTCGGAAGCGAATAAGCGATCGCGCCATTGCGTGAGCCGGGCCGGCACGGCATCGAGCGAGGCCGGGAGCGTCGTTAACCCAGGCAGGAGGCGCTGCGCCAGGGGTGCGGCGGCCGGATCGCAGCCGGCGGCCAGCAGCCCCATCCAATCCTCCAGCGACAGCCCGCTTCGCTTCGACAGGGTCGAGAGGGCCCCTATCAGGGTCTCGCTCCGGGGATCGGCCCGCATGAGATCGGCGAGGCCCAGACAGGCGACGAAGCGGAGCGCGCAGTCCCAGGCGTCGCGCAGGGTCCAGGCGACGGCCGCCGGCGTGCCCTTCGTGGCTTCGACCTTGAGACGCCGATAGCTGTCCGCCAGCGGGCGCGGCAAGCGCTCGAGGCTATGCGGATTCGAAGCGACCACGCCGAAGCCGCCCTCGGGGGAAGATTGCCCAGACATGGCTCAGCAGCCGCGGCTCTGGCAGATCGGACGACGCCGACGGGCCTCCTTCGCCGAGCTATCGGACCTGCGGTCTGGGCGAATGTCGATCATCGGACTCCCTAGAGTTCAGCCGTGAACCGCTTCCATCTTGCCCCCGATCGCCATGGTTCAGCGTCGTGATCATTTTGTGTCCAAAAGAACGTTCAGTCGCAAGGGCCTCGCGATAATACTTGATATCCCGCGCGAAGTCTCTTCGGCTCACGGAGTCAGGCGGCTGAGGATCTTGTCGAGGCCGGCTTTGGCACAGGCCTCGTCGGCCTCGCCCGAGGGCGCCCCCGCGGCGCCGATCGCGCCGATCACCTCGCCGTTGATCGTGATCACCACGCCCCCGCCATTCAGAATCATATTGGGCAGCTTGGCGATGGAGGGGATCATCATCGGATCATCCTTCGTCCGCTCGATCACGACCAGCGTATTCGCCTTCATGGTGGCGCTGGTATAGGCCTTGCTGAAGGCGCTATCGAGCGAATGCACCCCGGTTCCGTCGCCGCGCAAGAGAGCCTGGCGCACCCCATCGGCATCGACCAGAACGGCGGTCTCGGCATGGCCCTGCTTGGCGCAGGCCGCCACGGCCTCGCCGACCGCTTCCAAAGCTAGAGCCGCCGGAATTCGATGCGTGACCAAGGTCTCGGCGGCGGCCGGCGCTCCTGGCCCGATAATCCCATAGCCGCCGATCGATAGGACCAGCGCGAGCGCGATCTTCCCCTTCATGGTTCCCCCATTGTTTTATCGACAAGTCCAATAGCGTTTATAGCCCGATCTCCGGGCAGGCTCGGGGGAGCTTGAACCAAGCCGAGCCGATGAACCAGCCTCTCGTCTAGGGGGACACGGCCTGCCAGAAGGCTTTCGCATAGCCTTCGGCATCGACGGGTTCGACGTTCTTGACCAGGGGGGCGGGTCCCTGGCAGGCCCAGGAAACCACTGTGTCATGGCCGGTGACATACATGGGTACGAAGTCCGAGCCCGGATTCTCCTGGCAGTATTGGGTGACCGCGGCGGTCGGCTCGCGGCTCGTCACCGCCTTGGCATTACAGGGGATGTTCGCACCATAGAGGCAGGCCAGCACGGCACCTTGGGCACAGCGCCATTCCATGAATTTCCCCTGGTCCGGCTCCAGATGCAGCTTGGCCGCCATCCAGACCGGCAGCTTCGGCCCGGTGTAGCGCGCGTCGGGGCTGTCGATGGTGCCGACGGCCTGGCAATAGGGCACGGGGTCCGTGAAACTTTGGGCAAGCACCGCCGAGGCGGTGCAGAGCAGGACGGCGACGGCCAGTAACAGCACTTTCATTGGATTGGGCATCCCGGGGCAAAGAGGCTGAGTATAGGCCGCGCCCGCAAGCCTGTCCGTTTCGTCATGGATTCCCGAGGCCACCGGGAACGAACGGCCGCCGAGACGCTTTCCTCGGCGTAGGCAACGCCGTGGTCCATGAGACTCCGGACGTCAGGCCACCCAATTATTTGATGGAGACACTCATGGCCACCACCCCCAAGCTCGACGCCGTCGCCCTTCTGAAGGCCGATCATCGCAAGGTCGAGGACCTGTTCGCCAAATTCGAAAAGACGAAGGCCACGGACAAGAAGCAGCGCTTGGCGCAGGAGATCTGCCAGGAACTGACCGTGCACACACTGCTCGAGGAAGAGATCTTCTACCCCGCCTGCCGCGGCGAGATCAAAGACGAGACCGTCAGCGAAGCCTATGTCGAGCATGACGGGGCCAAGATGCTTATCGCGGAGCTGGAGGCCGGCAGCCCCGAAGACGATTTCTACGATGCCAAGATGAAAGTCCTCTCGGAGGAGATCAAGCATCACGTCAAAGAGGAAGAGATGCGTTCCGAAGGCATGTTCGCCCAGGCGAAGGCCGCCGGGCTCGACATGACTGATCTCGGCGAGCGGATGGCGGCACGCAAGAAGGAGCTCCTCGCGCAGATCGCCGCTCAAGGTCTGCCGAAGCCCAAGACCCGCACCCTCGTGGGTCCGGCCGTCGAGAAGGGTGCGCCTCTCAGCGAGGCCGCCTAGGTCTAGCGACGATATGAGCGCGGGGGGGCCAGCGGCCCGCCCCGCCAGAGGCCCCCTCTCCGGGGCAAGCGAACGAACAAAGCCCCGCGCCGAAAGACGCGGGGCTTTGTGTATCGAGCGGACGCCTGGCCGGCGTCCGCCGCGACGTCAGATCAGCGCCGAAGCAGCGTGCTCGCCAGGAGGAAACCGAGGCCGAAGGCGGCGCCTACGGCGGCGAAGGGATTCTCGGCAATGACCTCCCGCGCATCGGCAACGCCGGCATCGACAACGGGGCCGGCCGCACCGGCCAAGCGGTCGAACCGCTTGTGCAGGGAGGCGACGGCGGCCCTGGTCTGATCGGAAGCCGACTCCCCGACCGCGGCGGCCAGATCGGCGAGCTCTTCGCCCATCTTCGAAATCTCATGCTGCATCGTGGTCGAAGCCCTGTGGCTGGCCTTTTGCGTACGCCTCATCACAATTTTCCTTTCGCCGAACCGGCAAATAGTTCCGTCGCCATGCGACA
>DATJHO010000060.1:0-3963 GCA_035493835.1 Devosiaceae bacterium
CCGATGGCACCGTGGATGCCATCATCGAAGCCATGCGCGACGGCCCACCCGCGGCCGTCGTCAGTTCCATCGACGTATATCCCCACGGCGCCAATGGCGCGGATGGTTTTAGGGTGATGCCGACGGCGTAGGCCGCCGCAAACTCAGCCCGCATTTACCTCGGCCTTCGTTGCCCTTGGCTACCCCTCACCCTAATCCTCTCCCCAGAGGGGCGAGGGAACCGCGAGGGTGCCGCAGAGAAAACTCTCGCCCCCCTGGGGAGAGGGTGGCCGGCAGGCCGGTGAGGGGTAGCCACGCAGCTGGAGCATGAGGATCGGCGCCACCATCTCAACCGTCATGGTGAGCTTGTCGAACCATGAGCCACAGGCTCCTGCCCCGCAGCCTCGTCCCTCGACAGGCTCAGGATGAGGCTGCTCCTTCCGGATGTCAGGGCGTGATCCGGCCAGGCGAAAGCAGGAACACCCCCACCCGGCTGCCGCCACCCTCCCCCTCCCGCTTGAGGGGAGGGGGCAGGGGTGGGGGGCTTTGATCCAGGCCGGTTGGGTCTTGTTCTATTCCCCCAGTCGCGGGGTGTTATTGGTGCGCTGCAGCACCGCCATCATCGGCTCGGGCTCCATCAGCGGCACGAAGCGCGGCTCGCAACTGGCGCCGCGGCCGACGATGAAGGTGAGTTCGGCCATATCCTCGGCGGTCGGCAGGTCGAGGATCATGATCAAAGTTCGCAATGCCGGCGAGCCATACATGGCCTCGGGCTTGAAGCGCTCAGCAATGTGTTGGAAGAAGGCGCCGGGGCCGCCCTTGTCGTCGGTCGTGTTGGCGAGAGGGATCGGCGGAGTAATCTCGACGAGATATTTCATCTGTTCCTCCTGGTTGTGCCGGCCAATTGGCCGGCACAAATAGTACCCCCGGCAGGAGCGTTGTGAATTACCCAGTGTGGGTGACGCGATCGGCGTAGCGCTTACGGCCGCTGCGCGCCGACGGCACCCACACTGATGGAAAAAACCTTGTCGGTGCAGGTGATGAACAGCGTGTTGCGGCGCGGGCCGCCGAAGGTGACGTTGGAAACGGCCTTGCCCGTCTTGATGCGGCCGAGCAGGGCGCCGGCGGTGTTGTAGACATGGACGCCGTGGCCGGCGCTGGTCCAGATATTGCCTTCGGTATCGACGCGAAAACCATCAGACATGCCGTCGTCGATGTCGGTGAACACCCGGCCGTTCTTGAGGTTGTTCTTGCCCGAGACGTCGAACATGCGGATGTGCCTGGGCCAGTCCGGATCGTGGCTGGCGCCGGTATCGGCGATGTAGAGGATCGACTCGTCGGGCGAAAAGGCGAGGCCGTTCGGCTTCTTGAAATCGTCGGCGACGACCTTCAACTCGTTGGTTGTCGGGTCGAAGCAGTAGACATAGCAGCCGTCCTGCTCCTGCTCGGACTTGTAGCCCTCGTAGTCGGAGATGATGCCGTAGGACGGATCGGTGAACCAGATGGTGCCGTCCGATTTCACCACGACGTCATTGGGTGAGTTGAGGCGCTTGCCCTTGTAGCTGTCAGCGATGGTGGTGATGGTGCCGTCCGGCTCGGTCCGCAGCACCGCGCGGGCGCCATGCGAGCACGAGACCAGCCGGCCCTCGCGGTCGCGCGTATTGCCGTTGATGTAGTTGGAGGGCGTGCGGAACACCGAGACGCCGAGATCCGGGACCCAGCGCAGCATGCGGTTGTTGGGAATGTCGCTCCAGATCAGGTAGCCGCCATCGGCGAACCAGACCGGCCCTTCGGACCAGCGGCATTTGTCGTAGATCAGCTCAAGCTCGGCGATGTGCACCGTAAGCTCGTGAAATTTCTTGTCGATGAATTCGTAGTGGTCGGGAACAGCCATCGCCTCTTCTTTCCGAGTCTCGATTGTTGGCGCGATCCAACAGCAATTGCGGGCCGGCTACAAGGGAGTTGGGGGAGGACACCACTGCTCAGGCTGCGACAGAACACCCCTGCGCGTGGTTACGAAAGAAAACTCCACCCCAGCCCTCCCCGCAAGGGGTTTTTACCTGTGGCAAGCGCGCATCAGGCCGGTCACAGCTTCAGTCGAAAAATCACCTTGGCGTCCCCCGGCGCAAAAAAATCCTCGAAGCGGGCGACTTCTTCGAAGCCGGCCTTGCGATAAAAGGCGCGGGCGCGGTCATAGGGCGGGCGCGAGGAGGTTTCGGCGAACAGCCACAACCCGCGCTTGCGCTTGGCGAAGGCGGCAGTATGCCGCATCAGTTCCCCGGCCAGTCCGGTGCCCTGCGCATCGCGGGCAACCGCGATCCAGTAAAGATCAAAACTCACCTCGCTGAGCGGGATGCGGTCGAAGCAGGCAAAACCGCGCAGCCGGCCACCGGGCTCCTCGGCGAACATGAAGCGGTAGGTTTCGGTGCCGTCGAGCGTGGTGGCCGCGAGGTCCCCGGCGAGCCGCGCCTCCTCGGCCGAGAACACGCCGGTGTCGGTGACAAGGTCGCTGATTTTTCGCGGATCAGCGGCTTCCGCGATCTGTCGCCAGCGGATGAGCTCAGCCACGGGTACTCTCGGCCGGCGGCAGCGCCTCCCCGGCGAGGCTGTGGATGATGGGGCAGTCTGGCCGGTCGTTGCCGTCGCAGGCGTCGGCGAGGCCCGAGAGCGAATTGCGCATCTCGCGCAGCAGCAGGATCTTGCGGTCGAGTTCGGCGATATGTGCCTCGGTCAGGCGCTTGACGTCGGCGCTCGTCCGCTGGCGGTCGTCCCAGAGCCGCAGCAGGTCGCGGATCTCGTCGATGGAAAAGCCGAGGTCGCGCGCCCGGCGCACGAAGCCGAGGCGATGGACGTCGTGGTGGCCGTAGTCGCGATAATTGCTGTCGCGGCGATCGGGGGCGGGAATGAGCCCGATCTGCTCATAGTGACGGATCATCTTGGCCGATATGCCGGTCTGCTGCGCTGCTTCGCCGATCTGCATGTCACACCCCATGGGAGAAAACGCTTGACCTTACCATGATGGGAAGGTGCATGACAGGGCAAAACGAGGCTAGGACGAATATGGACCAGTTGGATCATCACCGGGATGGTGGCGCGCGGGCGGCCGAAGACGCAGTGACGGAGCGCGATCCGGTCTGCGGCATGTCGGTCAATCCGGCGACCGCGAAATGGAGCGCGGGGCACGGCGGAAAAACCTATTATTTCTGCTGCGAGGGCTGCCGCACCAAGTTTGCCGCCGATCCGGAGAGCCATCTCAGCCCGGACCGGTTTGCGCTGAAGCTGCCGCACGCGCATGCTTCGCAAGGGCATTCGCATGGGCACGCCGCCCCGTCCGCAGGTACAAAATACACCTGCCCGATGCATCCCGAAATTGTGCGCGATGCACCCGGCGATTGCCCGATCTGCGGCATGGCGCTGGAGCCGGTCGGTGTTTCGGCGGAAGCCGGGCCAAATCCGGAACTGGTCGATTTCACCCGGCGCTTCTGGATCAGCGCAGCGCTGAGCGTACCGCTGCTGGTCATCGCGATGGCGCCAATGCTGGGGCTGCCGGTCCGGAACTGGATCGGGGAACCGCTCGCCGGCTGGATCGAGTTTTTGCTGGCATCCCCGGTGGTGCTGTGGGCGGCGCTGCCGTTCTTCCGGCGCTTCTGGAACTCGCTGAAAAATCGTTCGCCAAACATGTGGACGCTGATCGGGCTGGGGGTGGGTGCGTCCTATCTGTTTTCGGTAGCGGCGCTGGTGTTCCCGGGGCTCTTCCCGATGGCGGGCGGCCATATGGACGGGCCCCCGCTCTATTTCGAGGCTTCGAGCGTCATCATCGCGCTGGTGTTCCTTGGCCAGGTACTGGAACTCCGGGCGCGGGAGGAGACCGGCAGTTCCTTGCGGGCACTGCTCGATCTTGCGCCCAAGACCGCACGGCTCATCCACGGCGATCACGAGCATGATGTGCCGCTGGAGCAGGTGCAAAAGGGCGACACCTTGCGG
>DATJHO010000061.1:0-15111 GCA_035493835.1 Devosiaceae bacterium
AGGGCACGGGCCTGGGCCTTGCCATCGTCAAGCACATCGTCAACCGCCACCGCGGCCTGATGACGATCCGCAGCCGGCCGGGGCAGGGCACCCGGGTGGAAGTGCTGCTGCCGCGGTGAGAGTTTTGGCACGGCCTCGCGCTTCCCCCCGTCATGGCCGGGCTCGCGGCCAGCCATGATGCCTCGCCAGGTCCCCTGAGGTGCGGGCAAGGCTGCCTGGGTCCCCCGGATCAGGCCTGGGGATGACAGGGGTGCGACCTAATTCCGACCGCACAAAGGTCTCGCGCCCCGCGTCAGCTCGGCTGGATCATGCAAGGCACTCCCTCGCCATTCCTCTCTTACAGGGAGAGGTGAGGCGGATGGGACCGGTGAGGAGCCTTGGCCAAGGACATAGCGGTGTTTTATGCATCGGGGGGCAACCAGCCCCCGGAAAAAGGCGTGCTGCAATACAGCACGCCCGAAGTGAGCGATTACCGCTTCTTCTTGTCGATCTGGTGATAGGCCTTGCGCGAGTGGAACTCGCAATAGGGGTGCCCATCATTGGCGTGCTGGCCGCAGAAGTAGAAATCGGCGGTCAGCGGGTCGCCGATCGGCCATTTGCAGGTGCTCTCGGAGAGCTCCAGCAGGCTCAGGCGCTGGTCGACCGGAATGAAGAGCTCGGAGGTCTGCGGCGCGACGTAGGCCTCTATCTCCATTTCCTCGGAGATTTTCAGTGCCGTGGCCCCGATCATCGGCGCGCTGACCATGCGGCGCTCCTTGATCGCGTTGCCGAGCGTTGTGCGGACGCTTGCCGCCGGCGCCGAGACCCGGCGCGGAGCGCTGGTGCGCGGGGCAGCGGTGGGGCGCGGACGCGGTGCTGCAGCGCTGGCGGGCTTGGCCCGGCCCGACAGCTTCAGCCGGTGGACCTTGCCGATCACCGCATTGCGCGTCACGCCGTCTCCCAGTTCGCCGGCGATCTGGCTGGCAGAAAAACCTTCCAGCCAGAGCTTCTTCAGCAACTCGACGCGCTCTTCAGTCCAGCCCATGAACGGCTCTCCTAGTTTCACCCGGCGGAATCCCTCTCCCCGCCGCCGATAGTTACTCGACGGCCGATTACGCTACGCGTCGTGGGTCGAATGGGTCCGCCACACGAGATATCGTGTCCCAACAGGGCCGATATTAACCAGCGGCAAGAATCCGTGACAAGAGTCAGGCCCTGATTTCCCCGTGTATAACCCAATGAGATCCGGCCTTTTCCCAAAGCCGAGTCAAATCAGGCACTTGCCCCCACCACATTGACTCTAAAGGGACCGGACGGCATATTTGGGGCACGAACGCGCCGCCCAAGGGCTGCGCGTTTTTGGTTTTTGTGGCCTTTTTCCAACAATCGACAGGAACGATCATGTCCGCGCTCTACGGCACCTATGCCCGGTCTGAACTTGCGTTTGAGCGGGGAGAGGGCATGCGATTGTTCACAGCGGACGGCACCGCCTATCTCGATTTCAATTCGGGTATCGGCGTCAACGCGCTCGGGCATGGCGACCCGCACGTGGTCGGCGCCCTGAAGTCGGCTGCCGACAAGGTCTGGCACACCTCGAACATTTTCACCATTCCCGAGCAGGAGCGGCTCGGCCAGCGCCTGGTCGAGGCGACCTTTGCGGACGCGGTGTTCTTCACCAATTCGGGTGCCGAGGCGGTGGAATGCGCCATCAAGACGGCGCGGCACCATTTCTTCGCCAAGGGTGAGCCGGATCGCTACGAGATCATCGCCTTCACCGGCTCCTTCCACGGCCGCACCATGGCAACGATCGCTGCCGGCGGTAACCCGCACTATACCGAGGGGTTTGGCCCCGTGATGCCTGGCTTCAAGCACGTGGCGCCCGGCGATCTCGTTGCCGTCGAGCAACTGATCGACGGCAGGACCTGCGCGATCCTCCTCGAACCCGTGCAAGGTGAAGGCGGCGTCTCGGCGATGTCCGTTGAATTCCTCAAGGGGCTCCGCGAGCTCTGCGACCGGCACGGCCTGCTGCTGGTCCTCGACGAAGTGCAGTGCGGCTATGGTCGCACGGGAAAATTCTTCGCTCATGAATGGGCGGGCATCACGCCCGACATCATAGCGGTGGCCAAGGGCATCGGTGGTGGTTTCCCGCTGGGCGCGTGCCTCGCCAAGGGCGAGGTTGCGGCATCCATGGTGCCGGGCACGCACGGCTCGACCTATGGAGGCAACCCGCTGGCCTGCGCCGTGGGCAATGCGGTGCTCGACCGCATTCTCGGGCCCGGCTTCATCGCCAATGTCGACCAGATGGGCCAGCGCCTCGCCTGGCACCTGCAGCAACTGGCGCAGCGCTTCCCCAATTACGTGACCGAAGTGCGCGGCAAGGGCCTGATCGCCGGCGTCAAGATCACCCCGCCGGTCCGCGACTTCGTCTCGCGGCTCCGGCGCGATCACCAGTTGCTGGCCGTGGCCGCGGGCGAGAACGTGTTGCGCCTGCTGCCGCCGCTGATCGTCACCGAGGCCGATATCGAAGAGGCTGTGGGCAAGATCGCCGACGCCTTCATCGCTCTTGATCGCGAAGCTGAGACTACGCCCGCCATCGACTGAGCCTCCAACACGGCCGGGCGCCGCCCCGGCCCCACAGGATCCAGCATGACCAGTCAAACCGAACCTCGCCATTTCCTCTCGCTGCAGGATTTTTCCGCCGACCAGCTCCGCGGCATTCTCGATCTCGCCGTCGAGCTCAAGACGCGCCTGAAGGCCGGCGACAAGCCGCGCCTCTTGAACGAAAAAATGCTGGCGATGATTTTCGAGCGCCAGTCGACGCGCACCCGCGTTTCATTCGATGTCGGCATGCGCCAGCTCGGGGGGGAAACCATGTTCCTCTCCGGCAACGACATGCAGCTCGCCCGCGAGGAGACCCTGGCCGACACCGCTCGCGTCATGAGCCGCTATGTCGATGCGATCATGATCCGCATTCTAGACCACGACGACCTGATCGAGCTCGCCGCTGCCTCTTCGGTGCCGGTGATCAACGGCCTGACCCGCCGGGCGCACCCATGCCAGGTGATGGCCGACATCATGACCTATGAGGAGCACCACGGCCCGATCGCTGGCAAGAAGGTCGCCTGGGTGGGCGACAGCAACAATGTCATGGCGAGCTGGGTGCACGCGACGCGCCTCTTCGGCAACACGCTGACGATTGCCTGCCCCGAAGAGTTCGAGCCCGACCAGGCCATGCGCGCCGATATCCGCAAGGCGGGGAAGGCCGTGACGGTCATCGAGGATCCAAACGCCGCGGTTGAGGGCGCCGATCTCATCATCACTGACACCTGGGTTTCGATGGGCGACACGGACGCCAGCGAGCGCCGCAAGGCCTTGAAACCTTACCGCGTCGATACCACTCTGATGGCGCGGGCGAAAGCGGACGCCCTCTTCATGCATTGCCTGCCGGCGCATCGCGGGGACGAAGTGACCGACGAGGTCATCGACGGGCCGCAATCCGTGGTCTTCGATGAAGCCGAAAACCGCCTCCACATACAAAAGGCGATCCTGTGCTGGTGCTTCGGGATCGATAGGATCTGATGTCGGAATTGCAGCTGCAAGACTATGGCCTCGATCGTCCCGAAAGCGGGGATGACGTGGTGGTGCCGTTCACGCTCGAAAACCTCGATTGCCGGGGCCGTTCGGTGCGCCTGGGCGACGCGCTTGATACCATCCTGCGCCGGCACGATTACCCGGCTCCGGTGGCGCGCCTCCTGGGTGAGGCGGTGGTCCTTGCTGCGCTGATCGGCTCTTCGCTGAAGTTTGCCGGCCGGTTCATCATGCAGACGCAGACCGATGGGCCGGTGAACCTGATCGTCGTCGATCTCGATGCGCCAGATGGCCTGCGCGGCTATGCCCGCTACGACGCCGACGCGGTGCAGCGGGCGGTCGATGAGGGCCGTGCCCGGCCGGGCCAGCTGCTCGGCAACGGGCATCTGGCGATGACCATCGACCAGGGCGCGCACATGGATCGCTACCAGGGGATCGTTGCCCTCGAGGGCGATAGCCTCGAGGCGGTTGCGCATCGCTATTTTCAGCAATCCGAGCAAATCCCGACCGGCGTCCGACTGGCCGTTGCCGAGTTCACCCGCCGCGGCGACCACCGCCCCCGCTGGCGCGCCGGCGGTCTTTTGGTGCAGCACATGCCCGAAGTCGGCGGCCACGTGCGGATGGCCGACCTGCCGGGCGACGGCGATTTTGACAATGCGGAAACCGCCGATCCGGATTTCGTCGAGGACGACAACTGGGTCCGCGTGAAGTCGCTTTTGTCGACACTTTCGGATGCTGAACTCGCCGATCCGGAGCTGTCGGCCGAGCGCGTGCTGTTCCGGCTCTACCACGAGACGGGCGTGCGCGTGTTCGAGCCGATCGAGCTCGAGGAACGCTGCACCTGCTCGGTCGAGCGGATCGAGGCGATGCTGCAGAACAGTTTTACCTCCGAGGAACGGCAGGACATGGCCGTCGACGGGGAAATCGAAGTGGTCTGCGAGTTCTGCTCGACCGCCTACCACTTCAACCCGCACGAGTTCGAGGACGACAGCCACACCGAGCATTGAGGGGCCTTGAGGCAGCGACCCACCTCTGCCGCTAGGGAGAGGAGAGGCGAGGCCGCACCACGCGGATCCCTCTCCCTCGGGGGAGAGGGCAGGGTGAGGGGGGCCTCTGCCGCGAGCACAGATTTCGTGCGCTTGACCCCTCACCAAAGAGGCGTAGCTTGCGCTCATTGATCAGTTCGAGACTCCGCAATGCCGCGCTCCCTGATTCTTCTCTTGCCCATTGTCGTGCTCGCGGCCATTGCCCAGCCGGCCGAGGCGGTGACCCCGGCTGAACTCGCCGGCCAGCTCAACGCCCAGATTGCCCGCTGCTGGAACCCGCCGCCCAAAGCCAGGGGCTCGGTCGCAGTCAGCATCGAGTTCAATCAGGACGGCAGAATCGTCGGTACGCCCAAGGCCAGCGGCCTTGCCAGCACGGGTGTGGCCAAATCGGCGGTCGAGGCGGTGCAATACTGTCAGCCCTATCGGCTGCCGCCCTCGATGTTCTCCATCTGGCAGCACACCACAGTTCGACTCAGCGTCGGCAATTGAGATGGCGGGCGAGCTGCAGGGCCGGGAACTCGTCCAGGCCTTCATCTCGCTCGCCGCAACCTTCCTCGTCATGGCCGCCCTGCTGTTCGTGCCGGCGGGAACGCTCGCCTGGGCGCTTGGCTGGTGGTTCTTGGTGGCCTTCGGTGTCCTGACTGCGATCGCCATCGTCTGGCTGTGGCGCGTCAATCCGGAAATCTTTGCAGCGCGCAGCCGACTGACGCGGCCGGGCACCAAGGGCTGGGACCTGGTGCTCGTCATCCTCCTGCTCGGCTGCTTTGCCGCGGTGCTGGTGGTTGCCGGCTCGGATAGCGGCCGGTTCCATTGGTCGGAAACGCCCGGTTGGGCGATCGCCCTCGGCTATGTGCTGCTGGTGTTGGGCTATTGGGGGAGCGGCTGGGCGGAAGCCGTCAACCGGCACTTTGAGCCCACCGTGCGCATCCAGACCGAGCGCAATCATCAGGTGGTCACCACCGGCCCCTATGCCTATGTCCGGCACCCGGGCTACATTTTCGCCAACCTCTTGATGATCGGCATCGCCCTGTCGCTCGGCTCGCTGTGGGCGCTGGTGCCGGTGGCGCTGGGGATTGCGATCCTGGCGATCCGCACCAACCTAGAGGACGCAACTCTCCAGCGCGAACTCCCCGGCTATGCCGAATTCGCCCAGCGCACGCGGTTCAAGTGGATTCCGGGGGTGTGGTAGGCGCGGGGGACCTCGTCCTTCGACAAGCTCAGGATGTGGTCCCGATAGGCTCAAAATGAGGTGCAAAAGGGAGAGGCAACCTGCCTGAGCCAGCCTCCGTACGCCCTCATGGTGAGCCTGTCGAACCACGAGAGCGCTGCACGCTGAGCTCGTTGCTACCCCCACCCGACCCCTCCGGGGCCACCCTCCCCACAAGGGGGAGGGAGAAGTCCGGCGCCCCCATCGCTCCCTCCCCCTTGTGGGGGGGTGAGCGCGGCAGCGCCAGGGTGGGGGTAGGCCCAGATACGCAGGCCTCACACCTGATCGAGCGCATACCCCAAATCGGCGATCAGGTCGTCAGCCTCCTCCAGCCCGACAGATAGTCGCAGCAGGCTCTGGGAAATCCCCATTTCCTCGCGCACGGCTTCCTCGAACCTTTGGTGCGTCGTCGTCGCCGGGTGGGCGATGATCGACTTGGCGTCGCCGAGATTGTTGGAGGTAACGATCACCGCGAGGTTGTCGCCCGTCTTGAACGCCGCTTCCTTGCCGCCCTTCACCGTAAAGGCGACGAGCGTCGAGCCCGTCTTCATCTGCCTCAGGCCGAGCTCATATTGCGGATGCGCCTTGTGGTGCGGGTAGAGCACCTTTTCCACCTTGGGGTGGTTGCCCAAAAACTCCGCAATCTTGGCGGCGCTGTCGGTCATCTGGCGCACCCGGAGCGGCAGGGTTTCGAGGCTCTTGAGCAACACCCAGGCGTTGAACGGGCTGATGGAAGGGCCGGTCTGGCGGATGAATTTGTGGACGTCGCCGCCGATCAGCTCCTTGTTGCCAAGGATCACCCCGCCCATGGCCCGGCCCTGGCCGTCGATGTGCTTGGTCGCCGAATAGGTGACGAGGTCGGCCCCCAGCGCCAGCGGCTTCTGCCAAATGGGAGTGGCAAAGACGTTGTCGACGATCAGCAGCGCGCCGTGCGCGTGTGCGATCTTGGCGACGGCGGCGATATCGACCAGTTCCAGCGTCGGATTGGTCGGCGTCTCGATGAACACTATCTTCGTGTTCGGCCGCATCGCCTTTTCGAAATTGGCGGGATCGCGCCCATCGACCAGCGTCGATTCCACGCCCCAGCGCGGCAAGAATTCTTCGATGACGAAGCGGCAGCCGCCGAACAGCGCCCGGGCGCCGACGGCGTGATCGCCCGCCTTGACCTGCGCCATGACCGCCGTGGTCACCGCGGCCATGCCGGTCGCGACGGCACGCGCATCTTCGGCGCCCTCCAGCAGCGCCATGCGCTGCTGGAACATTTCGACCGTGGGGTTGGAGAAGCGCGAATAGATATAGCCCGGCTCGTCGCCCTTGAAGCGGGCTTCGGCCGAGGCCGAGGTCTCGTAGATATAGCCGGAATTCATGAACAGCGCTTCGGAGGTTTCCCCATGCTGGCTGCGCTCGGTGCCGCCATGCACCAGCTGCGTTGCCGGCGATCGGCGCTTGGGATCGGCGAGGGGGTTCTTTTCGCGGGACATTTGATCACCCTGAAAACAAAAGAGCCGGCACGAGTGGCCAGCTCCGACGGTTCCTTTAGCGACTTGTTTAAAGTGGCTGCAATCAGACCGGCCAAATCACCACTGTTTAACTCTCTAAATCCGTTTGCGCCTTGGCGTCAACGGCAGGGATTGGTATCGGATGGCTGTGGCGGAGCAATCAATGGCAGCATCCATCGTCTGGCCCCAGGGCACTTTTTCGGCGCGGCTGATCGAACGGCTGGCGGTCGAGGGCGCTATCGCGACCGAACTGCCCTTCGATAGCGACCAGGTACAGCCGGCCAGCCTCGATTTGCGGCTCGGCGCCACCGCGTTTCGCGTCCGCGCCAGCTTCCTTCCGGGGCCGGGCCAGACCGTCGCCGAGCGGGTGGCCGAGCTAAAACTGCACGAGATCGCGCTGGGGGACGGCGCGGTGCTGGAGCGCGGCTGTGTCTATATCGTGCCGCTGCTCGAAAGCCTGAACCTGCCACCCGAAATCGGCGCCTCGACCAATCCCAAAAGCTCGACCGGCCGGCTCGACGTTTTTACCCGGGTCATCGCTGATGGCGCGCGCAGCTTCGACACCATTCCTGCCGGCTATCGCGGGCCGCTTTATCTCGAAATCTCTCCGCGCACCTTCCCCGTGCTGGTTCGCACCGGTTCGCGCCTCAGCCAGATGCGTTTCCGCACCGGCCATCCGCGCCTCACCGCCGATGAACACCGGGCGCTGCATGCGCGCGAGACCCTGGTGTTCGACGAAAACCTGGAAGTGGGGGAGGGCGTGCCGCTCTCCATCGACCTGGTGGGCGAAGGCAGGGCCGGCCTTGTCGGCTTCCGCTCCAAGCACCATACCGCGGTCATCGACGTCGATCGCAAGAATGCCCTGGACGTGCTCGATTTCTGGGAGCCGCTGGTCAATCGCGGCCGCAACGAACTGATCCTTGATCCGGATGAGTTCTATATCCTCGTCTCGCGTGAATCCGTGCACGTGCCGCCCGATTTTGCCGCCGAGATGGTGCCGTTCGATCCGCTCGTCGGCGAGTTCCGTGTCCATTATGCGGGCTTCTTCGATCCCGGTTTCGGGCACTCGGCTGCTGGCGGCACCGGCAGCCGCGCGGTGCTCGAAGTCAGGAGCCGCGAAGTGCCGTTCCTGCTCGGCCACGGCCAGACCATCGGGCGGCTCGTCTATGAAAAAATGGCCGAACGCCCCGATCGCCTCTATGGCGCCGGCCTCGGCTCGAACTATCAAGCCCAGACGCTAAAACTCTCGAAGCATTTCCGCCCTTACCCGGGCTGAGGGGCGTACCGCAGCAATTCTTGACGGTGCGATACGTTGCGATCGCAGCCTGAGGGGATGTGTACGCGGTGTTGCGTCGCGTAGAATTGTCGTTTCATATCAGGTGTTTGGTCCTCAATCGCGCAATTTCTACCGCGGCGGAACCCCGACCCCGCCGGGGCGTTTCCGTGCCAGCGTCAAGGAAAAGCTGCGATCAGAGGAGATCCGATATGGCAGACTGGAGAAACGAGCAGGGTTGGCGAGGCGGCGAGGAGCGACGCCGCTGGGATCAAAACCAGAATCGGATGCGAGGCTTCTCCCAGGGGCCGTCCCAGGGTGGAAACGAGTGGCGCGACAACGACCGCTATTCCCAATCCCGCTTCGGCGAGGACCAGGACGATGACTACCAGGAGCAGGACTACCGCGCCGGTTATGCATCGCCGATGAACGAGCAGGGACGTTATGGCCGCGGTAGCGGCCGCTTTGGCCAGGGCCAGGGCCCGAACATGGGCGACTGGCGTAATCGTGGGCGCATGAGCCAGGGCATGGGCCCAGGAATGAGCCAGGGTTATGGCTCGAGCGAGGGCTATGGCGGCTATTCCGGCGGCGGCTATGGCTATGGTGATGATGGCGATTACGGCAGCTGGCAGGGACGTTCCTACCTCGGCGAGGCCCGCAATCGCTTCGCCTCCGGCCAAGGTGGTTCGCAGCAGGGCTATGGCCGTTCGGGCGAAGGCAATCGCAACTTCTGGAACCGCGCGTCGGACGAGGTGGGCTCCTGGCTCGGTGACGAAGACGCGGGCCGCCGGCGCGAAATGGACCGCATGCACAGCCACGCCGGGCGGGGTCCCAAGGGCTATGTCCGTTCCGATGATCGCATCCGCGAGGACATCAACGACCGCCTGACCGATGACTGGCAACTCGATGCCAGCGGCATTGAGGTCGTCGTCGCTGTTGGCGAGGTAACGCTCACCGGCAATGTCGACAGCCGCGAGGACAAGCGCCGCGCCGAGGATCTGGTCGAGAGCATCTCCGGGGTTCGCAACGTGCAGAACAATCTGCGCGTCCAGCAGCAGGGGCAGGGCCAGGGTGCCGAGTCGCAGCACGGCATGAGCGGCAGCCAGAGTCGGCAGGCTGGCAGCAGCTCGAGCACGGGCGCCAGCGGCTCCACCAGCGATACGCGCTCAACCCACTGACACCGTGAGACTTCCGAAAGGCCCCGCTCCCTCGGCGGGGCCTTTTGCTATCCGCGATCTTGACGCCCAACGGCTTTTCCCGCAAAACAAAGTCAGCCGCGGGTGTAGCTCAATGGTAGAGCAGAAGCTTCCCAAGCTTACGACGAGGGTTCGATTCCCTTCACCCGCTCCAGGATGCCTCCCCGGAACTTCGGCCTGTTGATCCTCCCGGCCACGATGTCGCGGGGTGGGCGGGTGATGTTTCCTGGCTGGTCGTGAGCACAAAAATCAGGTCGGTGACCGAAATTACGTCCGCGAAAAACCGGTCGAGGGCGCGCTGCAGCTTGTCGGTGAGTGCGATGGCGCGGCCGCCGGCGGCGCGAATTTCGACGAGCCCTGCCTCTTCGGCTGCCTGCAACAGCTTGCGCACATGCGTGCGGGAAATGCCGAAGCGCCGCGCGGCCTCTGCATAGGGCTTTTCGGCGATGCCGTTGCCTTGCGCCGCCGAGCGCTCGAGCATCGCCATCACCAAGAATCCGGCGTCGCGGCTGAAGAACAGCATGACTTCCGGATTGCGGGCGAGAATGGCGATCGAGCGGTCGAGCACCGCCGCCGCAGCCCGGCGCTGGGCCAGCATGAAGCCGGCATCGCCGCTCAAAGCCGCTCCGTAATCCGCCCGGGGCACCAGCATGGCGAGCGGGTGCAGCAGGCTGAGGCTGGATTGGGTATAGAAGGCCAGCATTTTTGGCGTGGGCTTCAGCAGGTGGCGGCGGCGGTCCTGCGGGGCGGGGTGCTTTGTCAGATAACCCGTCTGGCACAGCCGCGAGATGCAATTTGTCAGTGTGCGCTGGCTCAGGATGCCGGCCGGGCCAACGGCGTTGCCGATGCTGCGCTGGGTGAGCCAGGTTGGGGGTTCGTCCGGCACCTGCAAGGCATCCAGCCGCAGCGCCGTCAGAAACACCGAGTACCGTGCCGAGTCGCCGAACAGCCGCGCCAGAAATGGATTGTTGTCATAAATCGCCAGGATCAGCCCGAAATAGCGGGCGCGCGCTGCCGCAAAGTGCGGGTTGGCCAGCACATTTTCGGGCGAGATATGCGGGGGCAGGCAAACTCGATCTTGGGTTGGCACGGCAGGTCTGGCATCCGGTGGGTACTGGTAGCAGGGGGCCGAGACCTTTCATAATATCAGAACATCGGAACGGACCCAACGCCTGGAAATGAGCAGAAATATGTACCGTTTTTCAGGCGCTCGCCGAGGCCTTGTCGCGGGTGAACCAGGCCTCGCCGCGCCATTCGCGTACGGTCACGGTGATCATCCGGCCAACAATGTCGATGAGGTTATAGGCATTGGGTTCGCCGCGGAGGCGGGTGGAAATGGTCGAGGAGGCCTGCGCCACGAGGATGGGCGCGACTGCCGACTCCCGCGCCCCCTTGGGCAGCCCCGAGACCACCGCGCCCCCATTCTCCCGCTTGCGGACATAGGAAAGGTGGAAGTGCCCCGATAGCACCAGCCGGACGCCGAGCCGGGCAAAGGCTTCGAGCGCGCGGTCGGCATTGTCGACGCGCCGCATCGGCTTCTGCATGGCCTCTTCGGGCAAGAGCAGCGGATGGTGCGCGACCACGATCCTGACCGCATCGGGCGAGGCCTTGCCGAACCGCGCGGCAAGGGTCAGCAGCTGGCGCCGGCCGATGGTGCCCTGGGCCCAGTTGAGCCCGGCCCGCAGTCGCCTTACCGTCTTGAGCCCGGCAATGGCGACCCCGTCGACCTCGAGGAGCGGCTCGAGATCGGGAGAAATGTAGCGGCGGTAATGGCCATATGGGTCGAGGAAGCGCCGCATGAGATCAACGGCCGGCACGTCGTGATTGCCCGGCACGGCAAAGACCGGCGCGGTCAGCCGGTCAAGAAACGTGCGGGCAGCAACGAACTCGGCCCGGCTCCCGATCTGGGTAAAATCGCCACTGACCACCACGAGATCGGGGTTTTGGCTGGCGATATCGGCCGCAAGGGTTTCAGCCAGTCTTGCGTCGTGATGGCCGAAATGGAGGTCCGAAATGTGGGCGATGCGCACGCTGTCAGCTCTCCGCGGGAACGGCGGCGACGGCTCCGGTGGACTGGGCGGGAGCGGCGGCGAGCACCGACAGGGCCTTGGGCCTGATCCTGAATTGCAGCGGCACGTCGAGCATGGCCAGTTCTCCGTCGAGCATCACCTTGAGCCGCGGTTTTCGCGTACGCACGGTCAGCGCGTTGACCGCCTCGATCTCCAGCACCTGATCCTGACGCCATTTGCCGATCAGCATCTCGGCCACGAGCCGCACCAGGTCGCCAAAACTAAGATGCTTAATGAGGTACAGGCCCAGGCTGCCGCCATCGAGCCGCTCGCGTGTGAGAAAGCGCCCGAGCGCCTCATCATATTCATTGTTGCCGACCGCCAGGGCGACGACGCGGCGGACCAGCTTCATCCCGCTCCTGTCGGTGATTTCGACCGCGAACCGCCGCGCCCGGAACAGGCGGCGCAGGAAAAAGCGCATGAAGGCGAGTTTGGCACCCAGCCCGTGCAGGCCGCGAACATACTCGCGTCCGACAACCAGAGCGGGAAGGAGCCCCACCGCCACGTTGTGAAGGAATATGCGGCCATCCACCTCGCCCACATCGACCAGTTGGGGCGACATGGCCTCGATCGCCGGCCCCCAGAGTGAAAGATCGAGCGGCACCCCGAGGTCGCGCGCGAGGGTGTTGACGGTGCCGAGCGGCAGAACCGCGAGCGTCTTGTCGGTGCCGACAATTGCGCTTGCAACTGCCGTAGCCGTGCCGTCCCCACCCGCCGCCACTATGACTTCCGCATTAATCCATCGCGCCCGCTGCGCCCGCTCGTCCAGCGGCAGGTCCATGTCCGCGTCAACGCTCACCCGGTCTGCCGCGTCGCCGAAATAGGCTTTCACGGCGTCGGCGGCGATATTCAATCCAAGGGCGGTCCCGGACCGGGAATTCAGGATCACGTGATATCGTCTGGGCATGGCGCTCAGCGAGCTGGTTGCGATGACCCTTAACGTTTTCGCGATCGCGCGGGTTTCATGGAGGGGCGCGCCGCATATCTCCCTCCTCCCTGAGGGAGATATGCCGGCAGGCAGGTGGGGGCGAGCCACATATGCAGGCGCTTGGGGTTGGACCCCCACCCTGGCGCTGACGCTCTCACTCTCCCCACAAGGGGGAGGCAGCGATGGGATCGCAAAACCGAGCCACAAATCTCCCTCCTCCCTGAGGGGGGAGCGGCAGCTGGGTGGGGGTGTTTCCCAAGCAGTGCCTAGGCAAGCCCCCTCACCCCGGCCCCCTCCCAGCAAGGGGGAGGGAGACGGTGGGATGAGGGGGCGTGCCTCCCCTACGCCGCCTTCACCAGTTTCCCGGCGAGCGCATTGAGGATGAGCTGGCGCGTTTCGGCCACGCCGTAGAGCGCGATGAAGGAGCCGAAGCGCGGGCCCTGGTCGGCGCCGAGCAGCACCTGGTAGATGGCTGTGAACCAGTCGCGCAGCGGGTCGAACGCGTGCGCCTTGCCAACCTCGAAGACGAGGTTCTGCAGCATCTCCGCATCGGTCGAGGCCTCGTGCCCAACCAGTTGGTCGGCGAGATCCTGCAGCGCCGCCCGCTCCTTGTCGGTAGGCGCACGGAAAGTCTTGGTCGGCTTCACGCGGTCGTTGAAATAACGCACGGCATAACCCGCGAGTCGATCGAGCTCGGGATGCGTTTCGGGCGTGGCGCCGGGCACGTAGCGCGAAATGAAGCCCCACATCACCGCGACATCTTCGGCATTGGCGGCCGAGACCAGGTTGAGCAGCAGCCCGAAGGTCACCGGCATGTCCACGTGCGGCGGGTTGCCGAAATGCACGTGAAACGCGGGGTTTTCCAGCCGCTGCCCGACATCCTGCTTCTGATAGGCCGCAACGTACTGATAATACTCGTCGACCGCCTTCGGGATGACGTCGAAATAGAGCCGCTTGGCCGTCTTGGGCTTTTGGAACATGTACTGGCTAAGGCTCTCCGGCGAGGCGTAGCTCAGCCATTCATCGATCGTGAGGCCATTACCCTTGGACTTCGAAATCTTCTGGCCCTGGTCGTCGAGGAACAGCTCGTAGTTGAACCCCTCGGGCGGCGTGCCGCCGAGCACCGTCACGATCCGGCTCGCGAGCTTGACGCTGTCGATCAGGTCCTTGCCGGCCATTTCGTAATCGACGCCGAGCGCGAACCAACGCAGCGCCCAGTCCGGCTTCCATTGGCACTTCACCCGGCCGCCGGTGACGACCGTCTCGTGCCGTTCGCCATCGGCGGGGTCGACATAGACGATGGTGCCCTTTTCGACATTGCGCTCGAGGATAGCGACCTGCAGCACGTTGCCGCTGACTTCCGAGATCGGCAGGAAGGGCGAATAGGTCTCGCGCCGCTCGTCGCCGAGGCTGGGGAGCATGATCTCCATCACTTCGTCATAGCAGGCAAGCATCCGGAGCAGCGCCTCATCGAAGCGGCCAGAGCCATAATAGTCGGTCGAGGAGGCGAACTCATACGAAAAGCCAAAGCTGTCGAGGAAGGCGCGTAAGCGCGCATTATTGGCGGCGCCAAAGCTTGGATATTCGTTTGAGAACGGGTCCGGCACGCGGCTCAGCGGCTTGCCGAGGAAAGTCGCCATCATCTCCTGGTTGGGAACGTTCCCAGGCACCTTGCGGAAGCCGTCCATGTCGTCGGAGAAGGCCAGCAACCGTGTCGGGATCTCGTCGCGCGTCAGCAGGCGGAAGGCGGTGCGAACCATGGTGGTGCGCGCCACCTCGCCGAAGGTGCCGATATGCGGCAGCCCCGACGGGCCATAGCCGGTCTCGAACAGCACGAATTGCTGGCCGGTGCGCTTGACGCGCTCGACCAGTTTCCGGGCTTCCTCGAACGGCCAGGCGCGCGCCGTCTGGGCGGCGTCGAAAAAGGCGGGATCGAGGGTCGGCAACGGTGCGGGCGACACGGCAGGGCTCATCTTTTCGGAAAGGCTTCAAGGTGTGTTGCATCCTCGCGCGCTTGTCGTCAATGCTTGCCGAAAGCGCGCGGGCCCGGGTTGCCGGCAGCCCGGGCGGTACCAGCCGCAAGGCGCGGGACACGAGGAGACCACGTGATGCAGCTATCGTCGCAGGACGCACTGATTTACCTGATGGTCGTGGCCGCTTCGGCCGACGCGGCAATGACGGATCGCGAATTGGCGCGCATCGAGACGCTGATCGAGCAATTGCCGGTTTTTGCCGGCTATGATCGTTCCCGCCTGCCGCAGGTCGCCAACGAATGCGTTGACCTCATCAACGGCGCCAACGATGTCGAGCGCGTATTGGACATGGT
>DATJHO010000062.1:0-8629 GCA_035493835.1 Devosiaceae bacterium
TGCAGCCAGATGGCGAAACTACCGGTTAGGGCCTCGAATCTCAGCTCAAGGTCACCCTCCGTGAGGGCATCGCCATAGGGTTTGGCGAGGAACGGCACCAGCACCTTGCCCGACAGCGTCGGCTCATAGGGGCCCCAGGCGATATCGAACCACCCGGCGTAGCGGCTGCCCCTGCCCCGTTCGAGCACATCCAGCCAATAAGGATTTTCGTCGCCGCCGATGCCCATGTGATTGGGCACGAAATCGGCGATAATGCCGATCCCTTCGGCGCGAAACGCCGCCGCCATCCGGAAGAAGTCTTCGTAGGTGCCGAGCTCCGGGTTGAGCTCCGCATGATCGACGGTGTCGTAGCAATGGGTGCTGCCGCGCCGGGCCTTCAGGATCGGCGACAGATAGGCGTGGCTGATGCCGAGGCGCCCCAGATACGGGGCGAGTGCGCCGGCATCGGCGAAGCGGAAATCCTTGTTGAGCTGCAGCCGGTAGGTGGCGCGCGGGATCGGCGGCGCGCCGCTCACGGCTCGTCTTCGCCCGCATCGGCAAGGCTCCAGACGACGCTCCAGGGCTCAAGCGTGGTCCCTGTCGCAACCCCTTCGAGCCACAGATGCCGGCCATGCCACACCTCGATGCCGTCGAGCGGCTCGTCGGTGAGGTTGGCGAGGAGCGTCAGCCGCTTGCCGCCGGCCAGGCGCCACTCGACCTTGAACCCCTGCCCGCCCACCATCTCATAGCTGCCGGAATAGCCCTCGACGCCGGTCAGCAACGGCACGATTTCGGTGGTACGGATGTGGATCAGTTCGCGGTAGAGCGCGAGGATGTCGGCGGCATCGCCTTGCTGCAGCTCGCTCCAATCGAGTTTTGACTCGAGAAAACTCGATTCGGCCATTGGGTCGGGTGGCTCGATCCCCCGCTTCTCCTTGGGGACATATGCGCCGAACCGCTCCTTGCGCCCGACAACGACAGCCTCGTGAAACTCGGGATCGACGTCGTAGAAGAACAGGAACGGGCGTTTCGTCCCCCACTCCTCGCCCATGAACAGCAGCGGGATCTGCGGCGCCAGCAGGTAAAGGGCGATGGCGGCCCGCATGCGGCGTGGCTCGGCGAGTTCGGCCACGCGTTCCCCGAAGAGCCGGTTGCCGATCTGGTCGTGGTTCTGGATGAAGGAGACGAACGCCATAGGGGGCAGGTCAGCACTCGGGCCACCCTTGGGCAATTGGGTGGTGTGGGTCAACTCGCCCTGATAGCCGAAGCCGGTCGCTAGCGCCCGCGCCAACCAGTCGGGCCTGTCGGCATAATCGGCCTGATAATTCGATCGCTCGCCGATCATGACGACGTCGATGAGGTGATGGACGTCGTCGTTCCATTGCGCATCATAGAGCCCGGCGCGCAGGTCGAAGGTGCGCCGCAGCCATTTGGGATCGTTGAATTCGTTCTCCAGCACCAGATGGGTGTAACGCCCGTCGGTCGCCCCGCGCACCTGCAGCGCCAGGTCGTGCAGCATGTGGTTGAACCCCTCGTCCCGGATCTCGTGCACCGCATCGAGCCTCAGGCCATCGAAGTGGTATTCCTGCAGCCAGTAGCGGGCGTTGGCAATCATCAGGTCGCGGACCATCTCCGAGCCCTCGCCGTCGAAATTCACCGCATCGCCCCAGGGAGTTGAATGCGCGGGGTTGAAGATGGGCGTGTACTTGGGAAGGTAATTCCCCTTCGGCCCGAAGTGATTATAGACCACATCCAGCAGCACCATTACAGAGCGCTGGTGGGCGGCATCGATCAACGCCTTGAGGTCCTCCGGGCGGCCGTAGGTCGAATCCGGGGCGAAGGGCAGCGCACCGTCATAGCCCCAGTTCCAGCGCCCCGGAAAATCATTGACCGGCATGAGCTGGATGGCGGTGATGCCGAGATCGACCAGATGGTCCAGCCTTTCGATCGCGGCGAGAAACGTGCCCTCGGGGGTGAAGGTGCCCAGGTGCAACTCATAGAGCACCGCCTCCTCCCACGGGCGGCCGACCCAGCCCACATCCTGCCACTGGTAGCGGCGGGGATCGATCACCTCGCTCGGGCCAAGTACGTCCTGCGGCTGGAAGCGCGAGGCGGGATCGGGCACCGGCGTGCCATCGGGCAGGATGAAGCGGTAAAGCGCGCCGTGGCCGACCCCCTCGACCTCGAGTTCGAACCAGCCGCGCGGCAGTGCCTGCATGGGCTGCATCTCGGGCTCGCCCTCGAGCCGGAGCCCGATCGATTGCGCCAATGGCGCCCACAGCCGGAAGCGCGTGCCGCTGGCGGTGATCCGGGTGCCGAATTTCATTTCGGTGAAACGTTGGGTCGGAAAGAAGGACTGCAATGGGAGAGACTTGTCGAGCATGGGGGCGGTCTCTGGGAATGGGGCCCGGCCAAAACCTTTGACGGGGCTTCCGGTTCCACGGGCGGCGGCGGTGTTCAGGCTAGAGCGTGATCCGGGTGAGTTGACGCAGGTGCAAGCGCCTGCCCGAGGTGCTGCCGGCGCCGCGTCAGCGTTTGGTCGCGCCCTTTGCCACATCATCATACCCCCG
This sequence comes from Devosiaceae bacterium, assembly GCA_035493835.1. GTDB lineage: Bacteria > Pseudomonadota > Alphaproteobacteria > Rhizobiales > Devosiaceae > DASZTU01. The sequence continues at coordinate 2,550 of DATJHO010000062.1, forward strand.
GGCCTGACCGGGGACTCATGAGGCCTTTCCCGTACTGAGAGTGGACGTGGCAAGGCATCATGGGTGGCCGGGGCAAGCCCGGCCATGACCAGGGGAGCGCGGCATTCCAGGCCAGGGAAAGAGGAGCAATGTGACGCGCGGGTCGGTGCAACATCGTCCTCCTCCGGGGTGGGGGGTGTTGCCGCAAACTCAGTGCTCGTGGAACGACCCCCACCCGGCTGCCGCCACCCCTGCCGCTGCCGCCGCCTTTTTCTCCCAAATCGCTCCACAGGAGCGATTTGCCCTTCGGGTCGCTTCGAAGCCCCTCAAGGGGGAGGGATCGCTGCGGCACGGCTCGGGGTCGAAGAGCGCGCGCGGAAATGCTATGGCGCACACGACTGCTTCAATCCTCTTCACAATAGGGCTATCTCACTTGCAAACCGCCAACTCGTCAAAACCCACCCGGGTGCGCGCCGCGCTGTTCGATCTCGACGGGACGCTGATCGATTCCGTGCCCGATATCGCCGAGGCCGTCGCCGAACTGCTGGCGACCGAGGGCCTGCCGCGGCAGCCGGATGAGGCGGTGCGGAAAATGGTCGGGCGCGGGGTTCCTACCCTCGTCGAGCGCGCCTTCATCGCCGCGGGCCGCCCGCTAGATGCGGAGGGGCACGCCATGATGGTGGAGCGGATGATGGAGATCTATCCCCGCCACCTCGTCGCCAAGACCGTGCTGATGCCTGGCGTTCGCGAAGCCCTCGATGCGCTCGCCGCCCGAGGCATCAAGCTCGCCATCGTCACCAACAAGCCCGAGGTATTCTGCGAGGAAATCCTCAGCCATATGGGCCTGCTAAATGACTTCGACCTGGTTCTCGGCGACCGCCCGGCGGTGAATGGGCGCTTGCTGGCGCGCAAACCCGCGCCCGACATGCTGCTCTTTGCGCTGGAGGAGCTTGGCGTTCCGCCGGCGGAGGCGATCATGGTGGGCGACAGCGGCAACGACATCGAGTCCGCCAAGGCCGGCAACATCTATGCGGTGGGCATTCGCGGCGGCTACACCCCTGCCCCGCTGGAGGAATTCGGGGCCGACATCGTGCTCGATACCATGGCCGAACTACCGCGGGTGATCTGATCGGCTGCGGCGCTCACCCCCGGGACAGCAGCAACAGCAGATAGGCCACGAACAGCAGCAGGTGCACCGCCCCTTGCAGGACGTTGGTGCGCCCGCTGGCGAAGGTGATGATGCCCACCGCCAGCGTCAGCACCAGCATCACCACATCGGAGTGTTCGAGCCCGAGCGTGACCGGGTGCCCGGTCAGGTGGCTGATGAGCAGCATGGCCGGCACCGTCAGCCCGATGGTCGACAACACCGAGCCGAGAAAAATGTTGATCGAGCGCTGCAGGTGATCGGCGCTGGCGGCGCGCACCGCCCCGATCGCCTCCGGGGTCGCCACCAATATGGCCATGATCGCTCCGCCGATGGCCGTGGGCGCCGCGACCGTTTCGATCAAATAGTCGATCGGCAGCGCCAATTGCTCGACGAGGAAAACCACCGGGACCATGTAGACAACGAGCAGCAGCGCATCGAGCCAGAGCGGCATGTCGGAAGGGGGCCGCGGCACTTCCTGCGCCTCGACGCCACGCTCGGCGAAATAGCCGCGATGCCGGCCGGCCTGCAGCAGCAGGAAAGTGCAGTATAGCCCGATCGACATCAGCCCCAGCACGATCTGCGGGGCGCCGGGGCCAAATGGCCCGTGGGTCGGCCGCATGAAGTTGGGCATGATGAGGCTGAGGGCGGCGAGCGGCACGATCAGCCCGAGATAGGCATTGGCCCCCTGCAGGTTGAAATGCTGCTCGCGTCGGCGCCAGGCCCCGGCCAGCAGCGACAGCCCGACCATGCCGTTGAGGACGATCATTATCACTGCAAAGAGCGTATCCCGAACCAGCGTCGGATTGTTCGCACCGTGCAGCATCACGGCGGAAATGCCGATCACCTCCATGGCGGTGATCGAAAGGGTGAGGATCAGCGTGCCGTAGGGCTCGCCCAGTTGCGCCGCTACGTGATCGGCATGACGAACGACCGACAGCGCCGAGCCCAGCACCACCGCGAACAGCCAGCCGAAAACGAAGGCCAGCCAGAGCGGATCGCCAAGCCGGTCGAAGAGCGCGTCGCCGAAAGCGAGAAACGCGACCGCCGAGAGCATGGCGGGCGCGAGGAACCATTCCGTGCGGACGAACTTGGGCAGGGCCTCGACGCCGAGGGCATAGCCATCGCCCATCCGGTGCCAATCAATGCCGAAATTGGCCACGCTCTCCTCCCGCAACGTTCGGAGCAGACTAGCAGCCCTGATTTCGCCGCCACACCCGACCGAAATCATTAGAGCGCGGCAGGTCCCTCCCGACCATGCAAGGGGCATGGGAGCGCTGCGACGGGTCCTCAAACACGCCTGATGCCAGGGCACCGGATAATACCAGTCTAGCTCCACTGCAAAAATTTGGTTATATCCCCCAGAGGCGCTGCGGCACCCCGCACCATCAACAGCCCGGAGGAAGACATGCAAAACGGCCCGCTGCTGGAGCAGCTCCGGCGGGATGTCGAGTCGGCTGACACCACGATGCCGCTCTACAAGCGCCTGAAGCAGGCGCTCGAGGTGCAGATCGCGTCCGGGGCGCTGAAACCGGGCCACGGCCTGCCCGGCGAACGCGTCCTTGCCGAGGGGCTGTCGCTATCGCGGGTGACGGTGCGCAAGTCGATCGAGGCGCTGGTCGAGGACGGGCTGGTGCGGCGCAGCCATGGCTCGCGGACCGAGATTGCCTCGCATGTCGAGAAATCGCTGTCGACGCTCACGAGCTTTACCGAGGACATGACCTCGCGCGGTTTCCGCCCGGGATGCGTTTGGGTTTCCAAAGACATAGCCCGCCCTTCACCGGCTGAGATGATGGCGCTGGGCGTTGCGACCAGCCAGCAGGTGGTGCGTTTGCAGCGCATCCGGACGGCTGATGATGCCCCGGTCGCCATCGAAACCTCGACCGTGCCGACCCGCTTCCTGCCCTCGCCGGCCCTGGTCGTGGATTCGCTCTACGAGACGCTCAACCAGCTCGGGGCGATGCCGCAGCGGGCGATCCAGAGGATGCGCCCACGCCCGGCTTCGGAGCGGGACAGCACCCTGCTGCGCTGCGAGGAAGGCGCGCCGCTGCTGATCGTTGAGCGCCGGTGTTTTCTCGCCGACGAGCAGATCGTGGAGTTCTCCGAAACCCGTTATCGAGGCGACGTTTACGACTTCGTCCTGGAGCTCCGGCGATAAGACCAGCATTTTACTGGTTGCAACCTGGTATCGTGTCGCTATCGTGACATTCCAATGAGGAGTGCCCGTTGCGTATCGAAGATCTGAAGCACAGCTTGACCGTCTCCTGCCAGCCGGTGCCCGGCGGGCCGATGGACAATGCCGAAGCGGTCGTGGGCTTTGCCCTCGCTGCCATCGCCGGCGGCGCCAAGGCGCTGAGGATCGAGTCGCTCCCCTATTTGCGGGCCGTGCGCCAAGCGACCGATGCCCCGATCGTGGGGATCATCAAGGAAGATCGCGAAGATACCGAGGTGCGGATCACGCCGCTGGTGGAGCAGGCCGTCGCTCTGGCCGAGGCCGGAGCGGATATCGTTGCGTTCGACGCGACCCGCCGGCCGCGGCCCGCCAGCGTTCCCGAACTGATTGCCGCTATCAAGGCTCGGGGCAAGCTCACCATGGCCGATTGCTCCGATCTCGAGGATGCACGCCAAGCGCTGGCCGCCGGGGTCGATATCATCGGCTCGACGCTCTCGGGCTATACGGGCGGACCGATGCCCGTGGAACCGGATTTCCCGCTGATCGCAGCGATGGCGAAGCTCACGCTCTATGTCGTGGCGGAGGGCCGGATACGAACTCCCGCGCAGGCGGCCGAGGCCTTGCGCTGCGGGGCCTGGACGGTGGTGGTCGGCTCGGCCATCACCCGCACCGAACATGCAACCGCCTGGTTTCGCGAGGCGGTCGAGCACGCGGCGCGCGCGGTCGAGCGCGAGCCGGTGCTTGCGATCGACATCGGCGGCACCAAGACGTCGGCGGCGCTGACGCGCGGCATCGAGGTGCTGGAGGAAATTTCGATCCCGACCGATCGCACGGCCGGGCCGGATGGCTGGGTCGAGGCGATCGCCGAACGTGCCCGCGACTGGCGCGGCAAATACGCTTCGGTCGGCGCGGCGGTAACGGGACTGGCGCTCGATCAGCACTGGTCGGCCATGAATCCGGCCACGCTGCCTATCCCCGACGACTATCCGCTGGCGGCACGGCTCACCGAGATTTTCGGCACGCCGGCCCTGATCGCCAACGACGCACAGGCGGCCGCCTGGGGCGAGTACCGGTTCGGGGCCGGCGAGCGCGAGGATCTGGTTTTTCTCACCATCTCGACTGGCATCGGTGGTGGCGTTGTCATCAACGGAAGGCCCCTGCTCGGGCTCGCCGGCCATTTCGGGCTGCTGCGCTCGCCCTCCGCGGACGGGGTTTCGCCGTTCGAAAACGAGGTTTCCGGCCGCTGGATCGCGCAGGAGGCGGCAAGGGCGGGGCACGATGTGGATGCCCAGCAGGTGTTCGCCGCCGCCGCCAACGGCAATGCCCCCTGGGCGGAGGCGATTGTTGCAGCCTCGGCGCGCAAGGTGGCGTTGCTCTGCCAGGACCTGCAATTGGTCTTCGATCCCAAGCGGATCGTCATCGGGGGCGGCATCGGCCTCGCCCCTGGGTACCTCGACCGGGTTCGCGCGCACCTGCCACAGTTTCGCTCTAGACTACGGCCGAGGATCGTACCGGCAAGGCTCGGCGTTCGCGCCGGCCTGATCGGCGTCGCAGACTTGGCCGCCACCTCTCTCTGAACCAACGTCAAAGGAAGGGAACAAATGCTTACGTCTGCAAAAAAGCTGTCCGTGCTGGTGGCTTTGGCTGCTTCGCTGGCGCTCTCGACGGCGGCCCAGGCGGCCGTGACCGTTCTCGGTTGGCCGGGCGGTTCGGAGGAAACGGCGCTGCGGGCCGTGGTGAAAACCTATAACGCCATGCCCGGCGTCAGCGACGACGACAAGGTCAACCTGATCTTCTTCAACCGCGATGGCTTTTACGACAAGTTGCAGACGGACATGGCGGCAGGCTCCAACGCCTTCGACGTCAACCTCGTCGCCACCTACGCCATCGGCCGCTATGCGCCCTACATGGACACTATCGATCTCGGGCCGGGCGCCGAAAAGGTCTTTGGCCAACCGGTGCTGAAGACCATGCAGTACGAGGGCAAGCAATACGGCGTGCCGACCGATCTTTCGACGCACTTCATGTATTACCGCAAGGACTTGATCGATGCGCTGCTGAAGGACCCGAGCGCCAAGGCGACCTATGCGCAGATCGCGCAGAAATATCTCGGCAAGGCGCTTGAGCCGAAGGATCCGGACCAGTGGACCTGGGACGATTGGGCAGCAACGGCGCTCTATTTCACCAAATCGGTCAACCCCAAGAGCCCGGTCCGCTACGGCACCGTGCTGCAGATGAAAAATCTGCTGTTCAACATGATGGTCTTCCAGAACCTGCCGCGTTCCTATGGCGGCAACTGGATGGATGACAAGGGCAACATCACCGTCGATTCCGATGCGTACCGGACCAGCCTGAAACTCTACAAGACGCTCTACGATGCCGGCGCCACGCCCAGGGATTCGCTGAGCTACGAATATCCTGAAACCAACGCCGCCTTCGGCTCCGGCCAGGCGGCGACGGCTTTGCAGTGGAACGCTGCGGCCGCCGATTTCACCAACAAGGACAAATCCCCGGCGATTGCCGACAAGGTCGCCATCGTCGCGCCACCCGCCGGCCCCGATGGCCGGTTCGACCATATTCACGGCCTCGGCCTGGGGCTCAACAAGAACGCCAAGAACAAGCCGGGCGCGGTGAAATTCCTGCAATGGCTGGCAACCGAGGACGCGGCGCTCGACTATGCCAAAAACGGCGGCTCGCCGGCCCTCGCGCCCGACGTGGTCGAAAAGATCGCCACCCAGCGCCCAGACCTCGTGACGCTCGGCAAGTTCGCCGGCGCCTATGGCT